>JBJMUB010000058.1:0-36470 GCA_045811385.1 Sphingomicrobium sp. | reverse complement strand
TGGGGTTGGTGCCGTCTCGCGCGCTGAGGATGGCGAAGGCGGCGAAGACCGCGCCGGCGAGCAGGTAAAGCCAGTGGAGGTCGATCATTTGCCGCCTCCCCCCAGCTGGCGGTCGAACCACAATAGCCGCGAGCCGTGGATCAGGAAGGCGCAGATTGCCGTCGGGATGGCCCACACCGACAGTTGCAGCGGCGTTAGCTGGATGCCGAAGCTGGCCATCGACGCCTGGATCAGCAGGATCGAGGCGATCGCCAGGAAGATATCCTCGCCGAAGAACAGGCCGATATTGTCGGTCGCCGCCGACATCGCCTTCACCCGCTCGTCGGTCGCTTCGTCGAGCGGCCCGTGCTGCTTCTCGGCGGCGGCGACCGTCATCGGCGCGATCAGCGGCCGCACCATTTGCGGATGGCCGCCGACGTCCTTCAGCCCGACCGCGGCGATGATTTGCCGAAGGCCGAGATAAACGATCAGCAACCGCCCGGCGGTGGCGCCGCGGACCCGGCCGATCAGGGTTCGGGCCCGTTGCTGCAAGCCAAAGCGTTCGAGCAGGCCGATGACCGGCAGGACGATGTAGGGGATGGTGACGAACCGGTTATCGTTGAAGCCCTTGCCGACGGCGCCGAGCACCTTGAGGAAATCCATTCCGGCAAGCAGGCCGGTGACGATCGCCGCGACGAACACCACCAGCAGCGGATTGAACCGCAGCGCGAAGCCGACGACGACCAGCAGGATGCCGATCAGCGGCCAATAATCGATCATCCGCCCTCCTTGCCGAAGCCGCCGCCGCCCGGCGTTTCAATCACGAAACGGTCGCCCACGTCCATCTCGGCCGAAGCGGTTGCGCTCAGCATCTCGACTGCCCCATTGGCGCGCTCGACCCAGTTGCGGCCGGGCAGCGCGTCGGCGCCGCCGGCAATGCCGCTGGGCGGGACGCGGCGGCGATTGGCGAGGATGTTGGCGCGCATCGGCTCGAGGAAGGTCACGGCGCGGATGACGCCATCGCCGCCCCTGTGCCCACCCAGCCCGCCCGACCCACGGCGAATCGCGAACTGGTCGAGCCGCACCGGCAGGCGACTTTCGAGGATCTCGGGGTCGGTCAGCCGGCTGTTGGTCATATGGGTCTGAACCGCGCTGGTCCCGTCATGATCCGGTCCTGCGCCCGAGCCTCCGCAGATGGTTTCGTAATATTGGTGCCGCTCATTGCCGAAGGTGAAATTGTTCATCGTCCCCTGGCTCGGAGCAAGCCGCCCGGTCGCGGCGAACAAGGCGTCGGTCACGACCTGGCTGGTCTCGACGTTGCCGGCAACGACGGCCGCCGGGTAGCTTGGGTTGAGCATCGAGCCTTCGGGCACCACGAGGTTGATCGGCCGCAGACAGCCGTCGTTCATCGGGATCGCGTCGTCGATCAGAGTGCGCACGACGTAGAGCGAGGCTGCCCGGACGATCGAATAGGGCGCGTTGAAATTATCGGGCAGCTGCTCGCTTGTGCCGGTGAAATCGAACGTCGCCGATCGCTCGGCCTTGTCGATGGTAATTCGAACCCGAACCTGCGCGCCATTGTCCATTCCATAATCGAACGCGCCGTCGTCGAGCCGGTCGAGCAGACGCCGGACCGATTCCTCGGCGTTCGCGAGAACGTGGTTCATATATGCGGCGACGACTTCAGGCCCGTAGTCGCGCGCGGTTTGGGCCAGCACCTCGGCACCCCGGGTGCATGCGGCGAGCTGCGCCCTTAGGTCGGAGAGATTGCGGTCGGGGCTGCGCGCCGGCCAGTCGCCAGACGCCAGGAGACCGCGGATATCATCTTCGCGGAAATGGCCTTCGTCGACGAGCAGCTCATTGTTGATCAGCACCCCTTCGTCATGGATCGAGCGGCTGTCGGGCGGCATCGAACCGGGCGCGATCCCGCCGATATCGGCGTGATGGCCGCGCGCGGCGACGAACGCCGACGGGTCCGCATCGTCCCCGTAAAACACCGGAACGATCACGGTGATGTCGGGCAGATGAGTCCCGCCGCGATAAGGGTCGTTGAGGACGTAGGCGTCGCCGCGGCGGATGCCGCGACCGTCCCTGCCCTCACCGCGGGTGTCGATGATCCGGCGGATGCTTTCGCCCATCGAGCCGAGGTGCACCGGGATGTGCGGCGCATTGGCGATCAGCGCCCCGTCGCGGTCGAAGATCGCGCAGGAGAAATCGAGCCGCTCCTTGATGTTGACGCTCGTCGCCGTCGCCTGCAGCGCGACCCCCATTTCCTCGGCGATGGCCATGAACAGGTTGTTGAAAATTTCGAGCCGGACCGGGTCGACATCGGTGCCGATGGCCCTGGCGCGATTGAGCGCGACGGCGCGGGTCAGAACGAGCGTGCTGTCCTCGGCGCGTTTCGCGGTCCAGCCGGGTTCAACGACAATGGTCGAGGTGGGATCGAAGATCAGGGCGGGGCCGGTTAGTTCCTCCCCGGGACGGGGAGGGGGACCATCCGCAGGATGGTGGTGGGGACCCACGATCGGGTCGCCGCCACGGTGGGCCCCCACCACCGTCCGCTTCGCGACCGGTTCCCCTCCCCGTTCCGGAGAGGATTTTCCGACCGCCTCGACCACCAGTGCATCGACGATCACGTCGGCGCCCTCGTCCCAGTAACCGAAGCGACGACGGTGGAGATCAGAGAAGACCGCATGCATCTCGTCGATCGCTCCCATGGGGATTTCGATCGTTGTATCGCTCCCGGCGGTCCGCAGCCGCGCGCGGCGATTCAATGCGATCCGCTCGGCATGGACGCGCTGCTCGATCAGGGCCTCGCGAGCCCGGCGGTCCAGTTCCGCCAGCGCTTCGGAGAAATCCTGGGCGAGCGGCTTCAGCCAGCTCACCTCGCGGATCGCCTTCACGTCGCCGATGCCGATGCCATACGCCGACAGCACACCGGCGAGCGGATGGATCAGGATCCGCTCCATGCCGAGCGCGTCGGCGACCGCGCAAGCGTGCTGGCCGCCGGCGCCGCCGAAGCAGGCGAGCGCGTAGCGCGTGACGTCATGGCCTCGAGCAATCGAGATCTTACGGATCGCGGCAGCCATGTTGTCGACCGCGATCTCGAGGAACCCTGCGGCGATCTCTTCCAGCGATCGGCTGCCGTCGAGCTCATCGGCGATTTCCCGCAGCCGCGCCCGCGCGGCGTCCGCATCGAGCGGCCGATCGCCGTTCGGCCCGAACACCTCCGGAAACTGCTCGGGATCGATCCTGCCGAGAACCAGGTTGCAGTCCGTGACCGTCAGCGGCCCGCCGTTGCGGTAGCAAGCCGGTCCCGGGTTCGCGGCGGCGCTTTCGGGGCCGACCCGGAAGCGCATTCCGTCGAACCGGCAGATCGATCCGCCACCCGCGGCGACCGTGTGGATCTGCATCATCGGCGCCCGGATTCGGACTCCAGCGACGACACTCTCGTCGGCCAGCTCAAACTGGCCCGCATAGTGCGAAACGTCGGTCGACGTGCCCCCCATGTCGAAGCCGATCAGCCGTTCGGCGCCATGCGGCTCGCTCGCGGCCACCATTCCGACCACGCCGCCCGCCGGGCCGGACAGGATCGCGTCCTTGCCGCGGAACGCGCCGGCCCCGGCAAGACCGCCGTTCGATTGCATAAAATGGAGGTCGCCATCATCGGGTAGCCCCGCCGCGACGCGGTCGACGTAGCGACGAAGCACCGGCGACAGATAAGCGTCGACGACCGTCGTGTCGCCGCGCCCGACCAGCCTGATCAGCGGCGCGACCTCATGGCTGACCGAAACCTGGGTGAAGCCGAGCTCCCGCCCGATCTGACCGAGGCGGGTTTCGTGCCCGGGCCATTTCCAGCCATGCATCAGGATGATCGCGAGCGATTCGATGCCGCTTGAGCGAATCTCGGCCAATGCCCGGCGCGCCTGGTCCTCATCGAGCGCGGTCAGGACCTCGCCGTCGACGCCGACCCGCTCGTCGATCTCGACCACGCGCTCGTACAGCATCGTCGGAAGGATGATGTGCCGCGCGAAAATTTCCGGCCGCGCCTGATAGCCGATCCGCAGCGCGTCGCCGAAACCGCGGGTAATCGCCAGCGCGACCCGCTCGCCCTTGCGTTCCAGCAAGGCGTTGGTCGCGACGGTCGTTCCCATCCGCACTTCGCCGACCGCGCCGCCCTCCTCCGAGAGCACGCGGCGGATCGCCTCGAGCGCGGCGTCGTCATAGCGCCCGGGGTTCTCGGACAGCAGTTTCTCGACGCGCAGCCGGCCGTCGGACGAGCGCGCGACGACGTCGGTGAACGTTCCGCCGCGGTCGATGGCGAAAGTCCAGCTGCGCTCCATGGACTCGCCTCTAGGGCCTTTGCGGTCCCGACTGCACCCCCTAAGGGGGCGGCATGCAAGTGTTGGTGACAGGGGCCGCGGGCTTCATCGGGTCCGCGACCGCCCAAGTGCTGCTCGAACGGGGCGACGAGGTTGTCGGGATCGACAATCTCAACGATTATTACGATCCGACGCTCAAGCGGGCGCGGCTCGAGCGGCTGTCGAGCCGGTTCGACAACCGCTTTCGCTTCGAGCACATCGATTTCGCCGACGCCGAGGCGCTGGACGCGTTCGGCGCCGACGCGGAGTTTGACCGGATCGTCCATCTCGGCGCCCAGGCCGGCGTCCGCTACAGCATGGAAAATCCGGCCGCTTATGTTCGGTCGAACCTGGTCGGCCACTGCAACATGCTGGAATTTGCCCGGCAACAGCAGTCGAGCCATTTCGTCTACGCCTCGTCGTCCTCGGTCTACGGCGGCAACCAGACGCTGCCGTTCCGGGTCGAGGACCGCGTCGATCACCCGTTGTCGATGTATGCCGCGACCAAGAAGGCCGACGAGCTGCTGAGCGAATCCTACTCGAGCCTCTACCGATTGCCGGCAACGGGGCTGCGCTTCTTCACGGTTTACGGACCGTGGGGCCGGCCGGACATGGCGATGTGGATCTTCACCAAGGCGCTGTTCGCAGGCGAGCCGCTGCCGCTGTTCAATCGGGGCGAGATGCGCCGCGACTTCACCTACATCGACGATATCGTGCGCGGCGTCGTCGCCTGCCTCGATTCCCCGCCCGCCGACGATGGCGAGACGAAGGCCGGCGGCAGCACCGCACCGCACGCCGTCTACAATATCGGCAACCACCGCAGCGAGGACCTGATGCGGGTCGTCGAGCTGCTCGAGCTAGCGACGGGCAAGAGGGCCGTCCTGTCGCGCCAGCCGATGCAGCCCGGGGACGTCAAGGAAACCTTCGCCGACATCAGCGCGATCGAGCGCGACCACGGCTTTCAGCCGGCGACGACGATCGACGAAGGCGTTCCGCGGTTCGTGCAATGGTATCGGGAATATCATCGGCTATAGCTGCCGGCCGATGAGCCTTCCGCCGATCCTCCAGAACCTCCGGATTCCGGTGATCGGCGCACCGCTGTTTATCGTCTCCAACCCGAACCTGGTGATCGCTCAGTGCACTTCCGGGATTGTCGGCAGCTTCCCGGCGCTCAACGCGCGGCCAGCCGAACTGCTCGAGGAATGGCTGCACGAGATCAGCGAAGCGCTGGCCGCGTGGGATCGCGATCATCCTGAACGCCCCGCGGCGCCATTCGCGGTCAACCAGATCGTCCATCGCTCCAACGACCGGCTCGAGCACGACATGGCGGTGTGCGCCAAGTGGAACGTGCCAATCGTCATCAGCTCATTGGGGGCGCGGGTCGAGCTCAACGAGGCGGTCCATTCGTGGGGCGGGATCACGCTCCACGACGTGATCGACGACCGCTTCGCGCGCAAAGCGGTCGAGAAAGGCGCGGACGGGGTCATCGCCGTCGCCGCGGGCGCCGGCGGGCACGCCGGACGCTGGTCGCCGTTCGCCTTGATCCAGGAGATCCGCGAATGGTTCGATGGGCCGCTGATCCTGTCCGGAGCGATCGCCACCGGCGGCTCGGTGCTGGCGGCGCAGGCGGCGGGGGCCGACCTCGCCTATGTCGGCTCGCCGTTCATCGCGACCGAGGAAGCCAATGCGCCCGGCGGCTACAAGCAGGCGATCGTCGACAGCGGCGCCTCGGACATCGTCTATTCCGATCTGTTCACCGGGGTTCACGGCAATTATCTGCGCTCATCGATCGTCAACGCCGGGCTCGATCCCGACGCGCTCGCCGCGGGCAGCCTCGACACGATGAAGTTCGGCGGCGCGGAGGGCTCGGCCAAGGCTAAGGCGTGGCGCGACATTTGGGGCTCGGGCCAGGGGATCGGAGTGATCGACCGGGTCCAGCCGGCCAGCGATTTCGTCGATCAGCTCGCCGCGCAATATGCCGCGGCGAAGGCCCGCCTGGGCCTCGGCTAGGGGTGGCCGCCGAGGCCTCGCTCCAGCCGGCCCATCAGGGCGCGCGCCGGGCTCTGCGGGATCTCGGTTTCGATCTGGCCTTCGTCGATGCGCCTGATCCGGGCGTAGAGATCGGAGCTCGCGTTGATCAGCCGCTGCGCCGAATCGGGCAGTTGCTCGACCACCGCCGGATCGCTCTCCGCGGCGTGGCCGAGGCGTCGCTCCGGGCGGCGACCGTCGGCCAGCCCGATCTCGCCCGATTCGATCGCCCGTTGGGTCAGGAGCCAGGCGACGATGTGCATGATCCGCGTCGTGACCTTCAGTGACTCGCAGGCAAAGCCGACCCGCGCGAACGGCTCGAGCGAGGCGCGGTCGTTGCGGCCGACGTCGTCGAAATAGGAGCGCGCCTCGTCGGCGAGCAGCATCGCCTCGGTATAGAGCGAGTCGATCACCCGCGAGGTGATTCGCACTTGCAGCTGCGGAAGGTCCGATTCGTCCATCACCCTTACCGTGCCATCGTTGGCTCGCTCTGAAAACGTCCGAGGTGCGCGAGGGGACACCCAAATCGCTCGAAATGTCCCACTCCGGGACGCCTCATGGCGATCGCCGTCAGGCGATGATGTCCGGGATATTGGAATCGACGATCCGCTCGATCTGATCCTTGAGATGCAGCTTGCGCCGCTTGAGGCGCGCGATCTCGAGCTGGTCCGGTCCGTGCTCGGCGGACAGCGCCGCAATCTCCTGGTCGAGGCGCCGGTGCTGGGCTTTGAGGCTGTCCAGGTCGGGGCCCGGATCGTCGTCGTTCATCGCCGTCGATCGTACAGCAAAGCACCGCCGCCAGGAACGACGATCCGCGCGCCACGCCCGGCGAGCCGTGAGATCGGTCAAGACAAATGTGATGATTCGTGGTTTATTGCCTGGTCGTCAATCGCAGCCGCGAAAGGAATGGCACCCATGGACAAGGCACAGGTCGATGCTCTCGAGTCGAAGCACCAGGCGCTTCACACGCTGATCGACGAGGAAGAGCATCGGCCGCATCCGGACGAAGACCTTCTCCACCGCCTCAAGAAAGAAAAGTTACGGATCAAGGACGAGCTCGCCGGCCACTACACGCATTAGGCGAGCCGCTTCCGCGGGACGGCCTCAGTCGTCCCGCGAAACCTTTTCGATCCGCTCGTGGCGCTCCTGCGCCTCAAGAGTCATTGTCGCGATCGGACGCGCCTCGAGCCGCGCCAGCGAGATCGGCTCACCGGTCACTTCGCAATAACCATATTCGCCCTCGTACAGGCGACGGATCGCGCAATCGATCTTGGCGATGAGCTTGCGCTGGCGGTCGCGGGTGCGGAGCTCGATCGACCAATCGGTCTCGCTCGAGGCACGGTCGGCGATGTCGGGCTCGCGCAGCGAATCGAGCTGGAGCTGGGCCATGGTCGCCCGCGACTCCTCGATGATCGCTTCCTTCCAGTCCTTGAGCTTGCGCAAAAAATAAGCCCGATGTTTCGGGCACATGAATTCTTCGCGGTCGGAAGGCCGATAGGCTTCCGCGAGTATCAGCCGATCAAATCGTTCGAAGTCGTCGCCGCCATAAAGGTCGACTAAAGCCGTCGCCATTCCCGTCCCCTCCCCGCTGGGCCCGGCGAGCAGCCGAAGCCCAAGTTACGCCTGCCACCTGCTGCGGCCGGCCAACCGGTGCAGCCGGAGGCGATTTACCGATGACTTTCCCGTGACTTACAGCCGGGTCGGCCACGCGTCCCCACCGGGGCCTATAGATAGGGCGCCCGGCCTGAACAAGCGCTTACCGGGGAGTGGTGAAGAAATCGCCAACCTGTTGCGAATATGGCGCAATCCGCCCGGCATTGCGTCCCCGGGTGGCGCCCGCCATAGGCTCGACCATGCGAATTCTGCTCACCAACGATGACGGCGTGAACGCCCGCGGCCTAAGGCTGCTGGAAGCGGCCGCGCGCAAGCTCAGCGACGACGTCTGGATCGTCGCTCCGACCGAGGAACAGTCTGGCGCAGGCCACTCGCTGACCCTGACCACCCCGGTCCGGCTGCGTCGGCACGACGACCGCCGCTATTCGGTCACCGGCACACCGACCGATGCCGTGATGCTCGCGCTCGCGCACGTCATGAAGGACTCGCCGCCCGACCTGATCATGTCGGGGATCAATCGCGGCGCGAACCTCGCCGAGGACGTCACCTACAGCGGCACCGTGTCCGCGGCGATGGAAGGCGCGCTAGCGGGAGTGCCCTCGATCGCGCTCAGCCAGGCCTATTCGCGCGAAGGCATGGGCGACACCGTGCCCTTCGCGGCGGCCGAAGCCTGGGCCGAGCGGACGCTGGCCCCGCTCGTCGAGTTCAACATGGAGCCGGGGACGCTGATCAACGTCAACTTCCCGGCGCTGCCGCCGGAAGAGGTGCGCGGGATCCGCGTCTGCCGGCAGGGCCTTCGCGACTACGGCCGTTTAAGGATCGTCCAGCGGACCGACCCGCGGGGCTATGATTATTACTGGTTCGGCTTGGGGCCGATGGTCCAAACGCCCGGTCATCAGACCGACCTGGAGGCGATCGCCGACGGCTTCGTCGCGGTGTCGCCGCTCCATCTCGACCTCACGCACGATCCATCGATGGAGGCGCTGCGCAAAAAATTCGCGGCCGCGCCCGAGGACGCGACCGCGAAACTTTAATCGAGCCCGTGAAAGCGGCTTAGCGGCCGCGTTCGCCGCGCTGGCCCGCCGGAGGCGGCGGAGCGTTGGTCGAAGCGGCGAGCCACGTCGACGTCGAATTGCAGCTGCTGGTCAGAGTGACCGGCTGCCCCGCCTGGAACGGCGCGGCATAGGGCCAGCATTCCTGAGCGCTGCCGTTGTTGAGGCACAACTGGCCATTGGCCGCAGTCCAGGTGCCGGGAACGGTATTGCCGCCCGGAGTGACGATCCGAGCCGAACCGCCGGCATCGAGATAGACGGTGTTGGTCACGCCATTGGTCGTAACCTGGACCGACTGGCCGACGATTTCCGAACCAGGCGTCCACGCCTGGGCCAGCGCAGCGGCCGGAATTCCAACGGCGGCGATCGCCAGTGAAACGGAGAGAAAAGTCCTCATAACGCCAATCCCCTTATCAGATCATGCAACACAACCGACCGATCGGATCAATCGGGGCTTTCGGCGTGGTCGTCGTCGTCGATCAGCAGGAAATAGATCGCCGCGCCGAGTGCGAGCGCGCCGAGCGCCAGCCACAGCGGCGAAATGCCGAGGCCGCCACCGCCAACCGGCTCGACCGGCGGAACCGGAGTCGGCGGAGGCGGTGCAACCGCAACTGCCGGAGCGTCCGTAGCCGGAAGGACGCAGCCCGCCGCTGGAGCCTGGCCGGCCGTCGCCGCAGCGCCGCACAACGCGGCCGCGGGTGCGCCAGCGCTCAGCACCGACAATGCCGCCCACGGATCCACCTGCTGAGCAGGAACCGAAGGAGCCGCTGCAACCGCGGTGGTGCTAACCACCATGGACCCAGCGACCATGAGCCCAACCATTGACTTAAACCGCACACTCGCCATCAATTTTCTCCCGGCGTTGCGGGGTTGATCCCCCATCTGAATCGTCCCCTAAGCCCCGACAACCAATAAACCAATACAAAGTTGCGTGCCAACCTCGTCGATCAAATTTTTTCAGTCTTCTGCCGTTTTTCGACCACACCTATGTTAAGGAACTGTGATTCCCATGACATTTCCGGCGGGCGAATAACGGCACACCAGATAATCGCTGCGTGCCGACGAGCGCACCGCGCACCCGACGCGCACGCTGCCCGGCCAGATCATCTGCGAATAATGCCCGACCTGTTCCCAGCTTCCGTTCCGGCTCACTTGCGGAAAGCGCCCGGCGCGAAACAACCGGCCTTCCGACGCCCACGCGCCGACCATCTGGTCGACGCTGAACGCGCCGCGGGTACCCATCCACAGATTCTCACCCTGGCCGCGGCGGGTCGACTGCGGCGAGTGGCCCCAGCTGCCGGTCTGCGCCAGTTGTGCGGCATAGCGATCGGCCGCCGCGGCAAGCGCCGAGTCCCAATAGATCGGCTGAACCCCGGCAGCGCCGCGCACCTGGTTATGAAGCATCACGATCCGCATCGCGACCGCCGTCGACTTCGGAATGACCAGAGTCGAAGCGCCGGCCGAGCCGGCCAGCAACGCGGTTGCCGCGACGATGTTACGCAGTCGCACGTATTGGCCCTCCCCTAATTCGGCCAACCATAAGCAGGAGGGGCTGAACGAAGTGTTGCCGGCTAGGCCGCTTCCGCCGCGGCGCCTCGCCCGGCCTTCAGCCAGGCCTGGAACATCAGGATCGCCCAGATCGCCGGCGTCGAGTCACGGCGGCCGGTCAAATGATCGCGCCATCGCCGCTGCACGATGTCCGGATCGAACCAGCCGTCGGCGCTCATCGCGCCGGGATCGAGGAGGTCTTCGGCCCAGCTCCGAAGCGGGCCCTTGAGCCATTCGCCGACGGGAACCGCGAAGCCCGCCTTGGGACGTTCGACCAGTTCGCTCGGAACGAGGCCGTAGAGCAGCTGGCGGAGGATGTGCTTGCCGCGTCCGTCGCGGATCTTGCACTCGAGGGGAATGCGAGCGGCAACCTCGGCGACGCGATGATCGAGAAACGGCACGCGGGTCTCGAGCGCAACGGCCATCGATGCCCGGTCGACCTTCGCAAGGATGTCGTCGGGAAGGTAGGTGACGGCGTCGCAATACATCATCCGGATCGAGTCCGGGACATTCGAGCCAAGGTCGAAATCGAGCGCGCCCGGCGCCTGTTCCGCGCCGGTTACCGGCGACGGCTCGTGGCTCCATTCGTCGAGGAAACTGCCGTAGACATCGCCGAAACTGCCCGCCGAGGCGGCCAGTCGGAACGCTTTTTGCAGCTTCGCGCCGATGTGCGGCGGGTAGTGGCCCGGCAGAACCGCTGCGGCACCGCTCCAGAAGCGCGACGGGATTCGGCCCAGCGTTCGCCCCGTCGCCGAGCGGATGGAGGGCGGGACTTTTTGGAGCTGCCGCCACAGCCGCGGCGCCGCGAAGTGCCGATTGTACCCGGCGAAAAGTTCGTCGCCGCCGTCTCCAGTCAAGGCGACGGTCACCTGCTCGCGGGCGAACCGGCTGACGAGATGGGTCGGGATCTGCGACGAATCGGCGAACGGCTCATCGAACATTTCCGGCAAGGCCGGAATTACGTCCCGCGCTTCGCGGACCGTTACATAACGTTCGTGATGAACCGTCCCGAGATGATCGGCGACACGTTTGGCTGCGGTCGCTTCGTCATATCCGGCCTCCTCGAATCCGATCGAAAAGGTGCGCACCGGGACGGTCGAATATTTCTGGTACAGGGCACAAATGGTCGAGCTGTCGATGCCGCCGGAGAGGAAGGCGCCGACCGGGACGTCGGCCATCGACTGCCCGCGGATCGACGTCGCGAGCGACCGTTCGAGCTCATCGAGCGCTTCGGCCTCATCGCGGATCGGCTGATCGAGCCCCCGTTCCACGACTTGCCGGTAGGACCAGTATCGCTCGAGGGTCAGCCCGCCGCTTTGGCCTTCTCGCGGCGGCTCAGCCAGCGGATCGCCGGCCGCGGCCGAGTCGAGGGTCAGGATGCAACCCTGGGGCAGCTTGAAGACGCGTTCGTAGATCGACAGCGGCGCCGGAATGTAGGTCCGCGAGGCCAACAGCCGCACGGCTCGGCGATCGATCGGATTGTCGAAGCCCGGGTGAACCCGAAGCGCCTTGAGCTCGGAGCCGAACAGGAAATCGCGGCCGGCCCAGCCGTAATAGAGCGGCTTTTCGCCGAAGCGGTCGCGGACCAGCGCCAACGTCCGCCGCTTGCGGTCCCACAGGGCGAAGGCGAACATGCCGGCGCTGCGGCGAAGCGTTTCGGCCAGCCCCCAGGTGGCAATGCCGTGGAGGAACACCTCGGTATCCGAATGGCCGCGCCAGCCCCCGCCCGGCACGGCGCCCTGCTCTTCCAGCTCGGCGCGGATGTCGGGATGATTGTAAATCTCCCCGTTGAGCGTGAGCACGAAACGGCCGCCGTCCGAGACCATCGGCTGGCGGCCCGCCGGGGACAGGTCGACGATCGATAGCCGCCGATGGCCCAAACCAATGCCGGCATCCGGATCGACCCAGATGCCCTGATCGTCCGGGCCACGATGGGCGATTGGGCCGATGAGCCGTGCGACCGTCTGCTCGTCGATCCGCGAGCGGCTGATGATCCCGGCTATTCCGCACATGGCTGGGTCAACGCCTCAATCGCCGATGCGGCGTGCCGCGCGCCGCTCTTTCCAGCGGCGCAGTCCGGCGAGCAGGGAGAAGGAATCCACATAATGGTCGAAGGCCATGTCTCCTCCTCGGCCGAGGTTCAGCGTGTGCGGCCCGCGCCGGTTGGCGAATCGGAACATTCCGATCTCTTCCTCCTCGTAGTGCTGGCGGTCGAGCCGCGTCACGCGAAAGAACGTGATTCCGTCGCCATAGCCGCGCCGGAGATCCTGGCCGACGCGGACCAGGCCGTCCTCCATCACGATCGGAATCCCGGCCATTCGCGCGCCGTTGGGCGAAATTCGAATGGGGCTGGCGGGATGCTCCTCGAACTGGCCTTCGAGCGTGTCCGCGAACCACAGTCGGAGGACCGACGGCCCTTCGCTCGCCACATTGCCGAACACGAACAGCCCGGCGCCGTGTCGAAACGGAGTCGGATCGAGCAGCCTCGGCCGGCCGGGGATAGCGAGTTCGAACGGCTCGCCGAGCCCCGCGTCGGCGAGCGGAAAGGCCATCGTCGGCGACCAGTCCGACGTCTCCGGAACGAGCCAGCGGTCGACCACTGCGGGATAGCTGAAATGCCCGCCCCGGCGCGACAGCCGCCGCGGCTCGGCGCCATGATAGACGATCACGCCGCGCCCCGACGCCGCGCTCATCGCCTCGACCAGCAGACCGCCGTCGGGATGGAAGAAAGGATCGGCGACGAAGCGCGACCCCGGCGGGGTCGGAACCGCGGTCCACGACGATTCGTCGGCCAGCCTGTCCGTCAGGCTGGGGACCGTCGGCCGATTCGGCGCCGGCGCGGTCGCGACGCTCCACCGCTTCTCGTAGGTCAGTCCGTAGAGGACGTGGGCCACGGCGGCCCTAAAACGGGCGAATACAAAGCGCGTCACCATCCAATTCCCGGGTAGGCTATAGGCCGGTCCCGATTGCGCCGGGTGTCGTGCCGTGCCGGCGACTGCTGCGCGGATCGCCGGCGCGAGGAGAAGCGGCGAATGGCGATAGGCCTCGACCAGCGTCGCTCGATAGGAATGCGCGAGCGCCTTGGTCTCCGCCGCCGCGGCGATGCGCCCGCAATCGAGCCGATCGGACAGGATCTGGACAACCTGCCCGACCACCGGCCGCCCCTGGTCAAGCTCGTAGAAAGCAGCCGGCCGCCCGCGGAACTCTGCCGGGTTGCCGTGATGAAAGGACAGGATCGGGACCGCCAACTGCTCGGCCGGAGGAACCCTCAGCAGGCCCATGCCGAATTTCACGAGCACGGCCGGGCGGTCGCCGGCGATCGTGTCGAGCAGCTTGCGCGGAAGCGACTGCCACCGGCCGTCGCTCACTGCCGCGAACTGACAGATGCGGACGATGCGCAGCCCGCTGGGCAGGGAAACGCGGCGAGTCATCCGGTTCCGGACGGTGAACAGGTTCAACAGGTAATAAAAAGCATGGCGCAGCCGCCGCGTCGCGGGGGGCGGAGTCGTGCAGCTGTAGACCACGAACTCCGCCTCGTCGGCCAGGGTTTCGAGCCCCTCGGCCTGCCAGCGGGCGAGCGTCGCCCCATCGAGGATCACGCCGATCTTCACGATGCCGCGATCGCCGGGTCCGTCATTTGACCGGGCGGGCGGGATTTCCGGCGACGACCACACCGGGCGGGACGTCCCGGGTGACGACGCTGCCCGCCCCCACCACCCCGTTGCGGCCGACGGTCACTCCGGCAAGCACGATCGCACCGGCGCCGATCCATGCGCCATCCTCGAGGACGATCGGTGCGCCCGAATGAGCGCGGTCGACGGTCGGTCTCGACTCATCGAGCGTCAGGCCGCCGTCGACCAGCATGCAGCGCGCGGACAAGACGACGTCATTGCCAATCGTGATCCGCGTATGGCCGAGCAAGAAGACGCCGTGATTGATCGCGACGTTGGTCCCGACCCGGATGTTGCGCGGATTGACCGCGGTGAAATCGCCGTGGACGTGGATGCGGCGGTGGCCGAACACCCACCACGCCTTCAACCGCAGCAACCCCCGTCTGACTCTGCCCCCCATGAGCAACATCTCCCTGGCCGTTTCTCTCGCAAAACCGGCCGATCCCTTGCAAGCCTGCGGGCTGCCGCTCCAAAGCGCAATCATGAGTTGGCTTCGAACGATGTTCGCCGGGGGACGCTCCCTGCTCGGCGGGCGGCACGGGATCGTCCGGTCGGGGCTGTGGAGCCTGGTCCTGCGCGTCGCCGGGCTGGTCAGCGGTTTCGCGCTCGGAGTGCTGCTCGCGCGAATGCTCGGCCCGGCCGAGTTCGGCATTTACGGTCTGGTCACGACCGTCGCCGCCGTCGGCATGACCGTGGCGCAGCTCGGGACTCCGCAGCTCGCGGTGCGGGAGCTCAGCGTCCGTGCGGCGAACTCCGACTGGAGCGGTGCGCGGGCCCTGGTGCGGCAGTTCGGCCTCGCCGTCGCCCTCGCCGGCGGCGCCATTGCCCTGCTCGCGATCGTCGGTGGAGCGCTGGCTGGGGCGTCGCGGTTCGACCTGATGCTGATTGCCGAGGGCACCGTGCTGACCGTGCTGACCGCTTACACCGGCTTGCTGGCGGCCGAGCTGCGCGGCCTCGGCGCACTGCTCAAGGGCCAGTCGATGGACATCAGCGTCCGCCCCGCTCTGACGTTCCTGATCGTCGGGGCCTTGCTGCTGGCGGGCCGGCAGATGAACGCGGCCATCGCGCTCACGATTCAGAACGGAGCGGCGCTCGCCGCGGTCGCCGTCAGTGCATATTGGCTGCGGCAAGCCATGCCGGCGACGAGGCCCGCCGCACCGATCAGTGGATGGCTGCGGGCGGCGCTACCGCTGGGCGCGGTCGACGTCCTGCGGCAGTTCGACGGAAGCTACGGCGTGATCCTGGTCGGATGGCTCTCGACAGGTGTCGAGCTGGGCGTGTTCCGAGTCGCCGTCGCATGCGCGGTGCTGGCCGCGATGCCCGTCACCATCTTCCACATCCTGCTCGCGCCGACCCTGGCGCGATTGCATGCGTCGGATGACAGGCGCGAGCTGCAGCGCCTGCTCCGGTGGACCGCCGCGGCAATGATGGCGATCATGCTGCCGATCGCGATCGGCGCCTGGCTCGCGGGCAAGCCGCTCATCGCCTGGATCTTCGGAGCGCCCTATGCCGATGCCTGGCTGCCGCTGTTCCTGCTGACGCTGGCCCAGCTCATCTACGCGCTGTTCGGGATGGGCCCGATCCTGCTCGCGATGTGCGACGGCGAACGCGACCTTATCCGGATCTACCTGATTGCTGTCGGGGCCGCCGTCGCCGCGGCCATTCCAATGACCCTGGCGTGGGGCGGCGCCGGAGCCGCCGCGGCGCCGATGATCAGCGCGATACTGATCGGGGCGATGTCGCGGCGCTACGCCCGGCGTGAGCTCGGCGTGGAAATCACCGCCCTGCCGGTGCGCGGCCAATGAGCGGCCGCGTGCTCTATATCACCTACGACGGCGTCACCGACCCGCTCGGGCAATCGCAGGTCCTGCCCTATCTCATCGGCCTCGCCAGACGCGGCCATCGGATCACCATCCTCAGCTGCGAGAAACCGCAACGCGTTGCGACGGCCGGCGAGTACATCCGCGAGGTATGCGCCAGCGCCGGAATCGCCTGGCGGCCGCTTAAATATCACAAGAAGCCGCCGATCCTGTCGTCGGCGCTCGACGCGGCGGCGCTGGAACGGACGGTCATCGCGCTTCACCGTGAAGAGCCATTCGATATCGTCCATTGCCGCAGCTACATCCCGGCTCGGGCGGGCCTGGCGCTCAAGCGCCGCTTCGGGGTCAAATTGCTGTTCGACATGCGCGGCTTCTGGCCCGACGAGAAGGTCGAGGGAAACAACTGGAACCTCGCCAACCCGCTGTACCGGGCGGTATACAAGTATTTCAAAGCGCTCGAATCGCGGCTGCTGCGAAGCGCCGACCGCATCGTCAGCCTGACCGAGACCGGCAAGGCCCAGCTCCTGACCCGGCCGGAGCTCTCCGATCCGGCCGCGATCACGGTCATCCCGTGCTGCGTCGACTTCGGTCAATTTCCGCTGGCGACGAACGCGTCGCGCGGACTGGCTCGCGAGCGCCTCGGACTCGGCGAGGGCCAACCGGTTCTGGCTTATCTCGGCTCGCTCGGGTCGTGGTACATGCTCGACGAGATGCTGGACTTCTTCAAAGTCTATGCATCGCGGCAGGCCGACGCCCAGTTCCTGTTCGTCACGCCCGACGAACCGCGATCGATCCGCGCTGCCGCTGCCGGGCGCGGCGTCGATCCCGACCGGCTGATCATCACCGCCGCGGCCCGGCAGGAAGTTCCCGAGCTGCTCGCCGCGGCCGACCTCGGGATTTTCTTCATCCGGCCGGTGTTCTCGAAGACCGCCAGCTCCCCGACCAAGATGGGCGAGATGCTGGCGGTCGGCCTGCCGATCGTGACCAACGCCGGGGTTGGCGATGTCGCGGCGATGGTTGATGACATCGGCTGCGGAGCCGCGGTGCGCGAGTTCGCTGACGCGGCCTACGGTGCCGCCCTGGATCAGGCCGAGTCTCTCACCGCCGACGCCAAGGAGCGGCGCGAACGGGCGCTCAGCTGGTTCGACGTAAACCTCGGGATCGACCGCTATGACCGCATCTACAATGAGCTGCTCGGCTAGGTCGAAAAGCCGACCGCCGCCAACGCCTTGTCGAAGCGGCTGACGAATTCCTCTTTCGAATAGGCGCGCTCGGCGAAGCCGCGGCACTTCCGGCCGATCGCTTCTAGCCGCTGACCGTCCGCGCCGATCAGGCGCTCCAGCTGCTCGCCCCATTCGTTCGGCGTCGCGCAGGTCATCTCGACCCCCGCGGCCTCCATCACCCGGCGATAGACCGGGGTCGCCGTGGCCAGGACCGGCATCCCCAATTGCCACAGCAGCACCAGCTTGTTCTCCGGCTTGCCCCACCACAATGCGTTCGACCGCTGGATCGGAATGACCCCGACGTCGCACGCGGTGATGTGGCAAGAGAAGGTCGCCTGGTCCCAGCGATGAAAATGTCTGGCGCACTCGATCCCATGGAGCGCGCGCATTGATGGATAGGCCCCGAACCGGGCGAAATAGCGATGGATGATGGGATCGCTGATGACGTGCAGCTCGATCTTGTCCTTCAGGTCGTTGAGCGGCCCACGGATGACCTGAAGGTTGGGGAGCGTCGTCGACTGGCCCTCCCAGACGAGGCGGAGCTTGCCGGATCGCTCGTAACTGTCCTTGGGCGGGCCGAGCTCGTCGCGGAAATAGTCGAAGCTCAGGAAGACGTTGGGATTGAACCGCCGGATCGCCTCCTGTTGCTCCTCAGTCGAGCAGATCACGGCGTCGGCCGCCTCGCAGGCGCCGATCAGGGTTCGGCGGAGGTCCGGGGAAAAGCGGGTCTCGGTTCCGAGCAACCGACGCCCGGTGCCCTTGAGGAGCCGGCGAACCAAGCCTGTCTGATTGAAATAAGCGTCGACCAGCTCGAACACGAGCTTCAGGCCATCACCCTGACTCCGCTTGCGCTCGATCCAGGCCGGCAGATCGCTGCTGTAGGTGACGTAGGCGAGATCGTAGGGACGGCTCAGCTCGGCACGTTCGATCGCCACACCCTTGATCGCGGCGTAAGCGGCGAACCGGCGGCGGTCGCCCGGGACGGTGAAATCGCGGCTGTAGCCGGCGTATCCGATCCGCGCCTCGGCCAGCTTCACCCGACAAGGTCCCGTAAGCCTTCGGCGATTCCCCTCGCCGATGGTTCGCCGACGGCCAACCGAAAATGTTCGAGGTCGGCCTGGATCAGGCGCGGCTGGCCGCCGGTCTCGGTATTGATCTCAGCCAGTTCGGGACGGCCAAGGGCGGCAGCCCCGGCAGCGTAGATATCGGACAGGGTCGGCGCTTGTCCCGTGCCCGTGTTGACCGGCCCTATGAGGTCGGACGTCGCGATTCGGACGATCTGCCCGGCGAGGTCGTCGACGTGGATATAGTCCCGACGCAGGCCGCCACAGCTCGGACCGGCCGGTTCGCCGCGCCGGAACCGGTCGAGCATTTCGGGAATCAGCCGCCCCAAGCGGTCGCCCGGGCCGTAGACGAAAAAGATCCTCGCCCAGGCGAAATCCACGTCGGCCTGTCCCAGAGCATCGAGCAATTCGAGCTTGCAGCGAGCGTAAAGCGTTTCGGGACGAAGCGGAGTTCGGCTCTCGCTGCACGCGCCGTCCGCATTGGTCACGTCATATTCCAGGCATGTCCCGAGGCCGACGAAGCGACCCGGGAACGACCGGGCGAGGCCAAGCGACGCGGCGACCCATGCGCGATTGATCTCGTTGGTCAGATAGTCGGCATGCTTCGTGTACCAGGCCGCATGAATGCAGTGGGTCGCGCCGGTCGAGTGGAGATCCGACAGGTCGTCGGTGAGCAGGTCCCCGGTGAATGCAATCGCCTGATGACCTTCCCTCTCCAGCCGCCTGACAATCGCGCTGCCGATGAACCCGCCCGCGCCGGTGACCAGGACTCGAGTCACAAGATCGTCAACTCCGGAATCGCGGTGACGAACTTCGCTCCCCAGCTCCGCGCGTGACCGAGCTGGCCGATGACCTCGTCGCGCAGGTTCCACGGAAAGATGACGATAAAGTCCGGTTTCTCTTCGTCGATCCGATCCGGCGCAACGACCGGGATGTGGCTGCCAGGAAGAAAGCGCCCTTGCTTGTGGGGGCTGAGGTCGGCGACGAAGCGGATCAACTCGCTGCCCTTGATCCCGCAATAATTGAGCAGGGTATTGCCCTTGGCGGCGGCGCCATAGCCGGCGACCTTCGCTCCGGCCGATCGCTGGTCGAGCAGGAGACGGAGGAAATCGGCGCGGATCCGTTCGATCCGCGGCTGGAAAGCCACATAGACTTCGGGTCCGCGCAGGCCCGCCGCTTGCTCTTCGGCAAGCAGCGCGTCGACCGCGGGCGAGCGTGCCTTGTCCGGGTCATCCGCGTGAGCGGAGAAGACGCGCAGCGACCCGCCGTGGGTCGGCAGCTGCTCGACGTCGAACACCTTCAGCCCGGCGGCAGCGAGGATCCGCTCGGTGGTCCCGAGCGAAAGGTAGGAGAAATGCTCGTGGTAGATCGTGTCGAACTGGCTCTGCTCGATCAGCCGCAGCAGGTGGGGGAATTCGAGGCTGATCACACCGCGAGGCTTGAGCGCGGCCTTCAACCCGGCGGAAAAATCATTGATGTCCGGAACATGCGCGAAGACGTTGTTGCCGGCGATGAGGTCCGCGAAGTCCGCCAGCCGGTTCTCGGCGAGCTGTTTCCCGAAGAAGTCGACGATGGTCGGAATGCCCATCGCCACGGCGACTTCGGCGGTGTTGGCGGTCGGCTCGACGCCGAGCACCGGGATCCCGCGCTCTTGGAAATATTGCAGCAGATAGCCGTCGTTCGACGCGATCTCGAGGACGCGTGAGCCCGCGCCCAGTCCGAACCGTTCGGTCGCCATCGCAGCGAACCGCTCGGCATGCTCAAGCCAGGAGCGCGAGAAGGACGAGAAATAGGTGTAGTCCGAGTCGAAAATCTCCGTGGCGCTTTTGTGCTCGTCGACCTGGGCGAGGAAGCAGACGTCGCACACCTCCACGACCAGCGGATAATAGATTTCAGGCGCGTCGAGATTGGCCCCGGTCAGCATCGCATTCGACGGTGGGGCATTTTCCAGGTCGGCGAACGGGATGAAACGGTCGTTCCCGCAATGACGGCACTTCACACCACAACCCCTTGAAAGTTCTCGTCAATCGCAGCGAACGAGCGGTCGCGGTCAGCGATCTGCCCGACCGGCAAAGGCCAGGCGATGGCCAATACCGGATCATCGAAGCGGACGCCGTCCTCGGCCGCCGGCGCATAATATGCGCTGTGCTGGTAGATGAGATGGACCTCGTCCGTCAGCGCCTGGAAGCCGTGGGCGCAGCCGTCGGGAATGTAGAAGCTCGTGGCCTCGTCGATCTCGACCGACGCCCAGCGAAGGAAGGTGCCGGAGCCGGCGCGCAAATCCACCACGACATCGAACGCTCGGCCCACCGGACAGCTGACGAGCTTGGCCTCGGCATGGGGTGGACGCTGAAAGTGCATCCCGCGCACCGCGCCGTGCCCGAAAGTCACCGAATGATTGACCTGCACCCAATGGGTAATGAGCCCGGCCGCGGCGAACTCGCGCTCGCAATATTGGCGCCTGAACCGGCCCCTGGAATCGGTGCGCACGTCGTGCTGGATCTCGAACGCGCCGGCGATGCTGGTCGGGACGATCTCCATGATCAGGCGAGCGCCGCCTCGTAAGCGTCGAGCTGCTCGTTGGAGATCATCCGGCCGCGCTCGTAATAGGCCCGGTACCAATCGGTCGTCCGGCCGATCATCTCGCTTTCCCACCGCGGCTTCCACCCGAGCCGAGTCATGGCCTTGGTCGAATCCAGCTGGAGCAGCGCCGATTCATGCCGGCCGCTGTCGTCCGCGCGAGTCTCAACCCGGACCTGAGGCATTTGCGCGGCCGCCGCGTCGAGCAGGTCCTGGACGCGGATGCTGGCCTCCGACTCCGGCCCGAAATTCCACGCCTCGGCGAACTCGGCGCGACCCTCGAGCAGCCGCGCCCCCAGCGCGAGATAGCCGGCGAGCACGTCGAGCACATGCTGCCACGGCCGGGTCGATTCGGGGTTGCGGATGACCGCCGCCGCTCCGCTGAACGCGGCGCGCATCAGGTCGGGCACGAGCCGATCCTCGGCCCAGTCGCCGCCGCCGATCACATTGCCGGCGCGGACCGTGGCGATCAGCATGCCGCCATCGCGCGCGACACTCTCGCCATAAGAGCGGGCGAGCAGCTCGGCGCAGGACTTGGACGCGCTGTACGGGTCGGACCCGCCGAGCTCGTCGTGCTCGCGGTAGCGCCGGCCGCTCTCGTCGTTGCGGTAGACCTTGTCGGTCGTGGCGACGATCACCGACCCGACGCCATTGCGGCGCGCCGCCTCGAGCACCGCGAGGGTCCCGAGCACGTTCGCGCGATAGGTCGTCAGCGGATCGGCATAGGCTTTCCGCACCAGGGACTGGGCGGCGAGGTGGAAGACAATTTCGGGCCTTGCCTCCGCCATTGCCGCGTCGATCGCGGCGGGATTGCAGATGTCGCCGCGGCGGTCGTCGAGCTCGAGTTCGAGCCCGGCATAATGGCTCGGGTCGGTGGGGATCGAATCGGAAAAGCCGGTCACCCGGGCGCCGAGCCGGGTCAGCCACAGGCTCAGCCAACTGCCTTTGAAGCCGGTATGCCCGGTGATGAGCACTCGGCGCCCGGCGAAGCTCCTCAGCGCTTCGGCCGAGCTCACCACATCTTCCACTTGGCCTCGCCGCTGTCCCACAGCTGGTTGAGCAGCCGGTACTCGCGCATCGTGTCCATCGGCTCCCAGAAGCCGGGGTGACGATAAGCGGCGAGCTCCCCGCGGGCGACGAGGTCGTCCATCGGCTCGCGCTCGAGCATCACGTCGGCGTAGCGGTCGGCGACGTCGAAAAACTCGCGCTTGAAGACAAAGAAGCCGCCGTTGATCGCGCCGCCGCCGGCATCGGGCTTCTCGTTGAACGCGGTGACCGTGCCGTCGGCGACCTCGATATTGCCAAACCGCCCGGCCGGAGTGACGCTGGTCACCGTTCCGATCTTGCCGTGCTCGACGGCGAAACGGCCGAGCGCGCCGACGTCGATGTCACCGACCCCGTCGCCGTAGGTCGCCATGAAATAGTCCGTCGTGACATATTTGCGGCAGCGCGCAATCCGCTCCCCGGTCTGCGTCCGCTCGCCGGTCTCGGCGAAGACGATCGAACGCTTGCGCCGCGACGGTTCGCCGAGGACCTCGACGCGCTGATCGTCGCCGTCGATGTCCAGACGGAAGTCGCAGTCCATCAGCCGCTCGTTGAGGAAATAATCCTTGATCTCCCACCCGAGGTGCCCGAGCGCGAGGATGAAGTTCGAGAAGCCGTGGGCCTCGTAGATTTTCATGATGTGCCACAGGATCGGCTTGTCGCCGATGCGGATCAGCGGCTTCGGGACAGCGTCGGCCGAGACGTCGGCGATCCGGCTGCCCTCCCCGCCGCACAGGATGATCACCGGAGTGTCCTTGGCCAGCATCCCGTTCCGCCCGCTTCCCTTTGCCGGCGTTACTCTTGGCGTGGGCGCGCGGTTCGCGTCAACCGCGGGGCGTGCCTTAATCCTCGGAGCGGCCGGAGCGCTCGCGGTCGCGGTCATAGCGCCGCTCGAGCGGAAACGGCGGAAGCCACGATTCGCGGCGGATCGTCCACAGCTCGTAGGTCGGGTTGAGCTGATTGGGAGCGTCGAGCGCGCCGAGGTGAACCTCGATCTCGTCGCCGCTGCGCGAGAAGACCGACGAGCCGCATTTCGGGCAGAAGTGCCGCTGCCGATATTCGTGGGTCGCGCCTTCGACCTTAACCGCGTCCTCGGTGAAAATGGCGGATGCGTGGAACAGCGCGCCGTGATGCTTGCGGCAGTCGAGGCAGTGGCACAGACCCACGCGGAAGGGCTGGCCCGACGCTTCGATCCGCACCTCGCCGCACAGGCACCCGCCGCTGAACCGGTCCATGCCGCGCCTCCTCTGGGCCAAGGTCGAGAGTCGTCGGTGGTGCCCCTGGTCCGACTCGAACGGACACTCCGGTGAAGGAACTCGATTTTGAGTCGAGCGCGTCTACCATTCCGCCACAGGGGCACGCGCCGGCCTAGGTAGCGGCGGCATCCATCGGCATCAATGCCTCAGGCGAAGACCTGCTCGAGCTCATCGGGGCCGTGCGGATCGGGTCCGTATTGATTAGTCCCCTCCATCCCTGAGGTGACCATGAAGACTAACATCACAAGCGCACAGGCAAGCCAGGCCACGAGAAGTGCTCCAAACAGCCCCGGATTCAATGCGTTGAGGCTGGACTCGATTTTCGCCAGTCCGGTCGACGTGGCGCCGGTAAGGATGAACGCATAGCTACCGGCCTTGAGGACGGCCCACCATCCGGTTCGCCCGATATCGTGCAGCCTGCGAACGACGACCGCGAGACCAGGCATCACGAGGAAGAGCGTCCAAGAAGGTAGATCGGGCCGTAAATGCCCACGACGGGCTCGCCGACCGCTTTGTCGATTAGGCTAAAGAGGAACCCGAGGATCGAGACCGCCAGGGCGAACCACCAATATTCGGCTCTCGGCGACCGGCCTTTGAAATCCGCATAATGTCTGATCGGCCGAACTGCCCAGCCGATCGGCGACATCAGGCGAAGACTTCCTCGAGGCTGTCGGGCCCGTAGGGATCGTCGCCATAATCGTTCGGTCCGGCGGTGCCCTCGCTGACCATGAACACGAACAGAGTGATGCCGATGACCAGCATCGCGATGATTGCGACGATCATCGTGACCAGCATCGGGCCGCCCGGCCCCGAACCGGGCCCGCCGAGGCTCGCCCCGACCGCGGCTGCGGCCGCGACCGCGACCACGATCAGCGGCAGGAACAAAGCGAGCAGCCACCAGCCGCTGCGGTTGGTGTCGTGCAGGCGCCTGACCGTCACGGCGAGCCACGGGATGAGGGTTGCAACACTGAACAGGGTGGAAAGCGGGCTCCACGTGCCGAAGACCTCGTCGGCGATGCTCAGCGGGATCTGGACGACGATCGTGCCCAGATAGAACCACCAATATTCGGCCCTCGGCGCGCGGCCGGAGAAGTCGGCATATTTCCTAAGCGGCAGCACCGCCCATTCGATCGGATTCAATTCGCTCACGCAACACACCCCCGGTTGAGTTCGCGATGCTACTAAGCCTGCGAGGTAAAACAATCCTCAATTGCGCGGTGCCTGACGGCGATAGCTGAGCGCTTCGGCGACGTGGATTCGCCCAACCTGCTCCGCGCCGGAAAGGTCGGCGATCGTCCGGGCGACCCGAATCACGCGGTGGAAACCGCGGGCCGACAGCCGCATCGCGGCGGCCGCATCGGCGAGGAGCTTGCGCCCCGGCTCATCGGGCGTCGCGACCTGATCCAGTAGTTCGCTGCCGGCCTCGGCATTGGTCCGCGATCCGGAGCCGTTGTAGCGGTCGGCTTGGACCTGGCGGGCTGCGGCGACTCGAGCGGCGACTTCGGCGCTCCCTTCGGCCGGCGGCGGCAGGGTCAGGTCCGCGGCCGAGACGCCCGGCACCTCGACGTGCAGGTCGATGCGGTCGAGCAGCGGTCCCGACACCCGCGCCTGATAGTCGGCGGCGCAGCGCGGCGCCCGGCTGCAGGCCAGCGCGGGATCGCCGAGATGGCCGCAGCGGCACGGGTTCATCGCCGCGACCAGCTGGACCCGAGCCGGGAAGGTGACGTGGGTATTGGCCCGGGCCACGCTGACGCTGCCCGTCTCGAGCGGCTGGCGGAGCGAATCGAGCACCGGCCGCTGGAACTCGGGCAATTCGTCGAGAAAGAGCACGCCGAGGTGCGCCAGACTGATCTCGCCGGGGCGGACGCGCAGCCCGCCGCCGACCAGCGCCGGCATCGAAGCCGAGTGGTGCGGCGAGCGGAACGGCCGCCGGCGCTTGATCCGTCCGCCGCCAAGCTCGCCGGCGACCGAGGCGACCATCGAGACTTCGAGCGCCTCGCTCGGCTGAAGCGGTGGCAGGATGCCGGGAAGACAGGCGGCCAGAAGCGATTTCCCGGCCCCCGGCGGTCCGCTCATCAGCAGATTGTGCCCGCCCGCGGCCGCGATCTCGAGCGCACGCTTGGCGACTTCCTGTCCTTTGACCTGCGACAAGTCGGGCCCGCCGTCGGGCGGCTCGGCCTCGGCCGGCGGCGGTGCCGGAAGCAGGGTCGTCCCCTTGAGATGGGCGAGCAGGGCGAGCAGGTCGGGCGCGGCGAGCACGTCGAGCTCTTCGGCCCAGGCCGCTTCGCTGCCCTGGACGGCCGGGCAGATCAGGCCCTTGTCGAGCGACGAAGCATGGATTGCGGCCAGCAGGACGCCCGGCGAGGCGGCAATTCGCGAATCGAGGCAGAGCTCGCCGACGACGACATAATGCGACAGCGTTTCCGCATCGGTCGCGCCGATCGCGGCCAGCAGGCACAAGGCGATCGGGAGGTCGTAGTGCGAGCCTTCCTTGGGCAGGTCGGCGGGCGAAAGATTGACCGTAATGACCTTCGGCGGGAGCGCGAGGCCGATCGACGCCAGCGCGGCGCGGACCCGCTCGCGGCTTTCGGCGACCGCCTTGTCGGGCAGGCCGACGATGGTGAACTTCGGCAGCCCCGAGGACAGCTGCACCTGCACCTCGACGGAGCGCGCCTCGAGGCCGAGATAGGCGACGGTGGCGACGGTCGCGGCCATCTAGCGCGCGGCCTTCGTTATGCCAGCGCAGGCTGGCATCCATGCCTCGAAGGTTAGGCGAGTTGCGCTGACATCGACCCCAGCCCTCGCTGGGGTGACGGGTAACACTGAAGCGGCAGGCACATTCCCCCTAGCTCGGCGGATCGAAGCTAGACCGCAGTGGACCTTTCTCGCAAGCCGCCTTGCACCGACATGGTTGTTTCACCAAATCAACGTCACATGATCACACGCGACCAATGGCGGCGGTTCATCGATCACCCGGTGGTCGAGTGGAGCCTGTTCGTCGTCGGCGTGCTGTTGCTGGTCGTCTCGCCGCTGGTCGGGGTGATTCCCGGGCCCGGTGGCATCATCGTCGCCGGGATCGGCCTCGCGCTGGTTCTCAAGACCAGCCTGTGGGCGAAGCGCCATTACGTTCGGTTCAAGCGCTGGCGGCCGGTCGTCTTCGGACGGCGGTTCACGCCCGGACGGTGGACTGACCTGGCGCTGCGCCGCCGCAGCGCGCTCCGCCGTGAGCGGCTGCGCAAGGTCCAGGAGCAGCTCGAAAAGTCCGAGGAAGCGAGCACCAACAATTGACTTGGCACGGTCCCTCTACTATCGGCGCGCTCGACAGCGGCTGCCTCTCGGGCGGCCCTTTTTCTTTGACTTAAGGCATGAGCGATGAAGCGCACTTTTCAGCCGAGCAATCTCGTCCGCAAGCGGCGTCACGGGTTCCGGGCCCGCATGGCGACCGTCGGCGGCCGCAAGGTGCTGAACGCCCGCCGCGGACGCGGCCGCAAGAAGCTCAGCGCCTAGTCACGATCAAGAAGCGCGCGGAATTCCTCGCTGCCAACGGCGGCAGGCGCGTGCCCACCCCCGGCTTCATCCTGCTGGTCCGGAACCGCGAGGATTCCGACCCCGCGATGCGCGTCGGCTTCACCGTCACCAGGAAGATCGGGGGCGCGGTGGTTCGCAACCGGATGAAGCGCCGCTTCCGAGCGCTCGCCCGCGAAATCGTTCCGACAAAGGGTTTTGCCGGCTCCGACCATGTCATGATCGGCCGCGCCAAGGGCGTCGAGCGCGATTTTGGGTTGCTTAGAGCCGAGCTGGCCGGAGCGCTGGAAAGCTTGCGGAAGTGAGTCGAAGCGTCGTCATCGCGAGGAGCGCAGCGACGTGGCGATCCAGACTGGATTGCTTCGCTTCGCTCGCAATGACGGGCTGATGCTGGCCAAGTTGCTCATCCTGATCGCCAGGGGGTGGCAGAAGGGTCCGTCGCGGGTGCTCCCGCCGAGCTGCCGTTATCAGCCGAGCTGCTCGGCCTATGCGATCACCGCGCTTGAACGCTATGGGGCGCTCCGCGGCGGGTGGCTCGCGCTGAAACGCATCGGCCGCTGCCATCCCTGGGGCGGCCAAGGCCACGACCCAGTGCCATGACGAGGATTGACTAGGTGAGCGACAACAACCGGAACATGATCCTCGCGGTGGTGCTGAGCGCGCTCATCCTGCTCGGCTGGACGTGGGCGGCGAATAGATATTTCCCGGCGTCGAACCCACCGAGCACCAAGGTCGAGAACGGCAAGGCCCAACCGCTGCCGCAGGCGCAGCCGGTTCCCACCACACCGGCCGCAAACCGCAGCCGCGCGGCCGTCCTCGGCGCGACACCGCGCGTGCGGATCGAGACTCCCTCGCTCCAGGGCTCGCTCAATCTCAAGGGCGCGCAGATCGACGATCTCGTCCTGCTTCGGCAGAAGCAGACCATCGCGAGGAATTCGCCGCCGGTGCGGCTGCTGTCGCCGCTCGGGTCGCCGGGAGCCTACGTCGCCTCGTTCGGCTGGGTCGGCCAAGGCACGGCCGCTCCCGATCTCAATACCGTGTGGCAGGCTGACGGTCAGCTGCTTGCGCCCGGCCACCCGGTGACCCTCACGACGCAAATGACCGACGGCATGCGCTACGAGATGAAGATTGCGGTCGACGACGGCTATCTGTTCACCGTGGATCAGCGTGCGATCAATGGATCTGGCAAGCCCGTGGCCGTGCGGCCGATCGGTCTAGTCAGTCGCGCAAGTAGGTCCAATGATCCCGATACCTGGACCGCCCACGTAGGGCCGATCGGGGTCTTCGACGGGACGGCCGATTACAACGTCACGTTCGACAATTTGGACGGGAAGACGCCAGGATTCTGGGGTCGGCTTTTCGGAAACTCGGGAAAGCCAGGGGTGAACTCGTTTACGTCAACGGGCGGCTGGCTGGGATTTACGGATAAGTATTGGCTCGCTGCGTTGGTGCCCGCCGAAAATGCGAACGTCGCTGCCGAGTTTCGGCGATCCGCCTCGGGAAGTTATCAGGCTGATTTCGCTCAGCCTGTCGCGATCGTATCCCCGGGGCAGAGTTTGAATACACACTCTCGGCTCTTCGCCGGCGCCAAAGAAAAAGCCTGGCTCGACCGCTACGAGGATGCGGGAGTTTCGAAAATCTCCAAGTCGATCGACTGGGGCTGGTTCGAATGGTTCATGCGCCCGATCTTCGGCCTGCTCGTGTGGCTGTTTCACGCGCTCGGCAATTTCGGTTTCGCGATCATCTGCCTGACGCTGATCGTCCGGCTGATCATGTTCCCTATCGCCCAGAAGCAGTTCGCGTCGATGGCGGCGATGCGCAAAATCCAGCCGAAGATGAAGGCGCTCCAGGAGCGCTTCAAGGACGACCGCGCGCGCCAGCAGCAGGAAATCCTGAAGCTGTACCAGGAGGAGAAGATCAACCCGGCCGCAGGCTGCCTTCCGATCCTGCTCCAGATCCCGGTGTTCTACGCGCTTTACAAGGTGCTGCTGGTCAGCGTCGAAATGCGCCACCAGCCGTTCATTGGCTGGATCAAGGATCTGTCGGCGCCCGACCCGCTGACCCCGGTCAACCTGTTCGGTCTGCTCGACTTCACTCCGCCGCACTTCCTCGCGCTCGGCGTTCTGCCGATCCTGCTCGGGATCACCATGTGGCTTCAGTTCAAGCTCAACCCGCAGCAGATGGACCCGGCCCAGCAGCAGGTGTTCGCGCTGATGCCGTGGGTGATGATGTTCATCATGGCCCCGTTCGCCAGCGGACTGCAGCTCTACTGGGTGACGAGCAACGTGCTGACGATCGCGCAGCAATGGTGGCTGTACAAGAAGTTCGGGCTGCATCTCAGCGACACGCACCCGGTCCACACATGACCGGAGACGCGGACGAGGAGCTGGCGGAGCGCGCGCGCAAATTGTTCGCCGGCCCGATCGAGTTCTTGAAATCGGCGCCCGAGCTCAAGTTCCTGCCCGACCCGGACGTTCCCGAAGTGGCGTTCGCGGGGCGCTCGAACGTCGGCAAGAGCTCGCTGCTGAACGCGCTGACCAACCGCAAGGCGCTGGCCCGGACGTCGAACACTCCGGGGCGGACCCAGGAGCTCAATTTCTTCGACGTCGGCGAGCCGCTCCAGCTGCGTCTCGTCGACATGCCCGGGTACGGCTTCGCCGAAGCGCCCAAAGACCTGGTGAAACGCTGGCGGTTCCTGATCAACGACTACCTGCGCGGCCGAGCGGTGCTCAAGCGAGCGCTGGTGCTGGTCGATTCGCGGCACGGCCTCAAAGACGTCGACCGCGAGGTCATGGACATGCTCGACGCGGCCGCCGTCAGCTATCACCTCGTCCTCACCAAGGCCGACAAGGTCAAGCCGACCGAGCTCGCCAAGATGCGCGAAGCAATCGCCAGCGAGGCCGCAAAGCGTCCCGCTGCACATCCGCTGGTCTTCACGACCTCGAGTGAAACCGGTAGCGGCATCGCCGAGTTACGAACTGCAATCCTCCAAGCGGCAACATCGTAGGAGCAGGCATTGCTCAAGCTGATCATCGGCAACCGCGCTTATTCGAGCTGGTCCATGCGCGGCTGGCTCGCGACCAAGCAGTCGGGCGAAGAGTTCGAAGAGCTGGTCGTGCCGATGTTCGACGACGCCTGGGAAAAGCGGCGCGAGGGGGACGAGTTCGCGCCGTCGCTCGGCAAGGTGCCGATCCTGTGGGACGGCGACTGCGTCGTGTGGGACAGCCTGGCGATCATCGAATTCTTCGCCGACCGCGTCGGCCGCGGCCTGTATTGGCCGGACGAGGAATCGGCGCGCGGAATGGCGCGGTCGATGGCCGCCGAGATGCACTCGGGCTTCGCCAACCTCCGGCGCGAGCTACCGATGAACGTCCGCAAGAGCTTCCCGCCGATCGAGCTCAGCGACGAGGTGCGCGAAGAGATCGACCGGATCCTCCAGCTGTGGGCCCAGGCCCGCGCCCGCTTCGGTGGAACCGGCGATTTCCTGTTCGGCGAATGGTGCGCGGCGGACATGACCTACGCGCCGGTCGTCACCCGCTTCATCACTTACGGAGTGCCGGTCCCGAGCTTCGCCGCGGTGTACATGAAGGCGGTGCTGTCCCACCCGCACGTATCGGAATGGATCGACAAAGCCCAGGACGAGCCGTGGGTGATCGACCAATATGAGGTCGGCAAGGCAGCCTAGGACGTCGAAGACAAGGTCCGCGAGTCGCCGTAGGGCGTCCCGTCCTTGTGGACGAAGCCGCCTTCGACTGTCCACATCATGTCGATGTCCGAATAAGCTCCACCCCGCTCGGTGCCGGCGCTGACGCAGACGAAGCTGCACGGTTCGGAGCTCCGGTTGATGAGGTTGTGGCCGTTGCGGATGCCTTTCGGCCAGGCGGCGATGTCTCCGGCCCTGAGCTCGGTTTCGCCATCATCTTCGACCAGCACCGCGGTTCCGCTCAGCATCACCAGCAGTTCGTCCTCCCCCTCGTGCCAATGGCGCTGGCTCGACCACGCGCCCGGATCGAGGATCACGTGGCGCGCGCCGAGCTCGGAAAGCCCAGCGGCCTCGGCGAGCTTGCGCTGCCAGCGCCCTGCGACGGGTTCGTTAAACGGTAGCGGATAGCCGGTCCGGTTGGTCGGCTCGAGGCGGTCGAGATCGATCTTGGGCATGCCTGCGCCTTAGCAGCCGCGGCGCGGCCCTAGAAAGTCCCCTTGACCGACAGGCTGAACAGCGGGCCGACCAGCTGGTTGTGACGCTCGTAGAAGGACAAGGGCGAGCGGTCGCGATAGCCGGTGTAGACGTGGCGATAGAGCAGGTGCCGGCCGTTCAATATGTTGTCGAAACTGAACCGGACCGTCATCCCGAGCACGTTCTTGTGCTCGATGTAGCCGCCGACCATCCACGGCAGGTCGAGGCTGCGGTAGACCTCGGTCAGGAAAAAGTTCTTCTCGTAATGCCGATACTGGCCATAAGCGCTCCAGGCGAGCGGAGTGCCGGGAATGTCGTGCCGCACCTGCGCCGTCATCCACCAGTCCTGGACTCCCGAGATCGGCCGCTTCTCGGCGGTCAGCGGGTCCTTGACCGAGGTCCATTCGCGCCCGAGCGTGAGGTCGAGCTTGGCGCCCGTCCAGCCGAGCGGGTCGCCGTTCAGCGTGCTGACGCTCTCGAAGCCGTAGCGCCTCGCGTGCGGCAGGTTGCCGATGCCCTCGCCGTTGTCGCCGATGGGGATGACGTCGACGATGTCCTCGACGAGGTGATACCAGGTGCGCAGCCGGGTCTTGCCCCAGCGGCCGAGCTCGTGGGAAATCTCGGTCTCGGCTTCCCAGCTCTGCGGCGGCACAAGGTCGGGGTTACCGGCATTCTCGCGGTCGGAATTGAGCTGCGGCTGAGCGAGGAAGTCGTAGAAACTGATCTGCCCAACTCGGCGGCGCAGTTTCAAACTGACGTCCCAGTCCGTGGCCGGCCGCCAGCCGAAGGTGACGCTGCCCTTGGGCCGGAAGAATTTGCGCGCCGGCTGGTCGTCCGGCGTCCGGTCGAGTTTCGAGATTTCGGCGCCCGCGGCAACCTGGAGGTCGAGGCTCGACGTCAGCGGCCGGCTCCACGTCGCGATGCCCTCGTAGCGGGTTTCGGTGACCTTGCCGGTGCCTTCGGGGAACGGGTGGTCGACGAACTCACCAGAGGGATCGAGATCGAACAGTGCGCCTTTCTGGTCGAGCGAGTTGAACGCGCGCTCGAACGACAGCTGCCAGTCGTTCCTGCCGCCTTTCCAATGATATTCGGCGCGGCCGATCGTCTCGCCGATATGCGTGTCGCGGTCGAAGCGGTTACCGGTCGCATCGGCGCCGCTGGTGTCGAACGTCAGGATCTGCGTCGTGGTCAGCGGCTCATGTTCCCAGTGGCGAACGCCGATCAGCTTCAGCCGGCCGGGGCCGAGCGCGAACTCATAGTCGCCGTTGATATCGGCGAAATAGCCGTCGAGCTTCTGCACGTTGGTGCGATGGCGCCGCTCGCCGCTGGTCAACAGCCGCTCGTCGTTGCGATGAACCGGGTTCCAGTAAGGCGTGTAGCCGAGCGTCAGATTGGCAACCGACGAGCCGGGGCCGTCGATCCCGAACTTCGCCTGCAGGTTCGCCTGCTCATATTCCGAATGGTAGATTTCCTTGCGGGTCTCGGTGACCGCGCCGGCGGCATTGGAAATCCAGATCGGGCCGCCGAACGCGCCGCGGCCGTAATCGTTCTTGGCCGAGAAGGTGTAATCGACCGGCCCCTCTTTGCCCGCGTAGCTGACCGAGCCGCCGAGCCACTCCGGCTTGGCGTAATGGGCGCGCCAGCTCGGGTTCCATTCGAACTGGCCGGTGGACTTGCCGGTGGTCTTGAGGATAACGTTGGCGACCTGGCCGGACAGCCCGGCGATTCCGAGGCTCGCCGCGTCGACGATCTCGATCCGCTCGACGGCGGTGGCCGAGATGCGCTTGAGCTGGTCGACCGCGCCGCCCGACTTGTTGGCGATTCGCTCGCCGTTGATCAGCACATTCTCCTGCGCCTGGCCGAGGCCGCGCTGGCTGTTGTCGGTGGTTTTGATGGTGAAGCTCGGCACCTGCGCCAGCATGTCGTAGGCGGTCTTGGGCGCGAAGCGGGCGAAGTCGGCGGGCGCATAGACCCGTTTGGTCGTCGCGGCGGCAGGCGCCGGAGCCTGCGCCGCGGCGAGCGCCGGCACCATCGCGCCGGCGAGCAAGGCAATGCGGACAAAACGCAGCACAGGCATCGCCGACTTCCCCTCAAATCCGAAGCACGAGCATGTGCTACATTTGTAGCGTGCTACATTTGTAGCGGATATGCAAGCCCCCGTTCGACGAAGCGGCCACGGCCGCTGTCGAACGATGGTGTGGGGAGGTCCCGCTTGCCAGCCGGTGAATGGTTGCTAGCAACGCGGGCATGACCATCGATGCCGTCGAGCTGGCAACCCGGCTGATCAACGTTCCGAGCGTCACTCCGGCAAGCGGCGAAGTGTTCGACGTGCTCGAGGCCGCGCTGGCGCCGCTCGGCTTCACCTGCCACCGCTGGATCATGGGCGAAGCGCCCGACGGCCCGACCGAGAATTTGGTCGCCATCCGGGGCGACGGCTCGCCCCATTTCGGCTTCGCCGGCCATCTCGACGTCGTTCCTCCGGGCGAAGGCTGGAGCGGCGATCCGTTTGTTGCAGAGATCGAAGACGGGCGGCTGGTCGGCCGCGGCGCCAACGACATGAAAAGCGCGATCGCCGCTTATGTCGCGGCGCTGTCTCGGATCGGCGACACGCCCGGAACGCTGTCACTGCTGATCACCGGCGACGAGGAAGGCTATGCCGCTTACGGCACTCCGCGGATCATCGACTGGCTGAACGAAAAGCAGATCCGCCCCGACATGATCCTGATCGGCGAGCCGACCTCGGTCGACCGGCTCGGCGACACGGTCAAGATCGGGCGTCGCGGCTCGGTCAACATGTGGATCGAGGTTCCTGGGGTTCAGGGCCACGTCGCCTATCCCCACCGCACGACCAACCCGATCCCGCCGCTCGCCCGAGTGATCGCGGCGCTCGATGCGGTCCACCTCGACGACGGCACCGAGCAATTCCCGCCGTCGAACCTCGAGTTCACCGCCATCTCGACGCCGACCAACGCCAGCAACGTCATCCCCGGCTCGGCGACCGTGCAGCTCAACATCCGCTTCAACAACCGCCACAAAGGCGCGGACCTGGTGCGGATGGTCGAGCAGATCGCCGAGCGCGAAGCGCCCGGCTCCGACGTCCGCGCGCGCATCTCCGGCGAGGCGTTCCTGACGCCTCCGGGCCGGCTGTTCGACGTGGTGGTCGAAGCCATCGAGGAGGAAACCGGCCAGAAGCCCGAGCTGTCGACCAGCGGCGGCACGTCCGACGGCCGTTTCCTAATCCAGCTGTGCCCCGTCGTCGACTTCGGCCTCCCCAACGCGACCATGCACAAGGTCGGCGAGTGCGCCGCGGTCGACGACATCCAGGCGCTGTCACGAATCTACGAGCGGATAATCAGGAAAGTGCTGGCTTAGGCCACCGACTTGCTGTCGCGGCCGCGGCCGTTGCCAGTCCAGGCGAGGAATTCCTCTTCGAACATCGGTGCGGCGAAGACGTAGCCCTGCACGATGTCGCAGCCCATGGCGCGTAGGATGTCGGCCTGGGCGACGGTCTCGACCGCTTCGGCGACGATCTCGCAATCGACGCCCTTGATCAGCTGGATCACGGCTTGGACGATCACGCGCGCCTTTTCGCTGCTCTCGATGTCGGCGATGAGCGAAGGGTCGAGCTTGACCCGGTCGAGCGGCATCGTGCGCAGGCGAGCGAGGTTCGAATAGCCGGTCCCGAAATCATCGATCGCGATGCGCACCCCGTCGGCGCGAAGACCGGCAATCTCCTCGAGCACCGTCGCGCTCACTTCCATGGCGGCGCTCTCGGTGAATTCGAGCTCGAGGACCGACAGCGGAACGCCAGCGTCGGCGAACGTCTGGCGCAGCTTCACAAAAAAGTCGGGACGCTCGACTTGGCGCGGACTGACGTTGAACGCCAGGTGGCCCTGAAAGCCGTCCCGAAGCCAGTTGCCGAGAGTCGCCGCGACGTCCCCGACCACCCATTCGCCAATCTCCGCGATCAGGCCGGTCCGTTCGGCGACGGGAATGAAGGTAGCGGGAAGGCGCAAGCCGTCGCGCGGATGATTCCACCGCAACAGCGCCTCGGCCCCCGCGACCTCTCCGGTCACCAGACTCATCTGCGGCTGGAAGGCCATGACGAACTCGCCACGCTGGACGGCTTCGGTGAGCGCTTTTTCCGTGTCGACGCGTTCCTGATGCTCCGCGGCGAGCCGGGCGTCGAATAGGCAATGCTGCCCTCCGCCGCTCGACTTGGCGTGATACATGGCGATATCGGCGGCGCGCATCAGCGCCTCGATGCTCGCGCCGTGGTCGGGCGAGATCGCGACCCCGATCGACGCACCGATGTCGACGCTGTGCGAGCAGAGCTCGAACGGCTCCGAGATGGCGAGGGCGATGCGACGGGCGACCCGCTCTATTTCAGGGACGGATTCGATCTGCGGAAAGAAGATGGTGAACTCATCGCCCGCGAGCCGAGCGAGCAGCGGCCGGGTGCGTGCGCCGCCGGCATATTCGGCATTGACGACGACCCGCAGCCGATTTGCGACCATGATCAGCAGCTGATCGCCGCGCGCGTGGCCGAGGCTGTCATTGACCATCTTGAAACGGTCGAGGTCAACGAACAGCATCGCCGATTTTGAACTGCGAGGCGCTTCGCTCAGCAGCTTGTCGGCTTCCGAGCGAAAATGGAGCCGGTTCGGGAGCGACGTTACGGGATCGTACATGCCGAGCGCATGCGCATTCTCGATCGAGGCGCGGACCTCGGCGAACAGGCTGTCCACCGCCGCGGCCAGCTTGGGCATATTGCGTTGCACCGACGGAGGCGCAGGTGACGTTAGGTCGCCGTCCTCCACCGCCAGCAGCCGCTCGCTGAGCGCCGCGAGCGCTCGTGCGCTCTCGCTGTTCGGCCGCTCGGCCGCGACATAACTGACCAAGAGGCAGAAGGCCCCCGCAGCGAGGGCGGCGAGCATCTTCTGATCGAATTCGGTGAGGTAGATGAGCGCGCCGAGCGAAAACAGGAAGGAAGCGAGACCGGCGGCACCCGAGAGGACGGCGTTGCTGATCTTCTGGGCCGTGCCTGCAGTCATTGTCGCCTGATGCGTCTCGCGAGGGGCGGAAAATTCACGCCTACGCACTCGCGTTAGTGAATCGAGGTTAAGAAATAGTCAGCGGCGCGGCGGTGTGCGTCTCAAAATGAGATAGAGGCTTCCGCCGCCGCCATGACGTCGGTGCGCGCGCCTTACCGCAGCGATGTCGCGGGCGTGGCGCGAGGCGGCGAGCCAGTCGTGGACGGCGGCGCGGATCCGGCCGCGCTGGATCGGCGGCTCGCCGGGCCGATGATGGCCGGTGATCAGCAGGACGACCCGCTCGCCGCGGGCAATCGCCTGCTCGAGCCCCCGGTCGATCGCGCTCCACGCACTGTCGAGGTTCATTCCATGCAGGTCGAGCACCCGATCGGGCTCGACGGAACCGCTGCGCAGCCGCTTGTCCCAGGTGGAGTCGAGGGTGGTCCCGAGCCTCGTCCGGCCGAGCGCGGTCGCGGGCTGCATCGGCCGGCGGAT
>JBJMUB010000057.1:0-3453 GCA_045811385.1 Sphingomicrobium sp. | reverse complement strand
TCGGTTCAGGCACCAAGCTCGCGCTCGAAGACGCGATCAAATTAGCCGAGGTGCTGAACCGCTTATCCTCCTCTACATTTGCAGGGGAGGGGGACCGCTCGAAGAGCGGTGGTGGGGCCTTGTCCCTCGAGGCCGCGCTCGCCGAATACCAGGCCGAGCGCAACCAAGAGGTGCTCAATCTCCAGAACAGCGCGCGCAACTCGACCGAGTGGTTCGAGACGCTCGACCGCTACCTCCATTTCGAGCCGCTGCAATTCGCTTATTCGCTGCTGACCCGAAGCCAGCGCATCAGCCACGAGAATTTGCGGCTGCGCGACCGCGAATGGCTCGAAGGGGTCGAGCGCTGGTTCTGGAAGCGCGCGACAAACGGCCGCTCGAACAAGACCGCGCCGCCGATGTTCGCCCCGTTCCGGCTACGCGAGATGGAGGTCGAGAACCGCATCACCGTGTCGCCGATGGCAATGTATTCAGCGGTCGACGGCGTGCCCAATGACTTCCACCTGGTCCACTTGGGCGAACGCGCGCTCGGCGGGGCCGGGCTGGTGTTCACCGAGATGACCTGCGTCTCGCCCGAAGGCCGGATCAGCCCCGGCTGCACCGGAATGTGGAACGCCGACCATGTCGCCGCGTGGAAGCGGATCGTCGATTTCGTCCACGCCAACTCGAAGGCGAAGATCTGCCTCCAACTCGGCCATTCCGGAGCCAAAGGCTCGACCCGGCTCGGCTGGGACGGCGACAATCTGCCGCTCGACGGCGGCAACTGGCCGGTGATGGCGGCGAGCGATGTGCCGTGGTCGCCGGTCAATCAGGTGCCGAGGGCGATGACCCGCGCTGACATGGATGCGGTGCGCGACCAGTTCGTCGCCGCGGTGCGCATGGGGCTCGAGTGCGGCTTCGACATGGTCGAGCTCCACGCCGCCCACGGCTATCTGCTGTCGAGCTTCATCACCCCGCTGCAGAACAACCGCACCGACGACTATGGCGGGACCCTAGAGAACCGTCTGCGCTACCCGCTCGAAGTGTTCGCCGCGATGCGCGCCGCCTGGCCGTCCGACCGACCGATGTCGGTGCGGATCTCGGCCACCGACTGGGCGGGCGAGAACGGGATCACCCCGGACGACTCGGTCGTAATCGGCGAAGCGTTCGCTCAGCAGGGCGCGGACCTGATCGACGTTTCGGCCGGTCAGACCTGGGCCGAGCAGCAGCCGGTCTACGGTCGGATGTTCCAGACCCCGTTCAGCGACAAGATCCGCAACGAGGCGAAGCTTGCGACCATGGCGGTCGGCAACATCTACGAGCCCGACCATGCCAATTCGATCCTCGCGGCCGGCCGCGCCGACCTGGTCGCGCTCGCGCGGCCGCACCTGATCGACCCGATGTGGACCCTCCGTGCCGCAGCCGCGCTGGACTACCGAGACATCCACGTCCCGTCGCAATATCTCGGCGGAATGAGCCAGCTGGCCCGCAACCTCAAGCGCGAAGCCGAGGCCGCGGCGGCGCTTCGGGTCTGATTAGAGCGCCACGGGCTCGAGGAACACGCCACCGGCTTCGTAGCCGCAGGTCCAGCGGATCACCGCCTTGACCGGCTCGAGCTTGGCGACCTGGAGGATTACTTCCGAGCCGACCTCAAGCTCGCACCGCGACTCGAGCTTGAATCCGTCGCGCGACACGTCGGTGATGGTCACGTCGAGCGCGCATCCGTCCTGTTCGAGCAGCACCGCCTCGCAACGCACCGCGATGCGCGGTTCGCGCTGCTGGTAGCCGCCGGAATGGAGTCGTGCATTGTCCTTCATCTCTGTCCCCTGACGCACCGGGACGAATCCGCCCTCGCCGCGCAGTCGAGCACGCCGTCAGGCCAGTGATGAGGGCAGCGTCCACTCCACCCGCATCGGTCCACGTCCAGTGCGGCAGACTGACATGGATCAGTTAACGGGCGTCCCAACGGGCGTGGTTTGCGGTGCGTTTACCGCGTTGGCGAAAGTCAGCGGTCGAGCACGGAGGCGAGGCGGTCGCGCAGCTGGATCAGGCGGAACACGTCGATCCCGCCGCCTGGCTCAGGCTCCGGCGACGGCGCGGGTTGGGCCGCATGGACTGCGGTCGCGACCTCGACCGCCTGCGCGCCGCGGTCGCGGAGCAGCTTCTGGACTCCGCGGACGGTATAGCCTTCCTCGGTCAGCAGGCGGTGGATCCGCCGCGCCATCGCGACATCGGCCGGGCGGTAGTAGCGGCGGTTGCCGGCGCGCTGCATCGGCCGCAGCTGCGGGAACTTGGTTTCCCAATAGCGCAGGATATGCTGCGCGACTCCGAGCTCTTCGGACAATTCGCCGATCGTCAGAAGCGCGTCCGGGTGCTTGTCTCCGGCCGCCACGTTTCGGATCAGCCCTTGGCGATCCGGTCGCGCATGATCTGACTGGCGCGGAACGTCATCACGCGCCGCGGAGCGATCGGCACTTCGACCCCGGTCTTCGGGTTCCGCCCGACCCGCTGGCCCTTGTCGCGCAGGATGAAGGTGCCGAAGCCCGACACCTTGACGTTCGCGCCCTTGGCCAGCGCGTGGCACATGTGATGCAGCACCCGCTCCACGACATTGGCCGATTCGGCGCGCGACAGGCCGAGCTTGCGATGAACCGTGTCGGCGAGGTCCGCGCGCGTCAGCGTGCCGTTCACACCCGAATCCTTGTTGAGCCGCGCGATCCCGAGATCCGCCATGATTTTCTCCAGCCTTTCACGGCGTGCCCCCGCCGCTTAGATTACAGTTACGTAACGGAAACCCGTCATGTCGGCAATTCGACTTTTTCACGGATTGCCGATATTTTTCAATACCTGAGCGCTGCCGCGCCCCATGTAAAGCCACCACCCATCGCTTCCAGCACAATCACGTCGCCGCGCTTGATTCGCCCGTCCTTGACCGCGGTGTCCAGCGCAAGCGGGACCGAAGCGGCCGAGGTATTCGCATGGTTGTCGACGGTGACGATGACTTTTTCGGCCGGAAGCCCCAGTTTTCTCGCGGTCGCGTCGAGGATGCGGGCGTTCGCCTGATGCGGGACGACCCAGTCGACGTCGTCGGCCGATAGCCCGGCGGCCTCGAGCACCTCGTTCATCACGTCGGCGAGGTTGACCACCGCGTGGCGGAACACCTCGCGGCCCTTCATCCGCAATTTGCCGACGGTGCCGGTGGTCGAGGGGCCGCCGTCGACAAACAGCAGGTCGTTGTGGCGCCCGTCCGCGTGGAGCTTCGTCGCGAGGATCCCGCTTTCGGTCTCCTCGGCGGTCAGCACCAAAGCGCCGGCGCCGTCGCCGAACAGCACGCAGGTCGCCCGGTCCTCCCAGTCGAGGATTCGGCTGAAGGTCTCGGCGCCGATCACCAGCGCCTTTTTGGCATTGCCGCCGCGGAGCATCGAATCGGCCACCGACAGCGCATAAAGAAATCCGGTGCACACGGCGTGGACGTCG
>JBJMUB010000056.1:0-12279 GCA_045811385.1 Sphingomicrobium sp. | reverse complement strand
ACCTCGTCCCAGCGCTCCCGTTCGACCTGCTCGAGCTTTGACGCCATGGCGTCATCGGCGAGCTTCTGCAGCCGGTCGGTGATCATTTCGGGATCGACCGCTTCCTCCTCGATCCACGCATCGATCGGCGGCTGGAGGCCGAACACCTCGTCGATCGCTTCCTTTAGCGCCGGGATGTCCCACTGTTCGGGATAGGTGCCTTCGGGGCAGCTGACCGCGACGATCGCTGCCGCGGTTTCGGCGCGCATGTCGTTGATCACGTCGCTGACGCTCTCGGCGTCCATGATGTCGGCGCGCTGCTCGTAGATGACCTTGCGCTGGTCGTTCATCACGTCGTCGAATTCGACGACCTGCTTGCGGATGTCGTAGTTGCGCGCCTCGACCTTCTTCTGGGCGGTCTCGATCGCCTTAGAGATCCAGCGATGGGTCAGCGCCTCGCCCTGCTCCAGCTGGTTGTTCATCAGCCGTGCGAACATCGTCTGCGGGCCGAAGATTCGGAGCAGGTCGTCGTCGAGGCTCAGGTAGAATTTCGACAGGCCGGGATCGCCCTGGCGGCCCGAGCGGCCGCGCAGCTGGTTGTCGATCCGCCGGCTTTCGTGGCGCTCGGTGCCGAGCACGTAGAGCCCGCCGAGTTCGAGCACGCGCTGCTTTTCGGTGAGGATTTCCTCGCGGACCTTTGCCGCCTTCTTGTCATATTCGGGGGTGCCGGCGACGAGATCCGGAACCTCGTCCTGCATTCGAAATTCGAGGTTGCCGCCGAGCTGGATGTCGGTGCCGCGGCCGGCCATGTTGGTCGCGATCGTCACCGCGCCGATTCGGCCCGCCTGGGCGACGATGTGCGCCTCCTGCTCGTGGAAGCGAGCATTGAGCACCGAATGCTTGACCCCCTGTTGCTCGAGATACTCGGACAGCATCTCCGATTTCTCGATCGAGACCGTGCCGACGAGCACCGGCTGGCCGAGCTCCTGCTTGGTCTTGAGCTCCTCGGCGATCGCTGCGAATTTCTCCGGCAGCGACTTGTAGAAGACGTCGTCTTCGTCGACGCGCAGTACCGGAACGTTGGTCGGGATCGCGACCACGTTCATCTTGTAGATGTCGAAGAATTCCGGCGCTTCGGTCATCGCCGTCCCGGTCATTCCCGAGAGCTTGGGGTACATCCGGAAATAGTTCTGGAACGTGATCGAAGCGAGCGTCTGGTTCTCGGGCTCGATCTCGACTCCTTCCTTGGCCTCGACCGCCTGGTGAAGGCCGTCCGACCAGCGCCTGCCCTCCATCATCCGGCCGGTGAACTCGTCGATGATGACGACCTTCCCGTCCTTGACGATGTAATCGATGTCCTTCTTGAACATCACATTAGCTTTGAGCGCCTGGTTGAGGTGGTGGACCGACTGGGTGTTGACGATGTCGTAGAGGTTGCGGCCCTCGATCAGCCCCGCGTCCTCGAGCATCCGCTCGGCCTTCTCGGTGCCGTCTTCGGTGAGAACCACGCTCTTCTGCTTCTCGTCCTTCTCGTAATCGGTCGCGACGAAGGTCTTCACGATCTTGTCGACGCCGATGTACAGGTCGGACTTGTCGTCGGTCGGACCGGAAATGATCAGCGGCGTCCGGGCCTCGTCGATCAGGATCGAGTCGACCTCATCGACGATCGCGAAATGGAACGGCCGCTGGACCATCGACGCGCGCGAATATTTCATATTGTCGCGCAGATAGTCGAAGCCGAATTCGTTGTTGGTGCCGTAGGTGATGTCGGCGCCGTAGGCGTCGCGCCGTTCCTGGTCGGTGAGGTTGGGGACAATCACCCCAACGGTCATTCCGAGGAAGCGGTAGATTTGCCCCATCCAGTCGGCGTCGCGCCTGGCGAGATAGTCGTTGACCGTGACGACATGGACGCCCTTGCCCTCGAGCGCGTTGAGATAGACAGCCAGGGTCGCCACCAGCGTCTTGCCCTCGCCGGTCTTCATCTCGGCGATCTCACCGCGATGAAGCGCGATGCCGCCGATCAGCTGGACATCGTAATGGCGCTGGCCGAGCGTCCGGATCGCGGCTTCGCGGACCGTGGCGAAGGCCTCGGGGAGCAGCTCGTCGAGCCTCGTTCCGTCGGCGAGCCGGCGCCGGAACAGGTCCGTCTGGCCGCGCAGCTCGTCGTCGCTCAGCGCGGAAATCGTCGGCTCGAAGCCGTTGATCGCATCGACATATTTGCCGAGGCCGCGGACGTAGCGATCGTTGGCCGATCCGAAGATGCTCTTTGCCAATCCGGCGAACATGAAATTCCCTTAAAAACCCGAGCGTTCATCAATGGCGCAAACCCGTCGCCGACGCTCTGGGAAACTGCGCCGGGCGATGTAAGGAGCGGCCCAGCCGTAGTCAATTGAAGGAGAGGGTTATGGGCCTGACCGGAGGCTGTTTGTGCAGCGCGGTTCGCTACGAGCTGACGAGCGCGCCGTTCGACTGCGGCTGGTGCCATTGCCGGACCTGCCAGCTCTACGGCGGAGCTCCGGCAATGGCGTTTGCCAGCGTCGGGCTCGAGAATTTCACATGGACGGATGGCGAAGATGCCGTGCGCTGGCTTGCCTCATCGAGCTTCGGGCGCCGCGCGTTCTGCGGCGAATGCGGTTCGCCGTTGCAAATTCGCGTCGATCATCAGCCCGAAACGGTCGATTTCCCGATCGCTACGCTCGACGGGCCGGAGGCGATCGCGCCCGAGTTCCATATCTTCTGGGCGAGCAAGGTCGCGTGGTTCAATCCGGGCGATTCCCTGCCGAAATACGACAAGTTCCGCCCCGGCACGCGCGGGCTCGAGACGGCCGAGCCGCCCGACGATTCCTCGCTGACCGGCGGAGCGAAAGCCTAGCTCCTATCGGCTTTCGTGAGGCGGCGGTTGGCTCAGTGTTTGGACGCCAAGCTCGATCAGCGGTCGCCAGCTCGCTTTGGGTGGAGCATTGGCGAGGATTCGCTTCCAGATCGCCACGGCCCCTGCCCGATCCCCGGAACGGGCGAGCGCCAGCCCGTAAAAGAACGGCGCCGCCGGATGTCCGGGAGCAAGCTCGGCTGCGCGGCGGTAGGCGAGCTCCGCCGGCGGGGTCAGGCCATGGGCGTGATCGACCAGCGCATTGCCGAGCCCGATCCACAACTGGGCGCTGCCCGGATAGCGGCCGACGGCATTTTGCAGCAGGTTCGCGGCATCCTCCGTGTTGCCGGTCCGCGCCAGCGCCTCCGACATGCGCATCCACGGCTCTTCGGCCGAAAAGCTGCCGAAAAAGGCGTGACGGGCCTGGGTCAGCGGGATGACCGAACGCTCGGGCGTGGCATCCGCCGGCGAGTCGGGCTGGCCGGGACTTCCCTGCAAGGCATAGCCGGCCGCGCCGAACAGGAGAGCGGCCGCCGCCGCGGTCATGAGCCCGCCGCGAAGCTTGAGCAGCCAAAAGCCGGCCAGGCTTGCGGCGATCAGCAGCAACAGGACGAGCCAGCCGATCATCCGCGGCTCAGCCGGATTCGGCGGCGAAGCAGCAATCCTCCGACCAGCAATAGCGCAAACGGCGCGAGCCACAGCGGCCAGGCGGCCGGCTCGGCAGTCGGACGATAGCTGATCCAGCTGCCGTAGCGCTGGATGAGCCACGAGCGGATCGCCGCCGGCCTCTCGCCCGCCGCGATCCGTCGCCGGACGAGGTCGCGCATGTCGCCGGCCAGCTCGGCGTCGCTGTCGGCGATCGACTGCCCCTGACAGACGAGGCAGCGCAGCTCGGCCATCAGCGCCTGCGCTCGGGCCTCTTGCCGCGCATCGGGCAGCTGGCGGTCGGACCAGTAAGCCGGCGGCAGGTTGCTGTCGGCCAATGCCGGCACCGCCGCTACGGCGAGCAGCAGGGCGATGAGCAGCCTCATTTGCGCAAGGCCGCCCATGTGTCGCGGATGACGGCGATGTCCTTCGGCTCGAGCGGGCCGATATGCTGATAGCGGACGATCCCGTGAGGATCGATGATGAAGGTCTCCGGCACGCCCGAAGACCCGAACTGCATCTGGATGTTGCTGTTGGGATCGGCCCCGATCGCCCCGTAGGGATCGCCATGGGCCTTGAGGAACGCGGCAATCTCCTCGGGCCTGTCGCGCACCGCGATCCCGTCTATGCCCACCCCCTGTCGTTTTAGCTCCTGGAGCAGCGGCATCTCGGCGATGCACGGCACGCACCAGCTCCCGAAAAAGTTGATCACTCGCGGATTGGCGTAAGGGTCGCCGACCCATATGCCTGGACGCCCCGGCAGGGCTGCCGCAGCGCGGACATCGGCGAGGTCCTCCCCGATCATCTTGGACCGCACCGTCGTGTCGGCGGGCGTTGCGAGCCGCCAGACCAGCCCGGCGATGAGGACCAGCAGCAGCGCCAGCGGGGCGAAGCGGACGGCGCGGCTCATGCATATTGCTCCCGGTGCCAGTCGGCCGACGTGCGGCGGCGCCGCCGAAGCCGCCAAAGATGGCCGGCCAGGGCGATCCCTCCGCCCAATCCGACCAACGCGCCGCCGAGCCAAATCAGGGTCACGAACGGCTTCCACCACAGCCGCAACTGCCAGCCGCCAGCATCGTCGGGCTTGCCGACGACCGTGTACAATTGGCCGTTCCAGAAGGTTTCGATCGCCGCCTCGTTGGTTTCGGTCGGCGGATCGGTGAAATAGCGGGTCTGCGGCTTGAGTGTCACCAGCCCCTCGCCGCGAGTCGCCAACAGTTTGCCCTCGACCGCCGTCCAGTTCTGACCCGCTGCCGAAGTGACCCCTGAGAATTCGACCAGCCAGGGACCGACGCTGAGCCGTTCGCCGGGCTTCGCCACCGCCAGGGTCTCCTGCGTGAAGGCGGCGTTGGCGGCGATTCCAGCGAGGCCGACGGCGAGGCCCGCATGGGCGACGACCATGCCCCAGGTCGCGAGCGGAGCGCGCAGCGGGTTGCGGCCGACGAGCGGGAGGATCGCGGCCGCGGCCAGATAGGCGGCCACGATCAGGCCGAGCCGCGGCAGGATTCCGATGCGCGGTGCAACGATCAGGCTGATCACCAACGCCGTCACTCCAAGCAGCCCAGGGACCGTCAGCCGCTTCAGCACCGGCCGCCGTTCGCGCCGCCACGCGAGCAGCGGCCCAATTCCGACGAGCACCGCCAGCAGCAGCGCCAGCGGCCCCGCGACGGAGTTGAAATAAGGCGCCCCGACCGACAGTTTCTCGCCGCTCACCGCCTCGACGAACAGTGGGTAGAGCGTGCCCAGGAAGACGATCCCGAGGACCACGCTCAGCAGGAGGTTGTTGATCACCAGCCCCGTCTCGCGGCTGACCAGTTCGAACGGCGCGCCTTCCCTAAGCGTCGCGCCGCGCCACGCGAACAAGGCGAAGGCCGCACCGACGTAGAGCGCGAGCAGCCCGAGCAGGAACGTGCCTCGCTCGGGATCGATGGCGAAGGCGTGGACCGAGGTCAGCACGCCCGAGCGCACGAGGAAGGTCCCGACCATCGACATCGAGAAAGCGATCACCGCGAGCATCATGGTCCACGCCTTTAGCGCCCCCCGTGCGGCGAGGACGTTGATCGAATGGAGCAGCGCGGTCGCCGCCAGCCACGGCATCAGCGAGGCATTCTCGACGGGGTCCCAGAACCACCAGCCGCCCCAGCCAAGCTCGTAATAGGCCCAATAGCTTCCGGCGGTGATCCCGAGCGTCAGGAAGATCCACGCGCCCAGCACCCACGGCCGCATCGCCCGGGCGAGCCTCGCATCGACCTGTTTGGTGAGCAACGCGCCGACCGCCAGGCTGAACGCGACCGACAGGCCGACATAGCCGAGGTAGAGCGTCGGCGGATGGAACGCGAGGCCGGGATCCTGCAACAGCGGGTTGAGGCCCTTGCCCTCCGGCGCCGGCGGATCGAGCCGGGCGAACGGGTTCGAGGCGATCAGCAGGAAGGCGTAGAAGCCGAGCGCCAGCGCCGCCTGGCTGCCGAGCGCGGCGACCAGCGTGCGCTCAGCCGCCCGGCGCGAAAAGATCGCGAGGAACGCGCCGGCGACCGACAGCACCGTGACCCACAGCAGCATCGAGCCCTCGTGGTTGCCCCACGCGCCCGCGACCTTGTAGATGAACGGCTTGGCGCTGTGGCTGTTCTCGTAGACCAAAGCGACCGACAGATCGGTCCGCGCAAAGACCAGCAGCAGCGCAGCGAACGCAAGGAGCGTCAGCCCGCCCTGGACCACGGCGACCGAGCGCATTGCGCGCCCGCCGTCCATTGCGCCACGCAGCTCGCCGATCATCAGGACGATCTGAAGCCCCGCCAGAGCGGCCGCGAGCCACAGCGCCGCAAGGCCCGCCTCGGCGATCACCGCTGGAGCGTCTTCGCGGCCTTGTGCTCGGCGGCGAGATTGCCGAGTTCGGGCGGCATGTAGCGCTCGTCATGCTTGGCCAGAATCGTGTCGGCGACGAACAGCCCGCGCCGCAGCATCTTGCCCTCGGCGACCACGCCGCTGCCTTCGCGGAAAAGGTCGGGGGTGATTCCGCGGTAGAGGACGGTCACCGCGTCGGTCCCGTCGGTCACCGCGAACTGGATGGTAAGCGCGTCCTTGTGGACGAGCGATCCCTTCTCGACCATTCCGCCAAGCCGGACGACCTTGCCGAGCGGCGCCTTGTCTACCTCCGTCGGCGTGTAGAAATAGGATGCGCGATCGCGCAGCCCCCACATCGCCAGCAGCACCGCGAGCAGCACCGCGGCCAGCGCCGCGCTGACCAGGATCAGCCGCTGGTTCTTGGGCTTCATTTGCGCGTCAGGGAGTCGGCCGCGGCTTCGGCTCGGCGCATCGACGCAAAAGCCCACAGCATGAGCGCGGCCGTCAGCAGCACCGCGACCGCATAAGCGGCGATGACGAACGGCCACGGGTTCACCGGCTCATCCTGCGCATTCGCGCTTCGACCTTGGTTTCGGCGAGTTCGGCCCGGATACGCATCAGGACCGCCGCTCCGAACAGGCAGCTGAAGCCGACCAGGGTCAGCGGCAGCGGCCACAGGATGGCATTGTCGATGGTCGATCCGCCCGTGACCGAGATGCTTTGCCCCTGATGGAGTGTCCGCCACCACAGCACCGAATAATGGATGATCGGCAGGTTGATCGCCCCGACGAGCCCGTAGATCGCGGCGATCCGGCCCTCGCCGCCGCGCTCGCGCTCGGCCGAAGCGAGCGCGATATAGCCGAGGTAAAGGAACAACAGGATCAGCATCGACGTCAGCCGTCCGTCCCACTCCCACCACGTTCCCCAGGTCGGCCGGCCCCAGATCGAGCCGGTGATGAGGCAGATCGCGGCGAAGGTTGCGCCCACCGGCGCCGTCGCGCGCCCGGCGACTACGGCCAGCGGGTGTCGCCACACCAGCTGGCTGACGGACGCCGCGGCAATCCCCAGCCAGCCGGCCATTCCGAGCCAGGCGGACGGAACGTGGATGTAGAGGATGCGCACCGTCTCGCCCTGGAGGTAGTCGGGAGGGGTCAGCGTCAGCCCGGCCGCCATCCCGCCGAGCGCCAGCACCAGGCCAATCAGCAGCAGCCACATCGTCGCCGGGCGGGCGATGCGCAGGAACCGGGCGGGATTGGCGAGCGCGTGCATTGCGCCGGTGCTTATGCCCTTCCGATCAGCTTTTGCGCCATAGCGTCGGCGACCGCCGCCGGGTCACGCCCCGACGCCTTGCTCTCGGCCCAAATCTGTTCGAGGCGCACCGGAATGCCCTCGATCCGACGGCGCACCAGGCCGGCGTCGCCGTCGCCGAGATATTCGCTGCAGACGTTGATGATTCCGCCGGCATTGATGACGTAATCGGGCGCATAGAGGACGCCGCGCACATGCAGGCGTTCGCCGTCCGCGGGAGTCGCAAGCTGGTTATTTGCGCCGCCCGCGACGATCGGCACGTTCAGCGCGGCGATCGACTGCTCGTCGAGGATCGCGCCCAGCGCATTGGGGCTGAGCACGTCGGCCTCGAGGGCGAGAATTTCGTCGGGCGAGACGACCGCGCCTTTGGCGGCTTCGGCCAGCTTCTGCGCCTTGGCCTGGTCGACGTCGGCGATCGACAGCCTGGCGCCCTCAGCCGCGGCGTGAAGCGCGACCCCGGTCGCGACCGAGCCGGCGCCCTGAAGCGCGATGTGCAACCCGGCGACGCTGTCCTTGCCGAGCGCATGTTTGACCGCGGCCTTGATCCCGAGGAACACGCCGAGCGAGGTATGCGGACCGGGATCGCCGCCGACCTCCTTGCCTTCCGCCGGAAGCCCCGCGACGAACTTGGTCGAGCGGGCGACTTCGATCATGTCGGCGACGCTCATCCCGACGTCTTCGGCGGTGACGTAGCGGCCGCCGACATGGTCGACCGCCTTGCCGAAGGCATGAAGCAGGTCCGGCGACTTGGTCCGCGCCTCGTCGGCCAGGATCACCGATTTCCCGCCGCCCAGCGGCAGGCCGGCCATCGCATTCTTGTAGCTCATCCCGCGCGACAGCCGGAGCGCGTCGGTCAGCGCCTGCTCGCCATTGGCATAATGCCAGAAGCGGGCCCCGCCCGCGGCCGGGCCGAGATGGGTCGAATGGAGCGCGATGATCGCCTTAAGGCCACATTTTTCGTCGGTGACGAAATGGACCTCTTCATGCGCGTCGAAGTCGGGCAAGCTCCAAAGCGTGGACATCGTCGTCGAATTTTCCGGTGCTAGAACAATGCGAAATGGGGCGATCGAGGGGACTTGAACCCCCGACCCCTGGTACCACAAACCAGTGCTCTAACCAGCTGAGCTACGATCGCCTCAACGCTTGCGAACACCGCCCTTTCCGGCGGTTTCCTTCGGCGCCGGCGCCACTTAGGATTGGCACGGGCCGAAGGCAAGCGAGGGCCAGGCAGATGAACCCGACGATCGAGAAATTCGGCTGGCCCGAGAGCCTGGTCCGCGAGTTCGAGCATTGGGTGGTTCTGGTTCGGCCGGCGCAGGTCACGCTCGGCTCGCTGGTCCTCGCTGCGAAGAGCGACGCGACCGCTTACGGCCAACTGCCGCGCGCGGCATTCGCCGAGCAGGCCGACGCGGTTGCCGCGATCGAGCGCGCGCTGCGCGCTTTCACCGCCTGCGAACGGATCAATTATCTGATGCTGATGATGGTCGACCCGAACGTCCATTTCCACGTCATTCCGCGCTATTCGCACGCGCGGAACTGGATGGGCGTCGAGTTCCCGGACGCCGGCTGGCCGGGGGCGCCGCAGCTCGGCAGCGCGGTCGGACTTTCGGCTGAACAACTTCGAGCCATGGCCGCGGAGCTCGATGTCTAACTTAGGGTAACTACTTTTCGACTAACGGCAGTTTAAGCTGTTGCGCCGTGTACGTGGGAAGCGCATCGTCCCGCTGGGGAGAGCAGCACATGGCGAGTCGGCGTTCGAAAGCGCCCGCGCCGAGAGTCTCGTTGCGCGACACGCTGGTCGACGCAGGGCTCGAATCGTCGCTTGCGGACCTGCTCGCCGCAATGCCCAGCAAGCTGGTTCAGGTCGATTCGCGGCGACCGTTCCGCGAACCCGGCGCGCAACGCGACGAGGTCATGTTCGTCCGCTCGGGAATCGTCGCCAAATACAAGACCGACGGCTCGGGACGGCGGCAGATCGTCGCGCTGCGCTTTCCCGGCGAAGGAATTCTGCCGCGCGAAGGCGCCGCGGGCTACGGCATCCAGGCGATCGTTCGAAGCGAACTGATGATCGGCAAGGCGAAGGACTTCGATCCGATCGTCGCCGCTAACCCCGAGATCCAGCGCTTCTTCTGGCGGCTGATCCAGCGCAACGAGGCGATTGGTTACGAATGGCTGGTCAATTGCGGCCGCCGGGATTCGACCGCCCGGGTCGCTCACCTGCTGTGCGAAACCGCGGCGCGGATGCACATCAAAGCCACCAAGATGACCAATCCCTTCACCCAGCAGCAGATCGCCGACATCACCGGCCAGACCTCGGTCAACGTCAACCGCGTGTTCGCCGACATGGAACGCCAGGGTCTGATCAAACGCTCGGGCCGTGAGATCCAGTTCACCGACTGGGCCGAGATGCGCCGGGTCGCGAGCTTTCAGCCGGCCTATCTCGAATAAAAACTAAGCGACGCGGCGGATTTCCGGCTGGTTCGTCGCCAGAGCGCCCAGCTCGTCTGGGCCGATCGCCTTGCTGATGAGATAGCCCTGCGCATAGTTGCAGCCGAGCTCGCGCAGCAGAGCGACGGTCGGTTCGTCCTCGATCCCTTCCGCGACGACGTCGAGACCGAGCTCATGGGCGAGGTTGATCGTCGAACGGACCATGATCGCGTCGCTCTCATTCTCGGCCAATGAGGTGACGAAGCTCTTATCGATCTTCAGTTCATGGACCGGCAGGTGCTTGAGATAGGACAAGGTCGACTGGCCGGTGCCGTAGTCGTCGACCGATAGCCGGATGCCGCGCGACCTCAGCGCATTTAGCGTAGCGATCGCTTCCGTCGGCGAGCGGAGCAGCGCGCTTTCGGTCACCTCAAGCGCCAGTTGCGACGGCGAAACACCGCCCGCCTCGCAAATGTTCACGACGATGTCGGCGAAATCTGGCGTCGCGAGATCGATCGCCGAGACGTTGACGGCGACACGCATCGGAATTCCGTCGCGCGCCCAGCTCGCCAGGTCGGCGACGGCAGCGCGCAACGCGAACACGGTCAGTTCGTGGACGACTCCGGTTTCCTCGGCGAGCGGAATGAATTCGTCGGGCGAGATCGGTTTGCCGGCCTTGTCCGACCACCGCACCAACGCCTCCGCGTCCTGGATGGTGCCGCTCGCAAGCGACATTTTCGGCTGATAGGCGATGCGCAGCCGGCCGGACTCCATCGCCTGGCGCATGTCGCTCATCATCGACAATTGGCGTCGGGCGAGCGGATTGGTGCCGCGGTACCATTCGTGCGACTTGCCCATGGTCCGCGCGGTACCGACCGCGGCAAGGGCATGCTCGATGCGGAGCACGGCAGCGCTTGCCGTATCGTCGCGGTCGAGGCCCATGGTCAGCGTGACGTCGATCGGACCCGCCGACGTATCGACCGGCGAGCGGAATTCCGATTGAAGCTGGCATAGCGCCGCGACAGCCTCTTCCTCAGCCATTTCGGGTAGCGTCCAGGCAAGCACATCCGGTGCGATACGATGGACAGGCGTTTCGGCGGCTTCGGCGATCAGCGTGGCGGCGTTGCGGATCATCTCGTTGGCAGAGTCTAGCCCGGCGCCGTCCCGGATCGTCTCGAACCGCTCGATCGCCGCCGCGACCAGGATGACCGGTGAGGCTTGCCCCAAGGCCTTTTCCAACACCGATCGGTTCGGGAGCCCGCTTTCGGCGTCGAATTCGGCGCGCAGTCGAAGGCGCCGGCGGGCCTCGAACACAGCCTGGACAGCTGCGCTGGCCAAGGCCGTATAGAGCCAGACGGCGGAGTCGGAGACGAGCGGCCACCAGCGCAGGATGACCAGCGGGCCGGTCAGCGTTGCGGCGATGATAATCCCGACGAGCATCCCGTAGCGAACTGGGCGAGAAAGCGGCCGTGAGGCCAGCAGCAGGGCAATGAGCAAAATCCCGGCGAAGGTGACTGCCGGACCCGTGCGCTCGATGGACCGGTCCTGAAGCAGCGATTCGGCGGCCATCGCCTGGATCACCACACCGGGGACGACGCCGTAACGCGGGACCGGATAGCGGTCGCCAAGTTCGATTGCGGAGGCTCCGATCAGCACGCGCTTGCCGTGAAGCTTTTCGAGCGGCACTCGGCCGCGCATCACGTCGACGAACGAGAAGCGCGGGATCCGGCGGGCGTCGATTGACCAGTCGGGCTGAAAGCGCTGATCGCCAAGGCCGCTCTTTTCTGCCGTAAGGGCGGCGATCGACGGTTGAATCTGGCCATTGATGAATGTGGCTGCAGGATAATCGCGGACCATACCGTCGCGATCGGGGAAGATATTGACGCCGCCGACCCAGGCATCGTGGAACGCGGCGTCCGGCCGGCTGGCGAGCATGCTCTGATCGCCGGATCGACCAGAAGCTCTCTGCTCGAAGGTTGGAAGGACGACATGATCGGCGTCCCGGATCGCCGCTGCCAGCTCGGCGTCGCCACCGGCTGAACGCGCGCTGAAGTCGATATCAAAGGCAATCACCGAAGCGCCCGCTTCGCTCAGCTTGCGCACGACCTGGGCATGGTAACGCCGCGGCCACGGCCAACTGCGCAGCTCGGCGAGGCTTTTGGCGTCGACTTCGACGACTGCGATTTCGCCCGTCGGCTGGCGAGTCAGCA
>JBJMUB010000055.1:0-19380 GCA_045811385.1 Sphingomicrobium sp. | reverse complement strand
GAGGCCCGAATCCTCGAACGCCTGACCCGCTGCATCCAACCCGTAGACGATGAACGGATCGACCTGTCGCTGGACCTTATGGTCGACCCGCTTCGACGGGTCGAACCCATATTCGTGGTCCGCCGGCTTCACTTCGCAGGCGATGCGGCACTTCTGATCGCTGGCATCGAATTTGGTGATTGGCCCGGCGCCGCTTTTCGACGCGAGGATGTTCTTCCAGCTCGTCTCGACATCGCCGCCGAGCGGGGTGACGAGGCCAAGTCCGGTGACGACTACTCGGCGCATTTAGCTCTCCAAATGACGAACAGGCCCAAACCCGTTCGGGCTGAGCCTGTCGAAGCCCTGTAATATCTAGAAACGCACCTAGGAAGGAAAAGGGCAGCCCGTCGACAAGCTCAGGGCGAACGGGAGCTGCCGATCAGCCCTTGTTCTGGTCGATATATTCGATCGCGTCGCGGACGGTCGTGATCTTCTCGGCCGCATCGTCGGGGATCTCGACCCCGAATTCCTCTTCGAAGGCCATCACCAGCTCGACGATGTCGAGGCTGTCGGCGCCGAGATCGTCGATGAAGCTCGCGTCTTCGGTCACCTTGTCGGCCTCGACGCCGAGATGTTCGACGACGATCTTCTTCACCCGATCGGCTGTCTCGCTCATTGGAAGCTTCCTCCGTTTGTTCTTTGCATTGGCCCTAGCGATGCGCCGTGAGGTGGGCAAGTAGCCCGCCGTTGGCAAGGCCGGCGGGGGCGATCGTTGCGCTGTAACAATCTTGCAACAGCGACAACCCGAAATGTGCATTGGCGACACCAGCGGCCTTCCGCAGCAGGCGTCCTTTCGGGCATATGTCCGCCCAACGACACAAGGGGGACTCTCATGCGCATTTCGGCTGCTCTGCTGATCGGTTCTTCGGCCTTCGCCATTGCCGTCCCGGCTGCCGCTCAAACCACCCAGGAATCGGCCGCGCAAACCGCCAACCAGGCGGCCGACCAGGCCGCCTCGCCGGCTCCGGCGGAGGAAGAGGCGATCATTGTCACTGCGACCAAGCGCGCGTCGACGGTCCAGGACGTCCCCTTCTCGGTCAATGCGCAGACGCAGGCCGACATCCAGCGGGCCAACGCCCAGACGCTCGAAGATATCAGCCGCAACGTCGCCAGCCTGACCGTCCAGAACCTCGGGCCTGGCCAGAGCCAGGTGTCGGTCCGCGGTGTTTCCGCCGGCCAGATCGTCCGCGACCAGCCGGGCGTGAAGGAGCAGGTCGGCGTCTACCTCGACGAAAGCATCACCTCGCTGTCGCTGTTCACGCCCGATTTCGACCTGTTCGATTTGAACCGCGTCGAGACGCTGCGCGGTCCGCAAGGCACTTTGTTCGGCGCCGGGTCGGTCGGCGGCACCATCCGCTACATCACCAACCAGCCAAAGCTCGATGTCACCGAGGGCACGGTCGAGGGCGACGTCAACGTTCTCAAGGGCGGCGAGATGGGTTACGGCGTCAAGGGCGCGATCAACATTCCGCTCGCGTCGATCGCGGCTGCCAGGATTGTCGGCTACAGCACCCACTTCGCTGGCTTCGTCGACGCTGTGGGACCGGCGGCCGGCGAGAATATCAACGACGGCCACCGTGTCGGCTTCCGCGGCAGCCTGCTGTTGCAGCCGACTCCGGACCTCAAGATCACGCCGCGCGTGGCCTATCAGGAGGCCGAGGCCGACGGCTTCAACCGCGAGGAGCATTACAACCTCTACGACAACCAGTTCACCACCGGCGCGGCCGGCACTGATCTTGGCCGACGCACAGTGTTCCTGCGTGAGCGCGAGAAGTTCCGCGACAAGACCATGCTTGCCGACCTCACCGCGAGCTACGACTTCGGGCCGGCCGAGGTGACCTCGGTCACCAGCTATATCCATCGCAACATCCTCGTCAGCCGCGATGCGTCGGCGCTGACCGGCTCGGTCGGCGTCTCGTTCACCGGGCTAGGAGTCGACCCGACGGTCGCCGAGCTGACATCGAACCTGCGCGACCGGACCAAGCTCAAGCAGTGGACTCAGGAGCTCCGCGTCGCGTCCACCGGTGCGGGACCGTTCCAGTGGGTGTTCGGCGGCTTCTACAGTCACGTCGACCGCAAATATTCGCAGCGGCTCCCAACCCCCGGTTACGACACTCCCTTCGGCGTCCAGGCGATCAACGGCCTGTGCTTCCTCGCCAACCTGTTCTGCTCCCACGTTGCAGATCCGACCATCCCAGGGGATGTGAATATCCCGATGACCCTCGAGGAAGCGCAGAACGGCTTCCCGGCCAACTCCCCGTATAACGCCGACCTGCCGTACATCATCAAGCAGAAGGCGCTGTTCGGCGAGGCCAGCTACCGGCTCGGTCAGTTCAAGCTGACCGCCGGCGGCCGCTGGTACGACTTCAAGGAGAAGCGCGACTTCATCTCCGGCGGCGTGTTCTCGAACCGTGACACCCGGATCGGCGACAAAACGAAATCGAACGGCTTCTCGCCGCGCGGCATCGTCAGCTGGGAGCCGACTCGCTACCTCAGCGTCAACGCGCAGGTGGCCAAGGGCTTCCGGCTCGGCGGCGTCAACGACCCGCTCAACATTCCGCTGTGCGAAGGCGGTCCCAACGGCACCGTTGCGTTGTCGTTCGGCAATCACCCGCGATACAAAGACGAGACACTGTGGAACTACGAAGCCGGCGTCAAATATTCGCGGCGCGGAATCACGTTCAACGCCGCGGCTTTCTACAATGACATCAAGAACCTGCAGGTGACGGCGGACGCCGGCGGCTGCTCGTCGCGCGTGGTCTTCAACGTGCCGAAGGCGCACTCTCAGGGCGTCGAGGCGGAATTCTCCGCGCACCCGATCGAAGGGCTTGACCTGTCGCTCGCGGCAACCTTGCTCAGCGCCAAGTTCGACGCCAGCGTATTGACCACGCCGGCGCCGACCGATCCGAATCCGGCGGTTCCGATCGCCGGAATCCGGGACGGCAACCGGCTCCCGACCGTGCCGAAGTATCAGCTCGCGGCGACCGCGACCTACGGCACGCATTTCAGCTCGACCGGCGAATGGTATGTGACCGGCAGCGTTCAGCGCGTCGGCAACCGCTATACCCAGCCGGGCGACCAGGAACCCGACGCCGGCCTAGTCCCGAACGCCATCTTCTACGACCTCGTTACCGGAAATTTCGGAACCGGCGTGAACAACTTCGGCTCGCTCAAGTTGCCGCCTTACACGTTGGTCAATGGGTCGCTCGGACTGAAGTGGGACAGCGGGCTGGAGATCGTCGGCTACGTCAAGAACATCTTCGACGTGAACCCGAAGCTGTCGCTCGATCGTGAACGGAACCTGCGCGCGCGCATCGGCTACAACATCGGCCAGCCGCGGACGATCGGCCTGACCGTGCGGCAGAGCTTCGGCGGTCGCCGTTACGTCGAGCCCGCGCCGGCGCCGGTCCTGCTGCCGCCTCCGCCGGCGGCCGAGCCCGCTCCGCTCCCGCCGCCGCCCGCTCCGCCACCGCCTCAGCCTGCGCCGCAGGGCCAGCGCGGATAGTCCGAGATCGGTGCAGCGATTGACTCTGACGCGCCGCTCGCTCCTCATCGGAGCGGGCGGCGCAGCCGTTTCGGCGCCGGCGCTTGTGCGGTCGGAGGCTCGAATGAATCGCGGTAAGGTTGTCGTGGTCGGCGCAGGCGTGTTCGGCGCCTGGACCGCGCATCACCTCCAGCAGCTCGGCCATGACGTCATCTTGGTCGATGCCTGGGGGCCGGCGCACAGCCGGGCCTCGTCCGGGGGAGAATCGCGACTGACGCGTGCCGCGTACGGCAAGGACGCGATCTACACGCGCATGGCGCGCGACTCGCTGCCGCAGTGGAAGGCGCTGAGCGAGGTCTCCGGCCTGCCGATCCTGCACCAGTGCGGAATCCTGTTCTTCTTTCCGACCGAGGAGCCCTACGTCGAGGACAGCATCGCCGCGCACCGCGAATTCGGCTTGAGGACCGACGTGCTGAGCCAAGGTGAGATGGCGAGGCGCTTCCCGATGATCGATTTCGACGGAATCCGCGTCGGCCTGTACGAGCCCGAGTTCGGCGCGCTGATGGCCCGGCGGTCGGTCCAGACTCTGGTCGAGCGCTTCGTCCGATCGGGGGGGACCTTCACCAAGGGCGCGGCTTTGCCTCCGGCCGGCACCGACCAATTGACGGAACTCCGCTTGGCGAACGGCGAGGCACTGGCCGCCGACCGGTTCGTGTTCGCACTCGGTCCATGGCTGCCGAAGCAGTTTCCCGACGTGGTCGGTCCGCGAATCCTGCCGACCCGCCAGGAAGTCTTCTATTTCGCGACTCCGCCGGGCGATCGCCGCTTCCTGCCCGGCACGATGCCGGGATGGGCGGACTTCAACGGCGGCGACATTTTCTACGGCTTCCCGGACCTCGAGGGACGAGGCGCCAAGTTCGCCCACGACCAGCATGGGGCCGAGGTCGACCCCGACACCCAGGACCGGCGCCCGACCCGGGCCGCGCTCGACGAGATCGTCGCTTACCGCGACCGGCGCTTTCCGGCGCTAAAGGGGGCTCAACTGACCGGTTCCGAGGTCTGCCAATATGAAAACAGCTCCAACGGCGACTTCCTGATCGACTTTCACCCGACGCTGAACAACGTGCTCCTGGTCGGCGGCGGATCCGGCCACGGCTTCAAGCACGGCCCGGAAGTCGGCCGTTATGCCGCGGCGCGGCTGCTCGGCTCAGTCGCTCCGGAACCGCGCTTCAGCCTCGCCACCAAAAGCGCAACGCACAAGCGCGAAGTGCATTGATCCTCCCCGGCACGGGGAGGTGGCAGTCGCGAAGCGACTGACGGAGGGGGTTCGGAGCCCGTCACGACGCCCCCTCCACCATGCTTCGCATGGTCTCCCTCCCCGGTCCGGGGAGGATTTCACTCCGCTGTCTTCGCCACCCCAACCAGTGCCGGCCTCAGCAGCCGGTCCCTGAGCATGTAGCCGGCCTGCATTTCCTCGACGATCGTCCCGGGCGCGGCCTGATCGGTCGGAATCTCCATCATCGCCTGGTGCCGATGCGGATCGAGCGGCTCGCCGACCGACTTGATCCTGCTGATGCCGTGACGAGCGAACACCTGCTCGAGCTCGCGCGCGGTCGATTCGATGCCGGCGAGGAACTGGCTCGCGACCTTGTCGTCGCGAAGCTCCTCGTTGACCGCGACCAGCGCCCGCTCGAGATGGTCCTTGATCGCCAGCATGTCCTTAGCGAACTGGGTCGTCGCATAGGCCGAGGCCTGCTGCTTTTCCTGCTCGAGCCGACGCCTGACGTTCTGGATTTCAGCTGCGGCGTACAACGCTTTCGCCTTCGTTTCCTCGAGCTCGTGCTCGAGCTCGGCGACGCGGTCGTGCTCGGCCACCTCGGGCGCACCGTCGGCCGTTTCCTTGCGGAGCTGCTCGGCTTCGTCGTGCAGCTGCTCTTCGTCCTTCGAGTCCATCATGCCATCAATCTCGTGAGTGCTTTCGCCGTGAAATCAACCATGGGCACCACGCGCGCATAGTTCAACCGAGTCGGCCCGATCACCCCGACAACGCCGACCACCTCGCCCTGGCTCCCGCGATAGGGAGCGGCGATGACCGACGAGCCGGACAAAGCGAACATCCGGTTCTCGGAGCCGATGAAAATCCGGCAGCCGGGAGCGTCGCGCGCGCCTTCGAGCAGTCGGGCGATCTCCTGCCGGTCCTCAAGCTCGTCGAGCAGGCGGCGCACCCGCTCGAGATCTTCGGCGGTATGTTCGTCGATCAGGTTCGCCTGCCCGCGGACGATCAGCACCGGGCGGCGGGCATGATCGTGGGTCCAGGCGGCGAGGCCGGATGCGACCAGTTCCGCCGCGGCCGCGTCGATCGCTTCCTTGCGGTCGCGAATCTCGGCGCGCAGGCGGGCTTCGGCCTCGCCCAGCGTCAGACCGGACAGGCGCGCGTTGATGAAATTGCTGACCTCGGTGAGAGCGGCCGGCGACGCTCCAGAGTCCAGCGACACGATGCGGTTCTCGACGCTGCCGTCGGTGCCGACCAGCACGGCGAGGGCGCGGGTGTCGCTGAGCGGCACGAAATTGAGCTGCTTGAGCCTGAGCTCCTGCTTCGGAGCGAGAACCACGCCGGCGGCCTGCGACAGTCCGGACAGCGCCGACGAGGCCGCGGCGAGCGCATCCTCGATCGGCTGGTCGCGGACAATCTGCCGCTCGATCTCGGCGCGCTCGCGCGGGTCGGGTTGCGAGGCCTGCATGATCCCGTCGACGAACAGCCGGAGCCCGCTCTCGGTCGGAATCCGGCCCGCCGACGTGTGCGGATGGGTCAGCAGCCCGCGCTCCTCGAGCTCCTGCATCACCCCGCGGATCGACGCCGGCGACAGGTTGATGCTGCCGACCAGCGCCTTCGACCCGACCGGCAAGCCGCGGTCGAGATAGGCCTCGACCACGTGACCGAAAATGTCGCGCATACGGTCGGTGAGTTCGCCGATCGGCTGGGTCATCGAATGGATGTAGTCGCCGCGCCTCCTATCGTCATCCCCGCGAAAGCGGGGACCCAGCGCAGAAGAAAAACTGGGTTCCCGCTTTCGCGGGAATGACGAAAGTGGCTAAGGCGCGCCAACACACGACGAAAGGAACGACATGCGCCCGTCCGGACGCGCCCCCGACCAGATGCGGGAATTGAAGTTCGAGCCCGGCTTCACCCGCCACGCCGAAGGCGCGTGCCTGGTCAGCTTCGGCGACACGCGCGTGCTGTGCACCGCCAGCGTCGAGGACCGGCTTCCACCGTTCCTGCGCGGCAAGGGCCAGGGCTGGGTTACGGCCGAGTACGGCATGCTCCCGCGCGCGACCCATACCCGCAGCAATCGCGAAGCGGCGAAAGGCAAGCAATCGGGCCGGACCCAGGAAATCCAGCGGCTGATCGGCCGCTCGCTTCGCGCCGTGGTCGATCTCAAGGCGCTCGGAGAGCGCCAGGTCATCGTCGACTGCGACGTCATCCAGGCCGACGGCGGGACCCGCACCGCGGCGATCTCCGGCGGATGGGTCGCGCTTCGAATCGCGGTCGACAAGCTGCTGGAAGCCAAGGGGCTTTCGGTCGACCCGATCCGCACCCAGGTGGCCGCCGTCAGCTGTGGAATCCATCAGGGCAATGCGGTGCTCGACCTCGATTACGAGGAGGACAGCCAGGCCGGCTGCGACGGCAATTTCGTGCTCACCGCCGACGGCTCGATCGTCGAGGCGCAGGTCACCGCCGAGGGCGAATGCTACGACGAGGAAGGGTTGCTTCGCCTGCTCCGCCTGGCGCGCATCGGCTGCGGCGAAATCTTTGCCGCACAGCTGAGGGCGGCCGGCCAAAAGGAAACGACAGCGTGAGGCCGATCGGCGATAAACTGGTCATCGCGACCCACAATCCGGGCAAATTGCGCGAGATCGCCGAATTGGTCGCGCCGCTCGGCATCGATTGCGTGGGCGCGGCCGAGCTCGACCTGCCCGAGCCCGAGGAGATCGGCAACACCTTCGCCGACAACGCCGACTTGAAGGCGCGCGAGGCGGCGGACCTATCCGGCCTCCCGGCGCTGGCCGACGACAGCGGGCTGTGCGTCGATGCGCTCCACGGCCGCCCCGGCATCTTCTCGGCCCGCTGGGCCGAAGATGCCGACGGCAACCGCGACTGGGCCCGGGCGATGGAGAAAGTGTGGCGCGAGGTCGCGGCGACCGAGCCCGATGCCGCGCCCGCCGCGCATTTCGCCTGCGCGCTGGCGATCGCCTGGCCCAACGACGGCCAGGTCGAGACGTTCGACGGCCGGGTCGACGGGACGCTCGTCTGGCCGCCGCGCGGCGACAAGGGCTTCGGCTACGACCCGATGTTCGTGCCCGTCGGCTTCGACCAGACCTTCGGCGAGATGGACCCGCTGGCCAAGCACAAGATGAGCCACCGCGCCGACGCCTTCGCCAAGCTGCTGGCGGCGCTGAACGAATGAGCCGCGCGCCGATCGCGCTCTACGTCCACTGGCCGTTCTGCGTCAGCAAATGCCCCTATTGCGACTTCAACAGCCATGTCCGCTCGGATATCGACCAGCAGTCGTGGCGCGAGGCGCTCCTCGCCGACCTCGCCTATGAGGCGGCGCTGCTCCCTGGGCGAACGCTGACCTCGATCTTCTTCGGCGGCGGCACTCCGTCGCTGATGGAACCGGGCACGGTGGCGGTGGTCATCGACGCCGCCGCCGCCCATTGGCCCCCGGCCGGCGACATCGAAATCACGCTCGAAGCCAATCCGAATTCTGTCGAGGCCGAGCGCTTCCGCGACCTCGCGGCGGCGAGGGTCAACCGCCTCTCGCTCGGCCTGCAGAGCTTCGACGACTCCGCGCTGCGCTTCCTCGGCCGCGCCCATTCGGCTCGCGAAGGCTTCGCCGCGCTCGAGACGGCGCAGCGCAATTTCCGGCGGGTCAGCTTCGATCTGATCTACGCCTTGCCCGGCGAAACCGAAGACGGCTGGTCGGCGACGCTGGCCCAGGCGCTGAGCCTCGGCACGACGCATCTCTCGCTCTACCAGCTGACGATCGAGCCCGGAACGCGCTTCGCCGCGATGGTCGCAAGGCACGAGTTCGAGCCACTCGACCCTGAACGCGCGGCGGCGCGCTACGAGCTGACCGACGCCATGACGTCGGCCGCTGGAATGCCGGCCTACGAGATCAGCAATCATTCGCGGCGCGGCCAGGCGGCCCGCCACAATCTCACCTACTGGCGCTACCAGGACTATGCGGGGATCGGGCCGGGAGCCCACGGGCGGCGCCTCGGCATGCGCACCGTGCGCCACAAGAAGCCCGAGAATTTCCTCTCGGCTCTCAAGCGCAACGGCCACGGCATGGTCGAGGAAGCGCTGCTGACGCCCGGCGAAGCGGCGGACGAAGCGCTGGTGATGGGTCTGCGGCTGACCGAAGGCGTCGACGCCGACGCGATCGCCCAACGCTTCGGCCTAGCCGCGGTCGTCGACTGGGCGAAGGCCGATCGGCTGGTCGCTTCGGGCCACCTGACTCGCGCCGGAGGGCGAATCGCGCTCACGCCAGCCGGTCGCCTGGTGCTCGACGCCGTCCTCGGCGAGATCGCGGCGCTTACTTCGGCTGCTGCGGAGCCGACGCCGGAGTTGCTTGTGCTGCCGGCGTAGCGACGGGCGGAGCCACCGGCTTCGCCTTGGCCTGCGCCTCGACCCGCGCATTGTCGGCGTCGATGCCGCTCATGAATTTGTAATTATCGACCGAGCTCGCGAGATAATCGGCGACGGTCATGTCGGCGTCGGCGGCGGCATCCTTGCGCTTGGTGCCGTTCTTGACCTCGAACCCGATCAGCGCGTCGCGCAATCCGCTGATCTGAGCGCCGCACGCGCCCCGCGCATAAGCTTCGTAAGCGTCGCCGCCCACCTTGTCCTTCTTGGCCTGGACGGCCGCCTCCTTGAGGCAGTTCTTATAAGCGATCGTCGGCGCCGCGAGCGCGGCTTGAGTCGCGGCCATGTACACCGCCGAAGCGGCAATCAATGCAATCATCGTGACCTCTCCCAGGCACTGACGATGAATAGGGCGGAAGGATGACTCCTTTTGCATGACATTGGAAGTGCTTATCGAAGGGTCGGATGAGCGAAGCGCTTCCCCCCGGCCTGTATATCGTGGCGACGCCGATCGGGAATCTCGGCGACCTCAGCCCGCGCGCCGCCGATGTCCTGCGCCGGGCCGACCGGATCCTTGCCGAAGATACGCGGGTCACCGGCAAATTGCTCGCCCACATCGGCGCGAAGGTGCCGATGAGCCGCTACGACGACCACACCGGCGATCGCGACCGCACGATCGTCGATCTTCTCGCGACGAAAGCCGTCGCGCTGGTCAGCGATGCCGGGACTCCGCTGATCTCCGACCCAGGCTATCGGCTGGTCCGCGACGCGCGGGAGGCCGGCCATTCGGTCGTCACCGTCCCCGGACCGTGCGCCGCGATCGCTGCGTTGACCGTCGCCGGCCTGCCGACCGACCGCTTCCTGTTCCTCGGCTTCCTGCCGGCCAAGGCGAAGGCGCGCGCCGACGCCATCGCCGAGATCGCCAGCGTCCGGGCGACGCTCGTCATCTACGAAAGCGGACAGCGGCTCGGCGAAACGCTCGGAGCGCTTCGCAAGCAGCTCGGGCCCCGCCCCGCCGCGGTCACCCGCGAGCTCACCAAGCTGTACGAGGAATGCGTGACCGGGACGCTTGCCGACCTGACCGAGCGCTACGCGGGAATCACCCCCAAGGGCGAGATCGTAATCGTGGTCGGCCCGCCGAGCGAGGCCGAAGCGGTCAGCGAGGCCGATCTCGACCGAATGCTCGACGCGGCGCTGGAGCGGCTGTCGCCGTCGCGCGCCGCCGCCGAGGTCGCGGAGCAGCTGAACATTCCGCGCAAGCGTGCCTACGCCCGGGCGCTTGAGCGCTCGCGCGAATGACCTGGCAGGATGCGGAACGGCGCGGCCGCGGCGCGGAGACCATCGCCTGCTGGTACCTGCGCATGCGCGGCTGGCGGATCGTTGCTCGCCGGGCCCGAGTCCCCGGCGGCGAAGTCGATATCGTCGCCAGGCGCGGACGGACCCTCGCCTTCGTCGAGGTCAAGGCGCGCGGCACCGCCGATGCTGCCGCCTTCGCGCTCGACGAGTGGCGCTTGCGGCGCGTCGCGGTCGCCGCCGAGCGGCTGATGCCGCGCTATATGGACGGGGTCGACGAAGTGCGCATCGACGCGATCTTCGTCGTGCCGTTCCGCTGGCCGAGGCATTTGCCCAACGTCTGGCAAGGGTGACAAAGGCCGGGGGCTCGCCTAGGCGCGCCGCATGTCGCTCCGCGTTGCCGTGCAGATGGATCCGCTCGACGGAATCAACATTTCGGGCGATTCCACCTTCGCCGTCATGCTCGGCGCCCAGGCGCGCGGCCACCAGCTCTACCATTATCTCGCGGAGGACCTGACCTGGCAGGACGGCCGGCTCTACGCCGGCGCCCACGAGGTCAGCGTCCAGGCCATCTCCGGCGATCATTTCCGGCTCGGCGACTTCGCCATTCTCGATCTCGGGCGCGACGTCGACGTCGTGCTGATGCGCCAGGATCCGCCGTTCGACCTCGGCTACATCACCGCGACCCATCTGCTCGAGCGGATCAAGGACGAGACCCTGATCGTCAACGACCCGGCGGCGGTCCGCAACGCGCCCGAAAAGCTGTGGGTGCTCGACTTTGCCGAATTCATGCCGCCGACTGCGATCACCCGCTCGCTCGGGGTCGCCCGCAAGGTCCTCGCCGAGCACGGCGACATCGTGGTCAAGCCGGTGCACGGCTTTGCCGGCGGTTCGGTGTTCCGGGTCGGATCCGACGGCCGCAACCTCGCGTCGCTCATGGAACTGTTCAACCGCACCTACCGCGAGCCCCACGTCCTCCAGAAGTTCGTCCCCGAGATCGCCGCGGGCGACAAGCGGATCGTCCTGGTCGACGGCGAAATCGCGGGAGCGGTCAACCGAGTCCCCGGCGAAGGCGAAATCCGCTCGAACCTCGCGGTCGGCGGCAAGGCGGCCAAGACCGAGCTGACCGACCGCGAGAGGGAAATCTGCGCCGTCCTCGGTCCGGAATGCCGCAAGCGCGGCCTGCTGTTCGTCGGCATCGACGTCATCGGTGGGCGCTGGCTGACCGAGATCAACGTCACCTCGCCGACCGGGATCGTCGCCCTCGACACCTTCAACGGAACCGACACTCCGGCGCTGATCTGGGACGCGATCGACCGCCGCCTGGCCGGGCGCAAGGACTAGGCGGATGAGCGACTGGGTGGTGCGCCTGATCGAGCAATCGGGCTATCTCGGGGTTGCGTTCCTGATGTTCCTCGAGACCATGTTCCCGCCGATCCCGTCGGAGGTGATCATGCCGGTCGCCGGAGTCGCCGCCGCCCAGGGCAAGCTCAGCTTCACCCTGTCGGTGGTGTCGGGCACCGCCGGCGCGATGCTCGGCAACATCGTCTGGTATCTCGGCGCCCGGGCCCTCGGCCACGACCGGTTGAAGCCGATCATCCAACGCTACGGCAAATGGCTGACGCTCGACTGGTACGATGTCGAAAAAGCGCACCGCTGGTTCGATCGGCACGGAATCGCGCTGGTGTTCCTCGGCCGGCTGATCCCGACGATCCGCTCGATCGTCTCGATCCCCGCCGGCCTGCTCGACATGCGCTTCCGCAATTTCGTCGTCGCTTCGACCATGGGCACCGCGCTGTGGACCGCGATCCTGGCCGGCGCCGGCTACAAGCTGCAGGAGAATTTCCGCGACGTCGGCAAGATCATCGGGCCGTTATCGAACCTCGTCCTCGCCGTGCTGGTCGTGGCTTATCTGTCGCGGCTGATCCGGCACAAAGGCGACGAGCAGCGCTAGATTGGTCCGCAGCGGACGCGGAATTGGCGCAAATCCTCGAGCGCTTGACCTAAGCAATTCATCCGGAACGGGTATTTAGCGCCTCGTTCACCATCGCCGGATAGCTCGGCCGGGTCGCGGCGGTGACCGGCTACCCCACGTGCCGGAAGCTGCCGCGGCAAATCCTTCGTCGGCGCGCCGAAGTCACGCCCGGGGGTGGGCGTGGCGATAGACGTCGAGCAGCCGGGCCGCGTCCACCGCCGTGTAGATTTGGGTCGACGACAGGCTCGCATGGCCGAGCAATTCCTGAAGCGCCCGCAGATCGGCGCCCCGTGCCAGCAGGTGAGTCGCGAAACTGTGCCGCAGCGCGTGCGGGGTCAGGCTGTCAGGCAATCCCAACCGCCGCCGCGCCGCCGCCACCGAGCGCCGGACCAGGTCGGGATTGAGCGGCCCGCCGCGCGCTCCGACGAACAGCGGCGCATCGCCTGAACGCGGGTAAGGGCATTCCCGGACATAGCTCTCGATCGCCTCGCGGACCGCGGGCACGATCGGCACGACGCGGGTCTTCGACCTTTTGCCGGTCACCCGCAGCGTGCCTCCGATCGGCAGGGCGCGCGCGGTCAGAGACAAGGCTTCGGCCACGCGGAGTCCGGCGCCGTAGAGCAGCAGCAGGATGGCAAGGTCGCGGGCGCCGATCCACGGCGCGCTCGCGGCCGCAGCGGCATCCTCGGCCAGGCCCATCGCATCGTCAGGAGCCGCCGGGCGCGGCAGCGTCCGCGGCCGCTTCGGAGCGCGCGTGCGCGGCAGTTGCGCGGGCACGCCGGCCTGCTCCGCCGCATATTTGAGGAAGGCGCGGACACCCGACAGCTCGCGCGCGGCCGATGACGCCCCGAGCCCTTCGGCGCGGCGCTGAGCGAGGAACGCCCGAAGATCGGATGATTGCAGGCCGAGCAGCGTCTCTGCGGCGATCGCATCGCCCCGATGATTGCCAAGGAACCCGATGAACCGGTGAGCCGTCGCGACATAGGCCCGGACGGTATGGGCGGAGCGGCGGCGATCGTGCTGCAAATGGCCCGCCCAGCGCGCCGCAAGGGCCGCGGCGGGGTGGGTCGTCAGCTCAGCTTCGGATCGATCAGCCACCGGCGGATGATAGCGGCAAGGCTGTTGCCAAGGAACATCAGCAATTCGGAGCCGTGCCGGGCGTCGAGACTGAGCTCGGCGCGCTGGCCGAGCGCGAGCAGTCCGCGCGGGAGCGGCGGCTCGCATTCGATTCGGATCAGAGCCTCGGCCCGGATCAGGTCGCAGGCCGGACCGAACAGCGGATGGCCGCGCTTGACGGTGCGCATGTCGACCCCGTCGACCTCGCCGATCGCCCGCTCGAGCAGCCTCGGTTCGACGATCTGGACGCCGTTGCCGTCCGATCGGAAGCCTTTGTCGCCCACGATCAGGGACAAAGCGACGGCGTCGATGCCGAGGATCAACGGCCATTCCTGGGTCACGACGTGAAGCAAAGCGTCGATCCCGTCGGCCTCCATCGCCGCCAGCACCGCCGAATGGATCGAGCTGACCGCGCCCGAATGGCCGCGGGCAAAAGCGATCAAATCCTGGTTGGCCTCCTCGGCCGCGCCGAGGCGCTGCCGCAGGTGCGCGACTGCGCGCTCCTCGAAGGGAATGACCGTAGCCATGAGAGGAGAATACGCCTGCTCCGGTTAATTTCCTACTGAGCAGCGCCAGGGAATTGATTCAAATCGGCAAAACGAAAGCGGCGGCGTCTTTCGACGCCGCCGCCCAAACTCAACAGTCTTCGGATTAAGCTTAGAGCTTGGCCGAAACGTTGTTGAAGGTCGTGCCCAGCTTCGAACCGATGCCGGTCATCGCGCCAATCGCCGCAACGGCGATGAGAGCAGCAATCAGACCGTATTCGATGGCGGTCGCACCCTTCTCGTTCTTGATCAGCTTGAGAAACTTGCTCATGGTCTAGCTCCTTGGTTCCAAAGAGGCTTGAAGCCCCCTCCTGCAGTCCACTCGCAGGATGGGAGGAGTTTTAGGCCGTGAGCCGTTAGGAAAGTCTTACCCCCGACGGTTGACGGCCGTTAACCGCGAATCTCTTCGCGGCGACCGCAATCAGCCGATTTTTTGCCCGGTCTTCTGCCAGTCGGCGAGGAAGCTCTGGATTCCGGCGTCGGTCAGCGGATGCTTGAACAGCTGCCAGATGATCTTGGGCGGAGCGGTCATCACGTCGGCGCCGATCTTCGCGGCCTCGACCACGTGCATCGGGTGGCGCACGCTCGCGACCAGGATCTCGGTGCCGAAATCATATTGGTCGTAGATCATTCGGATCTCGCCGATCAGCTCGATCCCCGCCTGGCATTTGTCGTCGAGCCGGCCGACGAACGGCGAGATGAAGGTCGCGCCGGCCTTCGCCGCGAGCAGCCCCTGCGCGGCCGAGAAGCAGAGCGTCACGTTGACCATCGAGCCGTCGCCGGTCAGCGCCTTGCATGCCTTGAGGCCGGCGGGCGTCAGCGGCACCTTGACCGCGATGTTCGGAGCGATTTTGCGCAGCACCTCGGCCTCGCGCATCATCCCGTCATAGTCGAGCGCGACGACCTCGGCGGAAACCGGGCCGCTGACCACTCCGGCAATCTCGCGCACCACTTCGAGGAAGTCGCGGCCGGCCTTGTGAACCAGCGACGGGTTGGTCGTGACCCCGTCGAGCAGCCCGGTTTCGGCGAGCTCGCGGATTTCGTCGATCTCGGCGGTGTCGGCGAAGAACTTCATCGGTTTGCTTATGCCCCCGCTTTGATGGATGGGGCGGACATAGCCGGTGGGGCCGGGCGCGTCATCCGATTCGAGGGAAAGCATGAGCGAGCACGTCAGGGTCGAGCGGGACGGCGCGGTGCTGGCGATCACCCTCGCCCGCCCAGAGCGGCGCAACGCTATCACGGTCGCCATGTACGCCGCGCTCGCCGACGCGATCGAGACCGCGGCGGAGGATTCCGCGATCCGGGTGATCTCGGTTCGCGGCGAAGGCCAGGATTTCGCCGCCGGCAACGACCTCGCCGACTTCCTCGAGTTTCAGCCGCGCTACGACGAAGAGATTCCCGTCTGGCGCCTGCTCCGGGCGCTCGCCCACAACGAGACCCCGATCGTCGCCGCGGTACACGGCAATTGCGTCGGGATCGGAACGACGATGCTGCTCCATTGCGACCTGGTCGTCGCCGACCCGACCGCGCGCTTCTCGATGCCGTTCGTCGACCTAGCGCTGGTCCCGGAGGCGGCGAGCTCGCTGCTCTTCCCGCGCCTCGCCGGCCGGCGCCGGGCCGCGCGCTACCTGCTGCTGTGCGAGCCGTTCGGGGCGGAGGAAGCGCTCGGCATCGGGCTGGTCAGCCATCTCGCCGAAGCCGGCGCGGTCGACTCCGAGCTCGATCGTCTGGTCGGCGCGCTGCTCGCCAAGCCGGCCGAAGCGCTGCGCCGCACCCAGCACCTGCTGCGCCACGGCACGCGCGAGGAAACGCTCGAGCGGATGAAGCTGGAAAGCGCGGAATTCGCCGAGCGGCTCGCGTCGAGCGAGCTGAAGGCCGCGATCGCGGCCTTCTTCGCCCAGCGCAAGGCTTAGTGGGCGACGTAGACTCGCTTGGTACGGGTGACCGAGATCGGCGGCGCGCTGAAGAACAGGAAGTTGGGCGTCACCGTATAGGTCATCGTCAGGTCGCGGCAGAAGGTACAGACGCTCGGATCGGGCGCGGTCGCCGTCGGGGTTCCGAAAGTGCCGATGTTGGCGCCGAACTTCTTCGCGGTCATCTTCGCGACGATCTCGTCGTTGGTCGGTGAATTGCAGGTGCTTCCGCTCGGCGTGCACAGAGTCGCGAAGCGCGCGCCCTCGCCGAGCGCATGCTGCATCCCGGCGTTGGCTTCATAGATCAGCCCGACCTGGAAGATGCCGTAGATCATCACCACCATCACCGGCACGGCGATCGCGAACTCGATCGCGGCCGCGCCGCGCTGACAGCGCTGGAGGAATTTCAGAACGCTCATTGGGTCCTCAATCCGGCTTTGCCGTGAAGCGTGAAGCTGCCGTCGCTGTTCGCTCCGGGCCAGCGGCGCGACGCGAACATCGGGCTGAACCCGGCGTTGATGTCGACCGTGACCCAGCGGGCGTAGGCCTGGCCGTCGGGGCACACCGAATCGTAATTCGCCGCGCGCGCTCCGTTGCACTCGAGCCAGAAGTCGATCGTCACATTGCTGTCGGTGACGTTGGCGAAGCCGGCGGCCGTCGCCGCGCTCGCCGCCTCGCTCTTCAGCGTATTATAGGTGCTCGCCGTCGTATTGTACTGCTGCACCTTCTCGATCGCGCGATAGGCCGCCTGCTCGAGCTGAAGCTTGGCCGAATAGGCCCGGCTCATGTCGACCATCCCGATCAGCAGCCCCGACAGGACCGGCAGCGCCAGCGCCATTTCGATCAGCGAGGCGCCGCGCTCGTCGTGGGCGATATGTTCGATGTGCCGGATCATGCGACCAGCCTCACTTTCTTGCCGTCGAACGAGTGCGCGCCGCCGCCCGACGGACAGGTGTTGCTGATCGAGCTGTTGCCCGTGAAGCTCACGTCCTTGGCGACGATCTGCATGCAGTCGGTATGCATTCCGGCGGTGCCGTTGAACGTCAGGTCCGCCTTCGGGAAGTAGAAGGCGCCTTGGAAGGTCGAATCGCTGTTGCCGTTGATTGTGACGTTGTTGTCGGCCGCGGCGCGCCGGTCCTGGTAGAACAGGATGCCGCTGTAGGTGCCGCTATTCGGCGAGGTCATGCGGACCGTAGCGTTGCCGTTGAGGTCGACGTCGCCGATGCTGTTCGAAGTCGGATCGCGGTTGGACAGGACGATCACGCATTGGTCGCAGTCGACTACGGCCCCCGCATTCACCGTGAAATCGCCGCCATCGATATAATAAGTGCCTGTCTTGAGCCGGACGGTGCCCTTGAGGTCCAATCCGGCGTAGCAGCCGGGCTCAAGCGCATCATCGGCCGTCGTCGCGGTCGCATTCGTTTGGTCGGTCCGGTTCTCACTCGGCTGGACCGACACGGCCGCGTTGCACGTCGCGGGCGCCGTCGGAGTGACGTTGGCGAACGGGTCGGGCTGCTCGACGGTGAACGGCTGGAGCACCGTGCCGGTGCCCCAGTGGGTGCTCGCCGGAATGCCGCCGACTGCCGCGATCGGGCTGGCCGTGACGCTCGACGAACCGGTCGCCACGGCAGCGTTCATCGACACCGAGTTGGTGATCATGCCGCAGCCGAGGTTGACGTTGGTGCTGCCGGTCGCGTCGATGCCGGTCACGGCTGCGGTCTCGAGGCTGATGACGCAATATTTGCCCGACGGAACGACCGTCGCGGTCCCGCTGGCAGTAATCGTCGGGACATAGTTGAGGAACATGCCGGAAAAGCCCAGCCGCTGGTTCACGGACAACTGAACCTGCACCGCATAAGGGTCGCTGGCGTAGGTCCCCGAGGTCGGCGTTCCCACGACCTTGGTGTAGGTGTAGTTGAGGTGATTGTTGTAGGTCAGGTCCCGGTCGACGGCGGTCGACACGTTCGTCCGCGCGCCGTCATCCTGGACGATCGCATAGACGCCGGCCATGGCGCCGGAATCGGCGGCGCGCTGGAGCTGCCGCTTCCACAGCGCCCACTGGATGGTGTCGCTGGCGAGCCCGGCCGAGCCGATGACCAGCGGCAGCGCCGCCCCGATGATGACCAGGGCGTTGCCGCGCTTGTCGCGCCAGAGCTTCTTGAAAAATCCGATCATTCGGGCGTCCCCAAACCAAAGCATGCGCTTGTCCGGGCCCGCTCTAGCGGCATCACGGTGAGGGAAGAGTTGAGGGCTGTGGTTAACCGGCATTGACCATGATCCGCCGTCCCGATCTTGCACTGGCGTGTCTTAGACCTATAATACAGTCAAAGCCTCTTGCGCGCACTCGGTCAGCCGTCCACGGATCGACCGACCGCTGACGGAGGCGATGAAAGGACCCGCATCATGGCGACCGAACCGGCCACCGAGACTGAAACCAAGACCAAGCTCAAGCTCGATCCGCCCGAGGCGCTTCAGCCCGTTCCGGTCGCCGACGCCGCCGGGCTGGTGCCGCTCAAGACCGAGGAGACCAGCGAGCTCGACAAGCGCGTCAGCCAGTTCGTCGACGAGCTCGCCGCGCTCGACTCCAACAGCCCCGAGTTCGGCAAGAAGGTCGACCAGCTGACCGCGATGGGGCGCAAGGAGATCGCCGAGGCGGCCGGCGCGTCCAACCGCTTCCTCGACCGCCCGGTCAAGGCGATCGACAAGGACACCGGCATCGGCGCCGACCTGACCGAGCTTCGCCGCACCGTCGAGGCGCTCGACCCCAAGGAGGCGAGCAAGACCCGCAAGATTCTCGGCATCATCCCGTTCGGCAACCGCATCGACCGCTATTTCGACAAATACCGCAGCTCGCAAACCCACATTTCCAAGATCCTCGGCAGCCTCGCCAACGGCAAGGACGAGCTGCTGATGGACAATGCCGCGATCGACACCGAGCGCGCGGGCCTGTGGAAGACGATGCACAAGCTCGAGCAGATGATCCACATTTCGCGGACGCTCGACAGGCAGCTCGAGGACAAGGCCAACGAGCTCGATGCGACCGACCCCGCCAAGGCCAAGGCGATCCGCGAAACGGCTCTCTTCTACACCCGCCAGCGCACCACCGACCTGCTGACCCAGATGGCGGTGACGGTCCAGGGCTATCTCGCGCTCGACCTGGTCAAGAAGAACAATGTCGAGCTGGTCAAAGGCGTCGACCGGGCTTCGACCACGACGGTCGCGGCGCTGCGCACCGCCGTCACGGTGGCGCAGGCGATGACCAACCAGAAGCTGGTGCTTCAGCAGATCACGGCGCTGAACACGACCACCGCCGGGATGATCGATTCGACCGGCGAGATGCTGCGCACCCAGACCGGCGCGATCCATGA
>JBJMUB010000054.1:0-12244 GCA_045811385.1 Sphingomicrobium sp. | reverse complement strand
CGTAGCGCCCGAATGCGCGTTCCAGCGCGTCCGAGATTTCGCCGAGGGTGCAGCGAACGCGCGCCGCTTCGACGCTGAGCGCGAGCAGGTTCGCGTCCCCGCGCGCGCCCCTTTCCAATACATCGAGTGCGGCTCGTGCCTTCGCTTCGTCACGGCCCGCACGAACCTTCTCGATCTTCGCGATTTGCCCGGCGCGCACGCGTGCATTGTCGACCTCGAGGATGTCGTGTTCTTCTTCCTCAGCCAGCCGGTAGCGGTTCACGCCGACGATCACGGTTTCGCCGGTATCCACCTTGGCCGCGCGCGCGGCGGCGGCTTCCTCGATGCGATGCTTCGGCAGCCCTTCAGCGACGGCCTTGGTCATCCCGCCATGGGCCTCGACTTCCTCGATCAACGCCCAGGCTTTCTCTTCCAGCTCGCGCGTCAGTTTCTCGACGTACCAGCTTCCGCCGAGCGGGTCGGCGACTGCGGTGACGCCGCTTTCCTCGGCGAGGATCAGCTGGGTGTTGCGCGCGATGCGTGCGGAGAAATCGGTCGGCAGGGCAATCGCCTCGTCGAAGCTGTTGGTGTGCAGCGACTGCGTGCCGCCGAGCACCGCGGCGAGCGCCTCGATCGTGGTTCGGATAATGTTGTTGTAGGCGTCCTGCTCGGTCAGGCTGACCCCGCTCGTCTGGCAGTGGGTGCGCAGCAGTTTCGACTTTTCGGTCTTGGCGCCGAGCTGGGTCATAATCCGGTGCCACAGGGTGCGCGCGGCGCGCAGCTTGGCGACCTCCATGAACAGGTTCATGCCGATGCCGAAGAAGAAGCTGAGCCGCGGCGCGAAATCGTCGATGTCGAGCCCGTCGGCCTTGGCGACGCGGACATATTCCATGCCGTCGGCGAGCGTGTAGGCGAGCTCCTGCACCGCCGTCGCCCCGGCCTCGTGCATGTGATAGCCGCTGATCGAGATCGAGTTGAACTTGGGCATCTCCGCCGCGCAATAAGCGATGATGTCGCTGACGATCCGCATGCTCGGCTCGGGCGGGTAGATGTAGGTGTTGCGGACCGCGAACTCTTTCAGGATGTCGTTCTGGATCGTGCCCGTCAGCTCCGCGCGCGGAACGCCCTGCTCTTCCCCCGCGACGATGAAGAAGGCCATGACCGGAAGCACCGCGCCGTTCATCGTCATGCTGACGCTCATCTCGCCGAGCGGGATGCCGTCGAACAGCAATTTCATATCCTCGACCGTGTCGATCGCGACGCCCGCCATGCCGACGTCGCCGGCCACGCGCGGATTGTCGCTGTCGTAGCCGCGGTGAGTGGCGAGATCGAAGGCGACGCTGAGGCCCTTCTGCCCGGCGGCGAGGTTGCGGCGGTAGAAGGCGTTGGACTCTTCCGCAGTCGAGAAGCCGGCATATTGGCGGATGGTCCATGGCCGGCCGGCGTACATCGTCGCGTATGGCCCGCGGGTGTAGGGCACGAGGCCGGGGTAGCCGCTGTCGATGTCCGCCGCGTCATCGGGGCCGTAGACGGTGTTCAGGCGGATGCCCTCGACCGTTTCGCGCGACAGGTCCCTGCCCCGCGATTCCTTCGCGGCGAGCTGTTCCCAGTCCGATTTCGACGGCTTTTCGGCCATGGTGCTCTCTGTACCCCGGCGAAGGCCGGGGTCCAGTCCCAAACGAAGGACCGGCGCGGCAGCGCCGCCCGGCCTACGCCGGGGAACAGGTCAGTGCTTCGGCGTTTCCATGATCTCGGTCAGCACCCCGCCCATGTCCTTGGGGTGGACGAAGAAGACCAGCGTGCCGTGCGCGCCGATGCGCGGCTCGCCGAGCACGCGCGCCCCCTTGGCCTCGAACTCGGTCTTGGCGGCATGGATGTCGGGCACCTCGAAGCAGATGTGATGCTGCCCGCCGAGCGGGTTCTTCTCGAGGAATTTCACGATCGGGGAGTTCGCGCCCAAGGGCTCGATCAGCTCGATCTGCGAATTGGGCGTGTCGACGAAGCAAACGCGTACGCCCTGCGCGGGCAGGTCGAACGCCGGCCCATGCGGCTCGGCCCCGAACATGGTCTTGTACAGCGAGAGGCTCCGCTCGATCGACGGCGTCGCCACGCCGACATGGTTCAATCTTCCCAGCTTCATCGCGCCTCTCCGTCATCCCGGCCCTGAGCCGGGATCCGCCCGTTCTTGCCGACCTAAGAAAGGAAGGTGGGCCCCGGATCAAGTCCGGGGTGACGCGTTAGGCCGGCTCGACCGTCACCGCGGTTGTCACGCTGTTGGCGATGAAGCAGGCCTCGTGAGCGCGGTGGTGGAGGTCGGCGAGCGAGGCTTCGTCCGGCGTCTCCCCGCCCCAGGTCACGCGCGGGCGCAAGGTGACCCGGATCATCGCCATCTTCCCGTCGCCGCGCTTCTCCAGAACGCCCTCCGCCTCGTCGACATAATCGTCGATCACGAACCCCGCGCGCCGCGCGAAGTCGACGAAGAACAGCATGTGGCACGACGCCAGCGAGGCGACGAACGCCTCCTCCGGGTCGACGCCTTCGGGGTCGGACCAGGGCGCGGGGACGACGTGCGGGCTGGCGCTCGCCTTCATCACGTGGCCGCCGTCGAACGCCCATTCGTGCGCGCGGCTGTATTGCCCCTTGGCGAAGTCGCCCTGACCTGTGCGGCTCCAGCGGATCGTGGCGGTGTAGGTGCTCATTCAGTTTACTCGTTCGAGAGGATGTACCGCAGGCCCCTGCCCATCATCGCAAGCGCGAACGCCGCTAGAGCCAATACCGCTGATATCTGGAGCAACTCCCAATTTACTCGCGGTGGAGGGGTAGCCGCCGGCGTAGACGCTCCGAGCGACCCCGCCTGAGAAAGGGACATGTCATCCCAAGGAGACGCCGTGTTCGAGTGTCCAATCGGAGTTCTCGTCGGCCGCACCGCGCCGACGTCCGGTAATCGGTCGACCGTATCGGCAAGGGTTCCAGTTTCTTTATTTTCAACCGGGTCGGCTATCTCGGAATAAGGATCCAGCTTCGCGTTCGGAGGCAATTCTTTCCATCCGCGGGGAACGGTGTTGCTCTGATTGGAGGCATTCACATTTTGTGCATTGGCCGTACCAGAAAGGAGCGCAACCGACGCTAGCACAACAGCCAATCCAATCATCAAAAGAGCAACCATCGCGCAAATCCAGTGCAAGACCCTACCAAGCCGAACCGCCACCCCCGCAGCTTCATTTTTCTCTCTCGGCCAAAGCCAAATTGGCGGTTTCAAGTTAGCCTCACTCACAGCGGTATGTTGTCGTGCTTTTTCCACGGATTCTCGAGCTGCTTATTCCTGAGCTTGCGTAACCCCATCGCCACCCGCCGCCGCGTCGAGTGCGGCATGATCACCTCGTCGATGAAGCCCTTGCTCGCGGCGACGAACGGGTTGGCGAAGCGCTCTTCATATTCGCGGGTGTGCTCGGCGATCTCCTTCGCCGTCTTGCCGCGGAAGATGATCTCGACCGCGCCCTTGGCCCCCATCACCGCGATCTCCGCGGTCGGCCAGGCGTAGTTCACGTCGCCGCGAAGGTGCTTGGACGCCATCACGTCGTAGGCGCCGCCATAGGCCTTGCGCGTGATCACCGTGATCTTGGGCACCGTCGCCTCGGCGTAGGCGAACAGCAATTTCGCGCCGTGCTTGATGATGCCGTGATGCTCCTGCCCGACACCCGGCAGAAAGCCTGGCACGTCAACGTAGGTCAGGATCGGAATGTCGAACGCGTCGCAGAAGCGGACGAAGCGCGCGCCTTTCTTGGCCGAGTTGATGTCGAGCACGCCGGCGAGCACCATCGGCTGGTTGGCGACGACCCCGACGGTGCGCCCGTCGATGCGGATGAACCCGACGAGGATGTTGGCGGCATGCGCCGGCATCAGCTCGAAGAAGTCGCCCTCATCGGCGACCTTCCGGATCAGCTCGTGCATGTCGTAGGGCGTCGCCGCGCTCGGCGGGACGAGCGTGTCGAGGCTGTCCTCGATCCGGTCGACGGGGTCCTCGCAAGGCCGCTCGGGCAGATCGTGGCGGTTCGACAGCGGCAGGAAGTCAACGAATTCCCGCGTCGCGAGCAACGCGTCGATGTCATTCTCGAATGCGACGTCGGCCACACCCGACTTGGTCGTGTGCGTGACCGCTCCGCCCAACTCCTCCTGCGTCACGACCTCGTTGGTGACCGTCTTCACGACCTCGGGGCCGGTGACGAACATGTACGAGCTATCCTTCACCATGAAGATGAAGTCGGTCATCGCCGGCGAATAGACCGCGCCGCCCGCGCACGGCCCCATGATCATGCTGATCTGCGGGATCACTCCGGAGGCAAGCACGTTGCGCTGGAACACCTCGGCATAACCGGCAAGGGAGGCGACGCCTTCCTGGATGCGCGCGCCGCCGCTGTCGTTCAAACCGATCACCGGAGCGCCGACCTTCATCGCCATGTCCATGACCTTGCAGATCTTCTGTGCGTGGCGCTCGCTCAAGCTTCCGCCGAACACGGTGAAGTCCTGCGCGAAGACGTAGACCAGCCGGCCGTTGATCGTGCCCGATCCGGTGACGACGCCGTCGCCCGGGATCTTCTGCTCGGCCATTCCGAAGTCGGTCGCGTTGTGCTCGACGAACATGTCATATTCTTCGAAGCTGCCAGGATCGAGCAGCACGCTGAGCCGCTCGCGGGCGGTCAGCCGGCCCTTGGCATGCTGCGCGGCGATACGCTTTTCGCCGCCGCCGAGGCGGGCCGCTTCGCGGCGTTTCTCGAGCTCTTCGATGGTCGTCGCCAAGGGCCGATCTCCTCAGGCCACGCTCCTTCCACGAGCCATTCACCGGGTCAATCGGGCGTACTGCCGTTTGCTGCGGCGCAGCAACGGGCATTTTCACATTAACTCCGGTTAAGCTCGGGGAACCGCGGAGCCCCCCGGCCCGTTCATCGAAGGGTTTCAAATCACACGGAGGTTTATCGAGAATGCTGACTCGCGTCGGGGTGCCAGTGGAGTCTTCAGCCGAGCCCTCGGCGCCGGGGACGGAGCGCACCACTCTCATCTGCTTTTCGCACTTGCGGTGGAACTTCGTATTCCAGCGGCCGCAGCATCTCATGAGCCGCTTCGCGCGCGACATGAATGTGATCTACTGGGAGGAGCCGGTCGACATTCCGGCGAGGGAAACCGCCTATTTGCGAGTGCGCGACGACGACCGGTCCCCCAGTCTGCGCCTGGTCGTTCCTCACCTTCCCGAAGGCATGCCGGAAGACGCTCGCGAAGCGACCCTGGCCCGACTGCTCGACGCCCATCTGGCAATGGTTCGCGGGCCGCTCATCGCTTGGTATTACACGCCGATGATGCTGCCCTTGTCGCGGCACATCACCCCCGACGTTACCGTCTATGACGCGATGGACGAACTGTCCAAGTTCAAGTTCGCGCCCGAACATCTGCTTAGCTACGAGCAGGAGCTCCTCGATCGCTCCGATATCGTGTTCACCGGCGGATCGAGCCTGTTCGAAGCGAAGAAGGACCGTCACGACAACGTTCATTGCTTCCCGTCGTCGGTCGACCGCGCGCATTTCGCCAAGGCCCGTTCGCGGCTGTTCGACCCGGCCGACCAGGAGGACCTGCCCCGGCCGCGGCTCGGGTTCTACGGAGTCATCGACGAGCGGTTCGACACCGCCCTGCTCGACAAGGCCGCCGAGATGCGTCCGGACTGGTCGTTCGTGATGGTCGGCCCGGTGGTGAAGATCAGCGAAGACGAGCTGCCGAAGCGGCCGAACATCCATTACCTCGGCCCCAAGACCTACGAGCAGCTGCCGGCCTATCTGAGCGGCTGGGACGTCGCGTTGATGCCGTTCGCGATGAACGAGTCGACGGAGTTCATTTCACCGACGAAGACTCCGGAATATCTCGCCGGCGGCAAGCCGGTGGTGTCGGCGCCGATCAGGGACGTCGTGCGCCATTACGGTCACCTCGAGGGAGTCGGGATCGCCTCGACCGCTGACGAATTCGTCGCGGCGTGCGAGACGGCGCTGGAGCTGTCGCGCAATCCCGAAAGCGGCTGGCTCGCCGAAGCAGACCTGATGCTGTCGGCCAGCAGCTGGGACACGACCCAGGCGCGCATGGCCGGGCTCGTCAGGGCACTGCTCGCCACCGAGGAGACCGGCGCGGATTCCGCGCTGCTCGTGGCGGCGGAATGACCGCGGCCTCAGGAGCGCAGCGAGCGCATTACGATTATCTGATCGTCGGGGCCGGCTTTGCCGGCTCCGTTCTGGCCGAGCGCCTGGCCAGCCAGAACGGCGCGAGCGTGCTGCTGATCGACCGCCGGCCGCACGTCGGCGGCAACGCCTATGACGAGCCCAACGAGGCCGGGATCCTCTATCACAAATACGGCCCGCACATTTTCCACACCAACAGCGACCAAGTCGTCGAATATCTGTCGCAATTCACCGAGTGGCGGCCATACGAACACCGGGTCCGCGCCGTGGTTCGCGACAAGCTGCTGCCCATCCCGATCAACCGCACGACGCTCAACGAGCTGTTCGGCCTCGACCTTAAGACCGACGAGGAAGCGGCCGACTATCTCGCCTCGCGCGCCGAGCCGGTCGCGGACATCCGAACGTCGGAGGACGTGGTCATTAACGCCGTCGGGCGCGAGCTCTACGAATTGTTCTTCCGCGGCTACACGCGGAAGCAATGGGGCCTCGACCCGAGCGAGCTCGACAAGCAGGTGACGTCGCGCATCCCGACGCGGACCAACACCGACGATCGCTATTTCAGCGACACGTTCCAGGCCATGCCGCTCCACGGCTACACCGCGATGTTCAAGCGCATGCTCGACCACCCGCTGATCGAGATCCGCACCGGCGTCGACTTCCGCGATATGCGCGACGAGGTCGATGCCCGCCACATCATCTACACCGGTCCGATCGACGAATATTTCGATCACCGGTTCGGCAAGCTGCCCTACCGGAGCCTCAAGTTCGACCACCGGACGCTCGAAGAGGAGCGCCACCAGCCAGTCGCGGTCGTCAACTACCCATCGCCCGACGTGCCTTACACGCGCATCAGCGAGTATAAGCATCTGACGGGTCAGAAGGCGGCGGTCACGACCATCACCTACGAATATCCGTCGGCGGAGGGCGATCCATACTACCCGATCCCGCGCGAGGAGAATCAGGCGCTCTACAAGCAGTACGAAGCGCTCGCCGACGCGACCCCTGGCGTGACCTTCGTCGGCCGGCTGGCGACCTATCGCTACTACAACATGGACCAGATCGTCGGCCAGGCACTGGCGACGTTCCGCCGAATGCAGGCCAAGACTGCGCCTCGGAAAGCGGAACGAACGGCCCTTGCCGCCGAATGAATCCGCTGCCGGATGCACAAAGGCGCTTTCGCCGTGGCGCGGCCCGCCATATGTCCGATCGATGCGACATTCATTCGGCCCGGCAGACGATCTGAGCCAAGCCGCGGCCGGCTCCCGGCACGCGGCCGCGACCGGCTCTTACCTGAATCCCGTTCTCGACGCCGATTTCCCCGATCCGGCAGTGATTCTCGCGCCCGACGGCTATTATTACGCATACGCGACGCAGACCCTGCGCGACGACCAGTGGATCAACGTCCAGGTCGCCCGATCCGCTGACCTGGTGCATTGGGAACATCTCGGCGACGCGCTTCCCGAGAAACCGCAGTGGGCGCGCAGGACTCAGGATTACTGGGCGCCTTACGTCCTGCACGACGGTCAGCGCTACCTCATGTACTATTCGGCGACGCCGGACGATTGCGCCAAGCCGCCGTGCCATTCACTTGCGATTGCAACCTCGGATCGGCCCGAGGGGCCGTTCGTCGACATCGGCCAGCCCTTGCTCGTCGGGAGCGGCTTCGAGGTCATCGATCCGATGGCGTTCGATGATCCGGCGACGGGGAAGCGCTGGCTCTACTGGGGTTCCGGGTTCCAGCCGATCCGAGTCCAGGAGCTGGCGCCCGACGGCATGGCATTCGCTCCCGGCAGCGAGCCGATCGAGTTGATCCGGCCCAACGGCAAGAAGGGAGCCTTCCCACGGCTGGTCGAAGCGTCGTGGGTCATCCGCCACGGCGATTTCTATTATCTGTTTTATTCGGGCGACAATTGCTGCGGTCCCCATGCCGAATATGGCGTGATGGTCGCTCGGTCGCAGTCTCCTACGGGCCCGTTCGAGACGCTCGAGGAAGCGCGCGGCGTGCCCCACAGCCTGATGCTGTTCAAAAGCGAGCGCTGGCTCGCCCCCGGGCACAATTCGATCGTCGTCGACAAGGCCGGCGATACGTGGATCGTCTATCACGCGATCGATGTGAACCGGCCCCGCCAGCGGCAGGAGGACGAGATCAACAGCCGGCGCATCCTGCTCATCGACAGAATCCAGTGGCGCGACGGCTGGCCGTTCGTCGGCACACCCTCGGAGGAACCCCAGGCCGCGCCCGCGACTTGAAGCTGGCGATGGCCGGCGACGCGATCTTCCCCACCTTCTTCATGACCGGGTTCGAATGCTCGACCTTCGTGTGGAAGGACCGCGAACGGAAGGATTATGTCGCGGCCACCGGCCACGACCGGCACCTCGCCGATGATTATGCCGCGGCAATGGACCTCGGCGTCGGCGTGGTTCGCGAGGCGATCCGCTGGCCGCAGGTCGATCTCGGGAACGGCCGATACGACTGGTCGAGCGTCAGAGCGGTGCAGGACGCCGCGACCGAGTGCAACATCACTCCGATCTGGGACCTCTGCCACTATGGCCTGCCCGACGGCTGCGACCCCTTCTCAGCCGACTGCCGCAACCGCTTCGCCGATTATTGCCGGGCCGCGGCCGAGTTCGTCACCGGCAGCGCCGAACCGCCGTTCTTCTTCACCCCGATCAACGAAATCACCTTCTTCTCGGCCGCGGCGAGCGACCTCGAATGGATGTACCCGTTCGCCAGGGGCCGCGAGGATGAGCTCAAGCGCGCGCTGGCGCACATGGCGATCGACGGCGCCAAGGCGATCCGCGAGGTCGCCCCCAAGGCGCGGATGGTCCACGTCGATCCGATCGTCCACGCCGTCCCGCCGAGCGACCGACCCGACCTCGCCGATGAAGCGGAGGATGAGGAGCATCGCGAAGCCTATGAAGGCTGGGACATGCTCGCCGGGCGCCTCGCGCCGGAGCTCGGCGGGTCGCCTGACATCCTCGATATCGTCGGGGTCAATGCCTACCATTACAGCCAGGTCCAGCTCGGGCAGGACAAGAAGCGCGAGATCCTCGGTCCGCGCGATCCGCGCCGCAAGCCGCTGAGCGAGCTGCTGCAATATGCCTGGGACCGCTACCGCCGCCCAATCATCATCGGCGAAACCAGCGGCTTCCAGGAGAACCGCGCCGACTGGCTCCGGATGACGATGGAGGAATCGCTCAAAGCGCTGAACGCCGGCGTCGAGCTTCACGGCGTGTGCCTCTACCCGTTCGTCGACGTACCCGACTGGTGGTCCCAGGAATGGGCGAAGATCGGCCTCTACGACGTCGCCGACAAGGAAGAGTTCGAGCGCTTGCCGTGCGATGCCTACATCGCCGAGCTGCGCCGCTGGCAGAAGCTGCTCGACCAGCCCGAGAATGTCGAACCCGACGGCTACGGTCACCGCTGGGGCCGAGTGCAACTCGAGGAGGTTCGCCGGTACGCGGCGAAATGGGCAAAAAGCGCGGAGGCGGTGCCGACCTAGGACCGCCGCGAGCCGGCAACTGCGCGGCGCTCGGGCGCCTGCTTGAATAGCGCGCGCTGCACTTCGAATTCCGCGAGCAGGCGCTGGTCCACATGGCGGCTGCCGTCGGCGACCACCGACGACAGCAGGCCCGTCTCCGCGTGGCGCGAATTGTCCCACCCGGGATAAGCGGTGATCGGGTACCAGCAGATGCCGCGCAGGTCCACGCCGCGGTCCATCGCGTCCCGCACTTCGTTGCACACGTAATGGAGCCAGGACGGCTTGCCCGTCCCTTCTGCGCCGGTCTCCGACAGGAAGATCGGCTTGCCGTAGCGTTCCGCGACTTCGACCAGCATGTCGGCCAGCGGACGATATTCGTGGTGGCCCATCGGGATCGTCGGCCCGTCCCGGTACCATTGATTGTGCGGATAGAAATTGAACCCGACGAGGTCGACCAGCGACGGATCGCCGCCGAGCTTCGGCTCGGCACGGCCGGTGATCCAGTCGTAGGCCTCAAATTGGCCGAGCCGTGCGGCTTCCGCGCCGCGGACCTCCTCCCGGCGGTGGCTGTGCGGCGCGATGTGGACCAGCGGCTCGGCCCAGACGATCGTCGCGTCCGACCAGCATTCGCGGATTGCCTTCGCTGCCCGGATTCCGGTTCGAACCAGCTGCCGCTTGAACCAGCCGACTTCGTCCGGGCCGACCGGCGGGAAATAGCCGACCTCGACGGCCCACGACAGGAAGTTGATCTCGTTGAGCGGACAGACGATCGGCGCTCGGCCGGCGACCGACTGGTGGACGTCGAGCGCTGCCAGCGAGAACTCGGTGAAGCGGTCGGGAAAGTCCTCGCCCGCCTGGTCGATATGGTCCGGCGAGCCGTAATGGAACAGGTCCCAGATGACCTGCAGGCCGACCTCTTCGGCCGCTTCGAGCGCCGGAAGCCAGCTCGACCAATCGTATCGGCCAGGGCTCTTTTCGATCAAGTGCCAGCGAAGCCCGTCGCGGATCGTGGCGAAGCCGAGGTCGCGGCACAGGCGATAATCGCGTTCGACACGCTTGTCGTGGCTGGTCGCGCGGATGAGGTCGAGGCGCACGCCGTCGCGCCGCCGGTGCGACGAACATTCGAAACCGGCCTGGAAGAAGCTCGCGAAGGGGCTGCCGCCATCGCTCATGACCGTCTCCAATGCGCGAGCGCCCCGAAGGTTCTTGGCACAATCGCCCCAATGATGCTTTCAGCGGTTCGGCAAGGAGACCCGCAATGCGTCAGAATTGGCCGGAACGGCTGTGGCTTCTGCGGCATGGGCAGAGCCACGGGAACATCGCCCGCGATGCCGCCGATGAAGCCGGATCGCACGAGATCGACATCGACGTGCGCGACGTCGATGTCCCGCTGTCCGACCTCGGCTTGCGCCAGGCCGCGGCGGCCGGCCGCTGGTTCGCCGACCTGCCGCGCGACCAACGCCCCGAGATCATCCTGTCCTCGCCTTACGTCCGAGCGCGGCAAACCGCGGAGGCGGTGTGCAACGCAGGCGCTCTCGCCGCCGGGCCGGCCCGGGCGACCGTCGACGAGCGGCTGCGCGAGCGCGAGTTCGGGATTTTCGACCGGCTGACCACGCTCGGCATCCGCGAGCGCTTTCCGGAGGAAGCCGCGCATCGCCGCCGGCTCGGCAAATTCTACCACCGCCCGCCCGGCGGCGAGAGCTGGGCCGACGTGATCCTGCGCCTGCGCTCGATGCTCAACACGATCAACCTCCATCATCGCGACCGCCGCGTGCTGGTCGTGTGCCATCAGGTGGTCGTGCTGTGCTTCCGCTACATCCTCGAGGAGCTCGACGAGGCGGCGATCCTGGCGATCGACAAGCAATCGGAAATTCTCAATTGCGGGATCGCGCAATATGATTTCGAGCCCGATCCCGACGGACTGTGCATCCCGGCGCTGAGCTTGTGGAATTTCGGCACCCCGCTCGAGGCCGACGGCGCCGAGAAGACCTCGGCCCCCGATCCGGTCGCCGGTTCGCGCTAGCTCGCCGACGATGACTTGGCGGCGTGATGCCGCTCGAGCTCGTCGCCGATCAGCCGGACGACGTGCAATACGTTGGTCGATCCCGCGGTGCCGAACGGGATCCCGGCCATCAGGACGATCCGCTCGCCGCCCTTGGCGAGGTTGTGGCGCAGCGCCATGCGCTTGCCCTTTTCGACCATCTCCTCGAAGCTCGCGACGTCGCGCGTGTGGACGGCGTGAACGCCCCAGATCAGCCCCATCCGCCGCGCCGTGGTGTGCGATGCGCTCATCGCCAGCAGCGGCACCGGCGGGCGCTCGCGGGCGATCCGCCGGGCGGTCGAACCCGAGCTCGTGTAACAGACCATCGCGGTCGCCGAGACCGTGGTCGCGATCTGCCGTGCCGAGCCGGCAAGCGCGTCGGCGGTGGTCGGCTCGAGCTTGGTCTGGGTGAAATGGACTCGCGCCGGATAAGTCGGGTCGCGTTCGACGCTGGTCGCGATGCGGTCCATCATCTGCACCGCCTCATACGGATATTGGCCGGTCGCGCTTTCCGCCGACAGCATCAC
>JBJMUB010000053.1:0-14323 GCA_045811385.1 Sphingomicrobium sp. | reverse complement strand
AGCGGCGCATCGCGGTCGCGGGCGGGGGTTTCGCGTTCGACCGTGACGGGGAGGTCGTCGAGACATCGCCCGCGCGCGAGCGCGCGTTGGGCGCGATCGCCAACTGCCTGGCGGCGAAGGGAGGCGTGGCGCTGATCATCGATTATGGGCATGCGCGGAGCCGCCCGGGCGACACGCTCCAGGCCGTTCGCGGCCACGGCTTCGCTCCGGTGCTTGCGAATCCGGGCGAGCAGGACCTGACCGCGCACGTCGACTTCCAGGCCATGGCGGACGCCGCGCGTTCCGCGGGAGCAGCGGTAACTCCGCTCGTCAGCCAGCGCGAATGGCTCAACCGGCTCGGCATCGGCGCGCGCGCCGCGTCGCTCGCCAGCGCGAACCCGGAGCGCACCGATGAGCTTGCCGCCGCCGTGCAGCGGCTGACCGGCCGCGATGAAATGGGCGAGCTATTCAAGGTGATCGCCATCCACGCGCCGGACTGGCCCGCGCCGGCGGGGTTCGCATGACGATCGTCTATCGCGGCGCCACCGCCGCCGACGCCGCCACGCTCGACCGGATCTTCAACACCAGCTTCTGCGACACGTTCGCGCACCTGTACCGGCGCGAGGACCTCGACGCCTTCCTCTCGAGCTTCGACGTGGGTGCGTGGGAGGCGGAGTTGAACGACGCAGCGTTCGCGTTCCTCATTGCCGAGGCCGACGGAATGCCCGTGGGCTACGCGAAGCTCGGCCCGATGAAGCTTCCGGTGGAGACGGACCGCCGGGCGATCCTGCTCGATCAGCTGTACATCCTGAAAGAGCACCATGGCGTCGGCATCGCCCATGGCCTGATGGACCGGGCGCTCGAGGAAGCAGCGCGGCGCGGCGCCGAAGACATGTACCTCACCGTCTTTGTCGAGAACCACCGCGCGCGCCGGTTTTACGATCGCTATGGCTTCGTGCCCGTCGGGCGCTACGACTTCATGGTCGGAAGCCATGCGGACGAGGACATCATCATGAGGAAGGCGCTGTGAGCGGCGTCGAGGTCAACCGCGCGGTTTCGATCGCCGGCCTGCCGCACGGTTTCCTCGGCCGCCGCGGCGGCGTTTCGACCGGCGATCTCGCGGGCCTCAACGTCGGCTACGGCAGCAACGACGACCGCGAGGCGATCGACGCGAACCGGCGGCTGGCGATCGCCGCGATCCTGCCGGGCGCCGAGCTGGCGACCGTCCATCAGGTCCATTCGGGCCACGCGGTCCATGTCGAGCGTCCCTGGCCGCACGCCGAGCGGCCGCATGCCGACGGAATGGTCACCGACCGGCCGAACCTGCTGCTCGGCATCCTCACCGCCGACTGCGCACCCTTGCTGCTGGCCGATCACCGCGCGGTGGTCGTCGGGGCCGCGCATGCCGGCTGGCGCGGCGCGCTCGCCGGAGTGACCGACGCCACCATCGCGGCGATGGAGCAGCTCGGCGCCCGGCGCGAGAATATCCACGCGGCGGTCGGCCCATGCATCGGCCAGCCGGCCTACGAGGTCGACGAGGCGTTCCGGGTCCGCTTCACCAAGGCCGATTCCGACAATGCGCGCTTCTTCATCGAAGGCTCGGCCGGCAAGCCCCATTTCGATCTCGAAGCCTATGTCGTCCACCGCCTGATCCTCGCCGGCATCGACGAGATCGAGGCCTTGAACCTCGACACCTATAGCGACCCGGAGCGCTTCTTCAGCTACCGCCGCGCGACCCACCGTGGCGAACGCGACTACGGACGCCAACTCAGCGCGATCGCGATTCCCGGCTGATCCCACAAGGCCAGCTTATCAGCGATGCGGAGCCAGTTGATTGGCGTCGCCGTCTCGTTGGCGCTAATGCCGCCCCACGAGGAGACCTGAATTGCCCACCGAAGACGAACTCAGCGGCACGATGTCCCATCACCGGCCGCCGCGACCGTCGCCGACCAGCATCGGCAATCATAAGCTGAAGCCGCAGACCCTGATGCTCGGGTACGGCTTCGATCCCGAGCTCAGCGAAGGTTCGCTCAAGCCGCCGATCTTCCTCACCTCGACCTTCGTGTTCGAGAATGCGGCGGCCGGGAAGCGCTTCTTCGAGGGCGTGACCGGCAAGCGGCCCGGCGGGGCCGAGGGCCTCATCTATTCGCGTTTCAACGGGCCCAATCAGGAGATCCTCGAGGACCGGCTCGCCGTGTGGGAAGACGCCGACGACGCGCTCGCCTTCTCGAGCGGAATGTCGGCCATCGCGACCTTGCTGCTGACCTTCGTCCAGCCGGGCGACGTCGTGGTCCATTCCGGTCCGCTCTATGCGGCGACCGAAACGCTGATCGCCAAGATCCTCGGGCGGTTCGGCGTGTCGTGGCTCGACTTTCCGGCCGGCGCGTCGCGCGACGAGATCGACGCGGTCCTCGCCGACGCCAAGGCCAAGGGACGGGTCTCGCTGATCTACCTCGAAAGCCCGGCGAATCCGACCAACGCGCTGGTCGACGTCGAGGCGGTCGCCGCCGCGCGCGACGCTGTGTTTGGTGAAAACGAACGTCCGCCGATTGCGATCGACAACACGTTTCTTGGCCCGCTCTGGGCAAAGCCGCTCGCGCAGGGCGCGGACCTCTCGATCTACAGCCTGACCAAATATATCGGCGGGCACAGCGACCTCGTCGCCGGCGCGCTGGTCGGCGAGAAGGGCCTGATCAATCAGGTGCGCATGCTGCGCAACACCATCGGCACCATCTGCGATCCCAACACCGCGTGGATGCTCCTGCGCAGCCTCGAAACGCTCGAGCTCCGGATGGAGCGGGCGGGCGAGAATGCGACGAAGGTGTGCGAGTTCCTCCGCGACCATCCTAAGGTCGAAAGCGTCGGCTACCTCGGCTTCCTCGAGGCGGGATCGCGGCAGGCCGACATCTACGCGCGTCACTGCACCGGCGCCGGCTCGACCTTCTCGCTCTACCTCAAGGGCGGCGAGAAAGAGGCCTTCGCCTTCCTCGATTCGCTGAGCATCGCGCATCTCGCGGTCAGCCTCGGCGGCACCGAGACGCTGGCGAGCGCACCGGCGGCGATGACCCATCTGTCGGTGCCCGACGAGCGCAAGGCCGCGCTCGGTATCACCCCCAACCTGGTGCGCATCTCGATCGGCGTCGAGGACCCCGACGACCTCATCGCCGACTTCGCCAACGCGCTGAACGCGGTGTAGCTATCCGATCGTGTCCGCTTTGGGTGAAAGCGGACATTCACCGGACTATCAATTTCCTTGTGAACGAGCGCGAGTTCTTGGTCGTCTATGACTACGGGATGGGTGGCGTGTGGGGTTTTGCCCGCGCCGAATCCGAGGCGAAATCCTGCAAACCTTCCCAGAGTTGAAAGTCGTCCATGAAACTCCCGCATGGCTGACGCAGGCGCAGGAACGGAATGTGAGGTCAGTGAGCAGCCGTTGAGCCGAGCAGTTAACCGGATTGGCTTCAAACGTTGGTCGCAGAGCGAGGTGCGTCGTAATGTCCGCAACCGGGTCCGAAAGCGGACGCTAGCCCCAATCTTCGATTGCCCACCCGCGCTCAGTCGCGAGACGGCGGAGCTTGCCCTGGGGATTCACCGCGACCGGCTCGTCGGCCCATTCGAACGCCGGCTGGTCGGAGATGTGGTCGGAATAGAAGCGCACGTGGCTGTGCGCGCCTTTGAGGCCGGATTTGTCGACCCAGTCGGCGATCATCCGAAGCTTGGCCGGGCCGTAGCAATTCTCGCCGAGGATCTTCGCGTGCACCCGCTCGTCGAGGCCGATCACCGAGCCGGTGCCGATTACGTCGTCGAAGCTCAATCGCTGCGCGATGGCATCGGCGTAGAGCCGGTACGAAGCGGTGGCGAGCACGACCCGGCGCCCCTCTTCCTTGTCGCGCGCGATCGCCTTCAGCGCGCCGGGGCGGATGTTGGTTTCGACCTGCTGGTCCGCGAAGCTGGCGACCAGCGGCTGCAGGTCCTTCGGATGGACCTTTCCGCCGAGCAGTAGCCGGTGGTTGATCTCCTTGAGCCGCGCCCGGTCGATCAGGCGCACGGCGTAAACCAGCATCGACAGGACCACGAGCGGCAGGAACAACAGCCGCCACGGCGCTCGGCGCAGCGCGCAATGCAGCAGGAACGGCGTATAGGTCGCGCGGCGCGTGACCGTCCGGTCCATGTCGTAAACCGCGAGGTCGGTCACGCCGCGCCCCTGAGGATCGCCTCGGCGAGCGCGTGATCCGCCGGCTTGTCGACGTCGACCCCGGCGAGCGCGTTGCTGAGCTGCACCGCTTTCACCGCCAGGCCCAGCCGGCCGCTCAGCCGCGCAAGCACCTCGTCGAGGCTGACCAGCCGCAGAGCGACCGTGAGCATTACCGCCGGCCCGAGCAGCGACAGCATTCGCCACGCTTTCTTGCGGTCCTGCTCGACCGAGCGCCACAGCTCGATCGCCGGCCGGACCTCGGGCGAGCGGAGCGCGAACAGGTTCGCGCCGGTGTACGCGCCGCCGCGGAACCTGAGCCAGGTTCGCTGCGTCTGCGGCAGTCGGCGAAGCAGGTTCGCCCGCTCGACGACACCGATGGCGATGTCGGTTCCGCCCGCTGCGCCGCAGAATTCGTCGATCGTTGCCGGCTCGAGCAGGGCGTGATCGGCCGTCGTCACCAGCAGCGGCCAGGACATGTCGAGATCGCCGAGCAAGCCGAGCATCGTTTCGGCGATCGTGCCCTTCGATGGGCGGCATTCGATCCGTGGATCGTCGGGAAGAACGGCGGCGATGCGGTCCGGCGCTTGGCTGAGGACCAGGATCTTGCCGACGCTGGCGCTGGCGAGCAGCGCGCGCACCGGCCGTACGACCATCGGCTCGCCGCCGACGGGGATCAGCGCCTTCAAGTCGGTTCCGAAGCTCTCCGCGAACGCATCGCGTCCCGGCCGCGAGCCGGCAAGGACGACCGCGGAGAAGGTCACCCGCCCAGCCAGGAGGTGATCGGCGTGCCGCGCGCCGCCGCTTCGCTCGCCTGGGCGTAGCGCACGGAGTGGAAGATCAGGCTGATGATCGTCCACCACGCGACCAGCACCAGCCCGCTGTCGGGCCGGCCGAAGAGCAAAGCCGCGACCAGGATCACCATGTTGGGGTTGCGCCGCGCGGTGATCAGCCGGAACTGGCTGTCGATCTTCTGCCAGACGTGAATGTGCATGCCGCCGAAGCGGCGCATGAACACGCCCTCGATCAGGCGCTGGAGGACATAGCCGCCGATGATCGCCCACAGCACCATGGTCGCATAGATCGGCGACAGCGGCTTGCCGTAGGCGGCGAGGCCGTGCTCCCACGCCCACCACCAAAAGGGCGGATGGACGAGGTCGATGCCATGATCGAAGACATTGCCCCATTTGGACGACGCACCGGTGCAGCGCGCGAGCTTCCCGTCGACCGTGTCGAGGACCATGAAGACGAAGCCCGCCAGGATCCCGCTCCAATACTGGCCGCGCCAGAACAGGACGAAAGCCAGCGCGCAGAGGATCGCCCCAACCAGGGTCACGACGTTCGGCGTCAGCCCGGCCTGGGCGGCCCAGCGCGTCAGGTAGAATGCCGGCTTGCGCCACAGGTACAGCGTCAGGACGTCGGTGACGCCTTTGTACGAAGCGTCGTAGGCGGCGCGCTCGACCGGGTCTGGGTCGTTGGGGTCGAGCGGCAGCACGAACGGGCGGTCGCGCTTGCGCAGCTCCGCGTAGCTGAGCTCCGCCTTCTCCGAAGCGAGCACCTCGTAACCGTCGAGACCCTTGCCGGCCTCGAGCGCCGCCGCCGCGGCAACCGCGTCGCGATCGGCCGGGATGTGGGCCATGACTGGCTTGCCGGCGAGGGTCAGGACGGCCCCGGGGCGCGAGCGCATCGCCTTCAGCCAGGCCGGGTCCCAGCCGTAATCGAGGCTCGAAACCAGCGCCGCGCGGCCTCGCTCCGGAACGTCGGCGCAGTCGAACCCGGCATTGGTCGCGAGCCGGCAGGCGCGCTCGCGCGCGTCCATCCCGAACGGGCGTGCGGCATTGACGCCTACCGGCACGAACAGAAGCGGGCGATCGTCCGTCATTAAGCGCGCATTAGTGGCGGGGAGCCGTGCAGGAAAGTGGCGGAAAAACGGGGAGCGCTTGCTCCTTTTGGGGGTTTCGCGCATTCATCGGCGGCGAATGGCCCATGACGAGCGCACCTTGGCCGACCGTGGCAGCGACGCGACCTATCGCGTCGCCGGAGCGCTGACCATTACCCGGGCCGCGACGACCCAGCGCGAAATCGACATGCTGCCCGACCCGCTGACCATCGACCTGTCGGAAGTCGAGCGCATGGACACGGTCGGCGCGTGGATCATCTACCGCACCGTGCGCGACCGCAAAGCCAAGGTGATCGGGGCCAGCCGCGACGAGGTCAGCCTGCTCGAGCAGGTCGCCGAGTTCGACAAGCCGACGCGGGTCATCCCGGAGCAGCCGGCGAGCTACAAACGCGTAATGACCGAGCTTGGCGAATGGGTCGCCGAGTCCGGCCGGACCCTGCTTGGCCTGCTCGGATTTTTCGGCGCGACCCTGATCGGCTTCTGGGCGGTCATCAAGCGACCGCGGCGGTTCCGGGTGAACGCGGTCGTCCAGCGCTTCGACGTCGTCGGCGTGCGCGCGCTCGGAATCATCGGGCTGATGAGCTTCCTGATCGGGATCGTCATCGCCCAGCAGGGGTCGGTCCAGCTCGCCCAGTTCGGAGCCGAGGTCTACACGATCAACCTGATCGGGCGGATCACCACGCGCGAACTCGGCACTTTGATGACCGCGATCATGGTCGCCGGGCGCTCGGGGTCGGCCTTTGCCGCCCAGCTTGGGACGATGAAGATCACCGAGGAGATCGACGCCATGCGCACGATCGGCGTCTCGCCGGTCGAGGCGCTGGTCATCCCGCGGATGATCGCCGCGGTGCTGATGATGCCGTTATTGGCGTTTTGGTCGATGTTCATGACCTTGATCGGCGGCGGTATCTTCGTCTGGCTCGCGCTCGAAATCCCGCCGCTGACCTATATCCAGCGGCTCCAGGAAGTGATCCCGCTGACGGACCTGTGGGTCGGCCTCATCAAGGCGCCGGTGTTCGGCTTCATCATTGCCCTGGCCGGCTGCTTCCAGGGCATGCTGGTCCAGGGCAACAGCGAGGAAGTCGGAACGCGCACGACGATTGCGGTCGTCCAGTCAATCTTCCTCGTGATCGTGCTCGACTCCGTGTTCGCGGTCTTCTTTTCGAACATTGGGTGGATATGACCCCGAAGGATTGCGATCCGATCATCGAAGTGCGCGGACTGCGCAACACCTTCGGCGAGCAGGTCGTCCATGACGGCCTCGACCTGACCGTCTGCCGCGGCGAGATCCTCGGGGTCGTCGGCGGGTCCGGAACCGGCAAATCCGTCCTCCTCCGCTCGATCATCGGCCTGCAAACTCCGGACGCCGGCGAGATCAACGTGCTCGGCGAGGACATGGTCGGCCGCAGCGAGGACGAGGCCAAGAACATCCGTCGGCGCTGGGGCATTCTGTTCCAAAACGGCGCCTTGTTCTCGACGCTGACGGTCGCCGAGAATGTCGAGGTGCCGATCCGCGAATATTTCCCGTTCCTGAAACCGCCGCTGCTCGACGAGATTGCGTCCTACAAGATCGCCATGGGCGGGCTGCCGGCCGATGCCGGCCCGAAATATCCCAGCGAGCTGTCCGGCGGCATGGTCAAGCGGGCCGGTCTCGCCCGCGCGCTGGCGCTCGATCCCGAACTGTTGTTCCTCGACGAGCCGACGTCGGGCCTCGACCCAATCGCGGCGGCCGGCTTCGACGAGCTGATCCGGTCGCTTCAAAAGCGGCTCGATCTGACCGTCTTCCTGATCACCCACGACCTCGATTCGCTGCATGCGGTGTGCGACCGCGTCGCCGTTCTCGCGGACAAGAAGGTGCTGGGAGTCGGAACGATTCCGGAACTATTGGCTTTGGACCATCCTTGGATACAAGACTATTTTAACGGACCGCGCGGCCGCTCTGCGGCCGAGGGCCACAAGGAAGCGGAGCACACGAACGCCTGATGGAGACCCGGTCGAACTATGTGATGGTCGGGACGGTGACCGTAGCGCTTCTCATCGGGGCGCTGCTGTTCATCGTCTGGCTGGCCGGCCTCTCCAACAAGGCCACCAAATGCTACGACATCTATTTCGCCCAGGCCGTCAGCGGACTCAACAAGGGATCGAACGTCACCTTCTCCGGCGTGCCCGTCGGTCAGGTCGAGAAGATTTCTCTGCTACCTCAGCGTCCCGAGTTCGTGTGGGTCCGGATTAACGTCGACGAACAAACCCCGGTTCTCCAGGGAACGACGGCGCAGATCCACGGCGTCGGCTTCACCGGCCTCAATGAAATCCAGCTGGACGGCGCTGCCCGCGGAAGCCCGCCGATCAGCCAGGCCGGGCCGCAAGGCTGCCCGGTCGTCCCGTCCAGCACCAGCGGCCTCGGCGCGCTGCTCAACAGCGCTCCGGAGCTGATGGAGCGGATCCAGCGCCTGACCGAGCGTCTGACCGAACTGCTCAGCGACAAGAACCAGAACGCGATCGCCGACATCCTGGAGAATATCGACAAGACCAGCAAGGTCCTCGCGGATCATGCACCGGAGCTGGCGGATGCGATTTCCGATGCGCGGGTCGCGGTGCGCAACGCCGGGGTCGCCGCGCAGCACATCAGCGACCTGTCCGACAACACGAATAAGCTGGTCGTCGAGGAAGGCCGTCCGGCCGCCCAGGACCTGCGCAGGGCGATCGCCTCGGTCCAGCAGGCGGCGAACAACCTCGACGCGATGGTTTCCGACGCCCGCCCGGGCGTGCAGAATTTTACCAAGTCGACGCTCCCCGAGGCCAACCAACTGGTCCATGAGATGCGCGACCTCACCAAATCGCTGAAGGGCGTGTCCGAGCGCGTCGAGCAGCAAGGCATCGGCGGCGCTCTCGGCCCCGAGAAACTGCCGGACTACAAGCCAGGAAAACGCCGATGAACTTTGTGGTGCGGACTTTGGCAGCAACGGCGCTGGCGGCAACCGTCGCCGGCTGTTCGCTTGGCGGATTGCTCGGCGGTGGCGCCAAGACCCCGACGACGCTGCAGACCCTTACTCCCGAGGCGCCCGACCCCGGAGCAATGACCCGGACCGCCGCCGCCGGACAATCGGTCACGGTCGCGGCCCCGGTCGTAGCCAAGGAGCTGCGCACCGTCCGGGTGCCGGTCCAGGTCACACCGACCGACGTTCAATATGTGACCAACCTGCAATGGGTCGACACGCCCGACCGGCTGTTCCAGCAGCTCGTCGCGGAAACGATCCGGCGGACGACCCACCGCGTTGTGCTGGACACCAACCTGACGACTCTCGATCCGGGACTCCTGCTCAGCGGCCAACTGCAGAAATTCGGCTACGACGCGTCGACCGGCCAGGTCGTGGTCGAGTTTGACGGCGCGCTGTCGACCGCCGGCGGGAACCGGGTCGAGGCCCGGCGCTTCATCGCGACTGCGCCGGCCGACGGCACCGCCGCATCGGTCGGACCAGCGCTCAACCGCGCCGCCAACCAGGTCGCGCGCGAGGTCGCCGGCTGGGTCGGCGGCTAAGCCAGACTTTTCGAGGCCTGCTCGAACACGTCCCGTGACAGGCCCGGCGCGGCGACGATCCGCTCGAGCTCGGCCTTCATCAGTGCGGCGCGGTTCGGCTCGAACCGTTTCCACCGGCCGAACGGCGGAACCAGCCGAGCCGCGACCTGCGGATTGAGCCTGTCCGCGGCAAGGATCATGTCGGCGAGGAAGCGGTAGCCGCGGCCGTCGGCCGAGTGGAATGCCCAATGGTTGGCTCCGAACGTCCCGGCGAGCGCCCGCAGCCGGTTCGGATTGGCGATCGTGAACTCGGGATGCTTCTCGAGCATGACTACCTGGTCGACGGTATCGGCGCGTTGCGCTGCCGCCTGGAGCGCGAACCATTTGTCGAGCACCAGCGCATCGTCGTGGAAGCGTTCGTGGAAGGCGTTGAGCGCAGCTTCGCGCTCCGGCACGCCAAGCGAGACGAGAATTCCGAGCGCGCCCTGGCGGTCGGTCATATTGTCGGCGCCGTCGAACTGGGCCTTGGCCAGAGCCGCGCCATGCGCTTCGTCCGCCGCGGCGATCAGCCCGAGCGCGACGGTGCGCAGCCGGCGAATGCCCTTGGCCCGCGGGCTGAGATCATTCCCTGACGCGCCGTCGCTGCGATGGGCGGCCAGTAGGTCGTCCGACAAGGCTCCGCCGAGCGAGCGCCGCAGCAGTTCGCGTGACGCATGAATCGAGCCGGGATCGACGACCTCGACCCGGTCGGCGATCAAAGCCTCCGACGGCAACAGGATCGCCTCGCCCTTGAATGCCGGGTCGAGCGAGTTCGACCGGAGCGTGGCGGCCACGGCTTCGATCACGGCGTCCGGCTCGGCCGAGTCACCCGTCGCGCCGGCGACCAGGGCGCGCATCATCAGCTCCTGGATCGCCTCGTATCGCGCGAATGGGTCGCTATCGGTTTGCGCGAGCCGCTCCAGCTCTCCGGCCTTGCGCTCGGCGGTGACGATGACGGGCGCCGAGAACCCGCGGTTGATCGACAGCAACGGCGGTTCGACGACATTCTCGAAGCGAACCGTATCGCTCGCCTGGTCGAGGACGACCAGCCGTTCCGGGCAAATCTCGTGGCCGCTCGTCTCGCCGATGATCGCGGTCCTGAGCGGGATTGGCATCGCCTGCTTGACCGCCTGCCCGGGGGTCGGATCGACCCTTTGCTCGAGGTGAAGCGCCGCGGTCCTTGAACCAGCGTCATAATCCAGCCGCGCCTTGACCTTCGGCGTTCCGGCCTGGCTGTACCAGATCTTGAACGGCGTCAGGTCGACCCCGCTACCGTCCTCCAGTGCCTGGACGAAATCGTCGCAGGTCGCGGCTTCCCCGTCGTGGCGGGAGAAATAGAGGTCGGTGCCGGCGCGGAACTTCTCGGGGCCGAGCACAGTGGCGAGCATACGGATCACCTCGGCGCCCTTGTTGTAGACGGTCGCGGTGTAAAAATTGCCGATCTCGATGTAGCTGTCGGGCCGCACCGGATGAGCGAGCGGTCCGGCATCCTCCGGGAATTGCGCGGCGCGCAGCACCCGCACGTCTTCGATCCGCTTAACTGGAGCGCTGCCGACGTCTGCCGAGAAGCTCTGGTCGCGAAAGACGGTGAAGCCTTCTTTCAGCGACAGCTGGAACCAGTCGCGGCAGGTAACCCGGTCGCCCGACCAATTATGGAAATATTCGTGCGCCACGACCCGGGCGATATTGTCGAAATCGGCGTCGGTGGCGGTGTCGTGGTCGGCGAGGATGTAGGCGGAATTGAAGATGTTGAGGCTCTTGTTCTCCATCGCCCCCATGTTGAAGTCTGAGACCGCGACGATGTTGAACTGGTCGAGGTCGTACTCGCGGCCATAGACCCTCTCGTCCCACGCCATCGCCAGCTTGAGGCTGTCCATCGCGTGGCTCGTCTTGGGGAGATCGGCGCCGCGCACCCAGATGACGAGGTCGACCTTGCGGCCCGACATGGTCGTGAAGCTGTCGCGGTTGGCCTGAAGGTCGCCGGCGACCAGGGCGAACAGGTAGGACGGCTTGGGGAACGGATCTTCCCACTCGGCCCAGTGGCGGCCGTTCGGCGCTTCGCCTTGGACAACTCGGTTACCGTTAGACAGTAGGATCGGAAAGGCCGTGGAGTCTCCTTCCATGCGGACTCGGTATTTGGACAAAACGTCGGGACGGTCGGGAAAGAAGGTGATTCGGCGGAAGCCCTCGGCTTCGCACTGGGTGCACAGCATGCCGCCCGAAGCGTAGAGGCCCATCAGCTTGGTGTTCGCCGCCGGGCTGACCGCGACCTCGGTTTCGACCGTGGCGCGGTCGCCGGTCAGCGTGATGACGAGCTGCTGACCGTCCAGGCGATGCTCGCCGTCGGCCTTGACCGAGAGCAGCTCGAGCTCGTCCCCATCGAGCCGCAGCGGGCGGTCGTGGTCGCCGTTGCGGACGACTTCGAGCGTCGCGCGCACCTTCGCTCGTTCGGCACCGAGATCGAAGTCGAGCCGGATCTCGGGCACCAGCCAGTCGGGCGCCCGATAGTCTTCACGGCGAATGGCGACGGGGGCCGGCGGCTGCGGAGCTTCGGCGACGGTCTGCGCGTCGGCCACGGTGGTTCGGATATCGAGCATCGCGCCGACTTAGGCGGCGTCCGGCGAAGTCACAACCGGCCGCTCGCGGCTGAGCGCTCCGACCATTCCGCCGAGCGCGAGGAGAGCGCCGGCGACGGTCGTCGGAGTCCAGCGATAGCCTTCGAGCCAGGTCGATAAACCCATGGCGATGATCGGCACGATGACGCTCGAATAAGCGGCTTTCGCCGGGCCGATGATGCGCACGACCGGATAATAGAGGCTGAACGTCAGAACCGAAGCGGCGAGCGCCAGATAGAGCAGGCCCGCGACATAGATCGGTCGCGTATCGATAACCGGCGCTCCGGTCATGATAAGCGCGACGATTCCGTCGATCAGCGCGCCGAAGGCCATCGACCAGGCGAGGATGGTAAAGAGCGGAAAACGCCGGACCTCGGGCCGCGCCTGGAGCACGTTGGCGATCGACGCGCCGAGCATCCCGGCGAGGGTCAGCGCGATTCCGGCGAGGATCTGCTTCGAGCTCGCGGCATGGGCGGCGAGTTCGTGAGCGAACAACAGGGCGATGCCGAGGACCGCGACCAGCGAGCTCCAGAAGAAGCGCGAGCTCGGCTTGTGGCCGAGGAACGCCCAGGCGAGCAGGCTCGAGGGGATCAGCAGCAGCGCAAACACGGTCGCGACGACGCCGGAGGTGATGTGCCGCTCGGCGAGATAGACCGCGTTGAAGTTGACGCAGAATTGGGTGAAGCCGAGCACGGCCGCGGCAACAATTCCCGCTCGCGGCAGGCGCAGGCCGTCGCCCTTGGTCAGGGCGATCAGCGCCATGGCGGCCGCGGCGATGATGAAGCGGTACGTCACCGACCATTGGGGCGGAACGTCGCCGAGCTGGCCGCGGATCACGATCCAGGTCGAGCCCCAGATCGCGGTGAAGACGATGAAGGGAAGCGTGACCGACCGGAAGGTCGACGCGTGCTCTTCGCTCACAGCGCGGCGATCGCGGCGCCGAGCTGACGGACTGCGCTCAGGTCCGAATCCCAGCTGGTGACGAAGCGCACCTGTCCCGGACCCCATTCGTAGAAATCGAAGCCCCGGTCACGAAGACTCGCCGCTTCCGCGTCGCTGACGCGAAGGAACAGCTCGTTCGCTTCGACCGGATAGACCAGCCGATCGGGCGCCGCGTTGGCCAGCAGCTGAGCAGCGGCATTGGCGGCGCGGGCATTGTCGAGCCACAGCCCGCCCTCGAGCAGGGCGAGGATCTGCGCGGCAAGCATCCGGCCCTTGGACGCCAAATGGCCGGCCCGCTTGCGCCGAACCGCGATCTCGTCGGCGAGATCGGTGTCGAACAGGATCAGCGCTTCGGCATTGAGGCCGCCGTTCTTGATGAAGCCGAACGACATCGCGTCGACCCCGGCGCGCCAGGTGACATCGGCGGGACTCTCGCCGGTCGTCGCCAACGCATTGGCGAAGCGAGCTCCATCCATATGGAGTCTGAGCCCGCGCTGCTTGGCGACCGCACCGATCGCGGCGACTTCGGCGGCGCGGTAGACGAGGCCGCCTTCGGTCGCATTGGTGATCGAGACGGCCGCCGGCTGGACTTGGTGCACGTCGTCGCGGATCGCTTCGCAGGCCGCGGTCACGGTTTCCGGCGAAACCTTCGCTCCGTCGCCGTCGAGCAGCACCAGCTTGGCGCCGCCGGTGAAAAAGGCCGGAGCGCCGGCCTCGTCGACCTCGATATGCGCGTCCCTGTGGCACAGGATGGCGCGATAGTTCGGACACAATGCGGCCAGCGCGAGGCAGTTGGCGGCGGTTCCGGTCGTGACCCAGAAGGCGCGCACGTTCGTGCCGAACAGCTCGGAGAAGGCGCCGTCGAGGCGGCCGCTCAACTCGTCCCCGTCATAAGCAGTGTCGACCCGGTTCGCGGCGGCGATCGCCTCCATCACCTTCGGGTGCACGTGCGCTGCATTGTCCGAGAAAAATCGCATCCCGGCGGTTCCCAAGCGTAATGCGTCTGCCAAGGCAAGCGGCGGGTGATAGGTTCACGAGCGTGAGTCGGACGGAGGCTTCTCGAGTGAGCGATCAGTACGATGTCGCCGCCATCATGGGCGGCCTCTACGGCGACGGCATTATCGGTCTGAAGCAGGCAT
>JBJMUB010000052.1:0-28006 GCA_045811385.1 Sphingomicrobium sp. | reverse complement strand
GGGCAACGGCGTCGCCGTGGGCGAAGCGCATATAATGCTCCTCGCCATCGCGCCAGATGGTGAGATCGAGCCATTCGCTGAGCGCGTTGACCACCGAGACTCCGACGCCGTGGAGGCCGCCCGACACCTTGTAGGCATTGTCGTCCGACGTGTTCTCGAACTTGCCGCCGGCGTGGAGCTGGGTCATGATGACCTCGGCCGCCGAAACGCCCTCTTCCGAGTGGATTCCGGTCGGGATTCCGCGGCCGTTGTCCTCGACGCTGACCGAACCGTCGGGATTGAGCGTGATCAGGACGCGGTCGCAATGGCCGGCAAGCGCCTCGTCGATCGCATTGTCGGAAACCTCGAACACCATGTGGTGGAGGCCCGAGCCGTCGTCGGTGTCGCCGATGTACATTCCGGGCCGTTTGCGCACCGCGTCGAGGCCCTTGAGGACCTTGATGCTCTCGGCGTCGTAGCTGCCCGTGTTCGCGTCGTTGTTGCCGTTGTTCGGCGGGGGAGTTGCCATATTCGAGATATAGGGATTTTCAGCCGGAAGTCACGCGCGTGCGCGTCGCGCGCACGTGTACGCGCGCGCGAGAAATGCGACAGGTCGTCGAATGTGTCACCCCCGAACCGGGGGTTGTCGGAAGTGTCGGATTCCTACGCGGCGCGGGGAGGGACGCATGTCCGAAAAGAGCCGGCAAATCCGTCGGCGAGTCTGGATCACGGAAGGACGGTTGTAGGAAAGTGTTTTGTCTGATGTCCGCTCTGGGTGGAAAGCGGACGCTACGGTGCTTCCGTTATGACTGACCCAACTCACTGCAGCAGCCGCTCGGCGCCGAAGTATCGAGCAAGCACGGCGGTATCGCGCTCATATGGGTCCGGGCGGAACACCACCCGCCCCCCAGTCACGTCCACCGTCAAATAGGTCAGGAAAACAGGCATTGGCTTGGGAAGATTTACCCGCGTCTCTACTGTAGGATCATCGACTGCAGGCATGCTTCCGAACAACCATTTCGCCAGCCGTTGAGCATCCTCCACCCGCACGCACCCGTTGCTTACCCACCGATCATCTTTCTGAAACACCGTTCGGTCGTGTGTGTCGTGCAGGTAGATGCCCAGTTTGTTCGGCATCATGAATTTTATGTCGCCCATTGAGTTGCCGGGACCAGGCCCGCGACGAATTCGCAGCGGCATCTTGCCGTCAGCTACAGCTTGCCAATCGACGGTCGCCGGATCGAGCTTCGGGGAAGCCTCGGTCCAGTCTGCGAATACCTCATATTTCCGCTCGCTCAGGTAGCCAAGGCCCTGCTTCAGCACGCGCGGCGCCACCATCTTGACGTTGAATTCCGGCGGCAGGTTCCAGTACGGATTCACGTTCGCAAAGCGAATGAACGCCGCCATCATCGGTGTCTGCGTGTTTTTCGAGCCGACCACCGCTCGCATCGTGTCGACCAACAGCCCATCTTCGTACATGAGGATCCGCGCCGAGCCGGCATCGACGACAATGTGGCGCTCGAGCTCGCCCGGTGCCGGCAGGCGTCTTGCACGCTCCATGTTGATCATCAGCACTTGTGCGTAGTGGAGCGCTCCCTGGTTGAGCGATTTGATCACTTCGTCCCCTACGATGCCGTCTGGCTTCAGGCCGTGCACGCGTTGATAGGCCAGAACTTGCTCGTGAAGCGGCTCGTCGAATCGGCTCCCGGGAGAAAGCCCCAGCCGCTCGCGAAGAAAGGTAACCCGCTGCCCATCCGACCCGATCGCGAGCTTGGGCCCGGTGTCCATCCGGAATTGCGGAAGGCTGCTCCATTGCTTCTGGTAGGCAACCAATCCGCGACGCAACTCAGTATAAAGCGGATTGATCGCCTGAAGGAGATCGAGTGGAGCGCCGGCGTATCGGGCGAACGTGACATTATCGAGTTTGGTGTTCCGCCAGCGGATGTTGCCGGCAATTTCGGGGTCGATGTAGACCATATCCACGCCTTGCTCGACGGCTGGCGGCAACGCGATGGGTTCGACCGGCGGAGACTGCGCCATTGCCGGCGCAACGAGGCTTGCTGACGCCAGCCCAACCAGCAGTAGTCTTACGATTATCCTCATCAGCATGACTGGCGCTTTTGCACGTGAATGACGTCAAAACGGCCATACGCGGCGAGGACACGCAAAGTCCGCTTTGGGTGGAAAGCGGACATTTGCGCGTGGTGACGTGGCTCCTCAGGCGGCGCGGGAGCCGCCTCTTCCGCCGCGGCGGCCGCGGAACTTGCGCTTCGGCTGCCCGTCGTTCGGGCGAAAGCCTTCGCGAGCCTGGTTCGGCTGCGGCGGGCGCCCGCTCGGCCGGCTGCCGGCGTCGACCTCGCGATAGGCTTCCGGCCGGTACAATGACCGCGCGCCGTCGTTGCGTTGCTCGTCGCGGCGCTGGCCGGTGCGGTCCGATGCGCCCGGACGGTGCGCCGGGTGCCCGTCGGCGCGGTGCGTGTGGCGCTTCTGGCCGTCGTTGCGGTTCTGGCGGCGCTGGCCGTCGGCGCGACGGTCGGACTTGGTCCGCTGGCTGGCATGGACGAAGCGCTGCTGCTCCACTTTCTTCGGCGCCGGCTTCAGCCGCTTGAACGCGTCGACCGCGGCGGCGAAATTCTCCGGCAGCGAATTGACGGTGATCTGCGTGCGGGTCAGCCGCTCGATGTCGCGCAGCAGGCCGCGCTCGTCGGGCGCGCAAAAGGCCACGGCCTTGCCCTCGGCGCCGGCGCGGGCGGTGCGGCCGATGCGGTGGACGTACTGCTCCGGCACTTCCGGCAGATCATAGTTGATGACGTGGCTGACGCCCGAAACGTCGATCCCGCGGGCGGCAATGTCGGTCGCAATCAGCACCGAGACCTCGCCTGACTTGAACTGGGCAAGGGCGCGCTCGCGGTTGGCCTGGCTCTTGTTGCCATGGATCGCGCTGGCCGGAATTCCGGCCGCCTCAAGGTAGCGGACGATCTTGTCGGCGCCATGCTTGGTGCGGCTGAAGACCAAGGTGCGCTCGGGCTTCTCGCGCTGGAAGAACAGGGTCAGGAGCGCCGTCTTTTCCGCCTGGTTGACGTGGACGACGCGCTGGTCGACGCGGTCGGCGGTCTTGGCGACGGGGGTCACCGCGACTTCGGCCGGGTCGGTCAGATATTTGTCGGCCAACTCCTTGATCGCCTTGGGCATGGTGGCCGAGAAGAACAGGGTCTGGCGCTTCGGCGGGACCAAGGCGACGATGCGCTTCAGCGCGTGGATGAAGCCGAGGTCGAGCATCTGGTCGGCCTCGTCCAGCACCAGGATCTCGAGCTCGCGAAGCGACAGGGCACGCTGGTCGATCAGGTCGAGCAGGCGGCCCGGGGTGGCGACGAGGACGTCGAGGCCGCGCGCGACGGTGCGCACGCTCTTGCCGTTGGGAACGCCGCCGAAGATGACTCCGACCGACAGGCGCATGAACTTGCCGTAGGCTTCGGCCATCGCCGCGATCTGCGAGGCGAGCTCACGGGTCGGGGCGAGCACCAGCATGCGAATCTGGCCGGGCTTGGGGATGTTGCGCTCGGCCGCGAGCCGGTCGAGCGAGGGCAGCATGAACGCCGCGGTCTTGCCGGTGCCGGTCTGGGCGATGCCGAGCAGATCGCGGCCGCTGAGGACCGTCGGGATGGCCTGGGTCTGGATCGGCGTCGCCTGCGAGTAATTTTTAGCGGCAAGCGCGTCGAGCAGGGGCTTGGACAGCCCAAGAGTATGAAATGACATGTACAAAAATCCAATGTGAAGAACCGCCGCGCGAAAGGCGCGGTCGGAAAGGGGGTCAAAGGAGCGCCCCGCGTGAATTGGAGAGCAAAATCGATCGAGGCGCGGGCCGGGTCCTCAACTGTGTCGAGACCGTTCACGCCGCTTGGAAAAGCGCCTCGTGCTGCAGTGCAATATAGAGTGAAAGTGAAGAAAGTCTAGACCGGGTCGAGAATCCCGGGCCGGACGTGGACGCGCGACGCTGCGCCGATGCCCTCGAACAGCGCCGCTTCGGTGCCCGTCATCCACACCTGGCCGCGGCGTTCGAGGCGGCCGAACAAGGCGGCCCGGCGCTTGGGATCGAGGTGGGCCGCAACCTCGTCGAGCAGCAGGATCGGCGGCTCGCCGCGGCGTTCGGCGACCAGGTCCGCGTGGGCCAGCACGAGGCCGAGCAGAAGCGCCTTTTGCTCGCCGGTCGAGCTGCGCGCGGCGGGCATGCGCTTGGCCCGATGAAGCACGATCAGATCCTGCCGGTGGGGTCCGAGAGTCGTGCGCCCGGCGGCAGCATCGCGCGCGCGGCTGGCGTGAAGCGCGGGTGCGAGGTCGCCGGCGACCCAGCCGTCGAGCGCGATGGAAGCGCCCGGGAAATCGTCGTCGCCGGCGCTCCCGACTTGCCGGTCGAGCGCCTCGACCGTGCGCAGCCGCGCTTCGTGTAGCGCTGCGCCGTGCTCCGCCATCGCGTCTTCGAGCGCGGTCAGCCAGCCCGCATCCGGAGCCGCTTCGGCGAGCAGCTTGTTGCGCGCCCGCATCGCCGCTTCGTAGCGCGCGGCGTGATGGGCGTGACTCGGCTCGAGCGCGAGGACGAGCCGGTCGAGAAACCGCCGGCGGTCCCCGGCGCTGCCGCCGAACAGGCGATCCATCGCCGGGGTCAGCCACAGCACCGACAGCCATTCGCCGAGCGAATTTACGGACGCTCCGGCCCCGTTGATCCGCACCTGGCGCCGTTCGGGCGCACTCGCCTGCGTCCCCGTGCCGATGTCGACGTCGCCGAGTTTCGCAGCGACCGCGAAGCCGCCGCCGCCGTCCTGACGCGCCATTTCGCTCAGCGCGGCTCCGCGCAATCCTCGGCCGGGCGTCAGCAGCGACACGGCTTCGAGCAGGTTGGTCTTGCCTGCGCCATTCTCGCCGGTGAGCAGGACGAAGGCCGGCCCCGGCGCGATCGACGCCGAGGCGTACGAGCGGAAATCGGTCAGGGTCAGGCGATCGACCGGCACGCGCGGCGGCTTAGCCGCTATTGCGCTCGGCGGTCGATGACTTCGTAATGCGCGGCGCGGTCGTCGAAGCTGTTGAGCACCGCGCGCGCCTCCAGCGGCACATGGCTGACCGAATAATCCTCCCCCATGAACGCCTTGATCGAGTCGAGCGTGTCGAACCACATCAGGGTCTGGAACTCGATCTCGCCGCCGAGGTCGCGCCGCATCAGGTCGATGTGGCGGAAGCCGGGAATCGCCCTGGCCTCGATCGCGGGAATGACTTCGGTCCGGACGATGCGCTCATATTCGGCGGCATTCTCCGGTGCAGTCCAGCCGCGCCACAGACGGCAGATCATCGCCGCATCACACGCGCATCGGCATCAGTACGTACAGCGCGTTCGATTTCTCGTTTTCGCGCAGCAGGGTCGGCGCCGCGGCGTCGGCGAGGTGGACTTCGACCGTGTCGCCGTCGATCTCACCGAGGATGTCGAGCAGGTAGCGCGCGTTGAAGCCGATCTCGAGCCCGTCCGAACCGTAATCGGCCGCAAGCTCCTCGGTCGCGAGCCCGTTCTCGGGCGACGTGACCGACAACGTGACCTTGTCGCGGTCGACGCTGATCTTCACCGCCCGGGTTTTTTCCGAAGCGATGGTCGAGACCCGGTCGACTCCGGCCGAGAAGCTCTTCGGGTCGAGCTTCAACAGCTTGTCGTTGGCGGTCGGGATGACCCGGTTGTAATCGGGGAAGGTGCCGTCGATCAGCTTGCTGGTCAGCACCGCGCTGCCCAGGCCGAAGCGGACCTTGGTCGGCGACAGCGAGATTTCGACCGTGCCCTCGAGCTCCTCGAGCAGCCGGTAGAGCTCGGCCACGGCTTTGCGCGGGACGATCACGTCGGGCATCCCGTCGGCGCCGTCGGGCTTGGCTACCGTCACCCGCGCGAGGCGGTGGCCGTCGGTCGCGGCGGCGCGCAGCTGGTCGTCGATGAGGTGGAGGAAGATGCCCATCAGATAATAGCGAGTCTCTTCGCTCGAGATGGCGAAGCGGGTCTTCTCGATGATCTGGCGAAGCGTCGCCGCGGGAAGCTCGAAGCGCGTCGGAAGCTCGCCCTCGGCGATAACCGGGAAATCGTCGCGCGGCAGGGTCGACAGGCTGAAGCGGGCGCGGCCGGCATTGACCTGCATCTTCCCTTCCGCCGCCGACAATTCGACCTGGCTGCCCTCTGGCAGCTTCCGGACGATGTCGAATAGGGTGTGGGCCGAGACCGTCGTCGCCCCGGCTTGAGTCACGTTGGCCGGAACGCTCTCGTCGACCTGGAGGTCGAGATCGGTGGCCATCAGCCGGATCGACCCGTCTTCGCGACCCTCGATCAGGACGTTCGACAGGATCGGGATGGTATTCCTTCGCTCCACGACCGATTGGACGTGGCCGAGGCTCTTCAAGAGTGTCGCCCGCTCAATCGTCGCTTTCATGTCGCCAAAGCCCCTTCGCCACGCGTGTCGGCTCGTTATAGCGAGCCTTCACGCGCACGGAAGTGGCTGTTTGGCGGAGAAGCTACCGACCGGCCTTGGTCGGCGGAGCGGCCCCCGGCTTGGCGGGCATCAGGACGCCGTCGACGTGATGGACCACGCCGTTCGAATATTGCTCGTCGGCCCGGGTGACGGTCGCCTTGCCGCCCTTGGCGTCGGTGAAGACGATCTTGCCGCCGTCCTTAGTGGCTGTCAGCGTTCCGCCGCCCATGGTCGCAAACACGGCCTTGCCCTTGCCCTTGTCAATCGCCTTGTCGATGTCCGCGGCAAGGACGGTGCCGGGCAGGATGAGGTTGGTCAGCACGCCCGTCAGCTGGCCGCGATTCTCGGGCTTGGTGTCGAGGGTGCCAGGGGGAGCCTTGGCCAGCGCGGCGTCATCGGGAACCAGCACCGTGTAAGGGCTCGGTCCGGCCAGCGTCTGGTCGAGCCCGGCCGCTTTCGCTTCGGCCATGAACTTGCTGCCTTCGCCCAGGCCGGCGGCAATGGTCTTGGTCCCGGCCGCCTTCTGGGCCTCCGGAGTCTGGGCGTTGGTGCGGTTGTCGCCCGCTTTGTTGTTGTTGCACCCGCCGGCTGCGAGCAGGACCGCCGCGAGGCTGAGGGTGAGCATCTGGGTCTTCATGACCTTCTCCCGTTTCGTGGTGAAAACGAAATGGCCCGGCAACGCATGCCGGGCCACTCGTGATCCACTTCTGAACGAGATTTAACGCACCTAGGTCAGAATCGATGCGACGATCGCCGTCACCAGCATCGTCGTCGGGTCGACCTGGTAGATGTTGCCGTTGTTGTACCGGTACGTCGCGCTGGGCGTATCGAAGTAAGTGTTCCGATAGCCGTAGGGCACGTTGTACACGTCGTAGCCCATCGGCAGCGGCTGGCCGACCGAGAAGCCCGGCGACAGCAGCGCCGCGACCGAGGTGATCAGGCTCGACGACGGATCGTACTGATAGATCGCTCCGGGCGCGTACCAGTAATTCGCGGCCGAAGTGTCATAGTAGAGGCTGCGATACTGGGTCGGCACGTTGTAATAGCCGTACCCGCTCGGCAGCATCTGGCCGACGCCATAGCCGCCGGCGTACATCGGGATGACGTCCTCGACGAAGCCGGTGGCGCAGTCGACCTGGTAGATCACGCCGTTGGCATAGCGATTACACAGGTTGTCGTAGCCGTACCCGTAACCGGCATAGCTCGACGGGTAGAAGCTGTTGAACCCGTAATAGTTCGGCACGTAGCTGCTCATGTAGGCATTGGGCAGGTACTGGCCCGGCAGAATGCCTCCGCCGAGCAGCGGGAGCAGCGCCGCGATCAGGCTGGTGTCCCGATCGACCTCATACAGATAGCCGTTGCCGTAGCGGTAATAATAGTCCGGCGTATCCGGATAGAGGTACGAAACGCTCGCCGGGAACGCCATCAGCGGGACGATCCCGTTCACCGTCGAATAAGGCGCGCCGATGAACCGCGTGGCCTCGAACGGATCGAGGAACCGCGTCCGCGAGTCGTTGAAGGCGAGCGCGGCGAGGCGGCTCTCGCGGAACGCCTCCGCGCTGGCGATACGGCTTGCCTGGAGCGCCTGCCCCGGCGGCATGCAGCCCTTGGACATCAGTCCCGGCGGACAACCGCCCAGACCAACGCCCCTGACATCACGGACATTGACATCGCGGACCGCGAGCCGATCGCCGCGGAAATCGTTGCGAAACGCGTCGCGGTTCTGGATCCGGTCGAAGCCGCGCTGGCGCTCGAAATTGCGCGCCTGGCGCTGTTCGAAGCGATTGCCGTGCTGCCGCTCGATATTGCGCACCTGGCGCTGCTCGAACCGCTGCGCCTTCATAGAGCCGCGATTCTGGTGGCGATCGGCGAAGGTCGCTCGGGCATTGCCCCGATCCATCCTGACCGAAGCCTTGCCGCGGCCGTGGCCGCGATCCTGGAACGCGAACGACTGGCGCTGGGCGTGGCCGCCGTTCTGGCGCTGGAAGCTGCGCTGCTGGAACGCCTGACGGCCGCCGCCGCGGCTCTCCATGCGGAACGCGTGTCCGCCGCCGCCGCCGCGGCTCTCCATGCGGAAGGCTTTGCCGCCTCCGCCACCGCCGCCGCGGGCCTGGACGTTACCGCCGTGGCCTCCGCCACCGCGACTCTGGGTTTGGGCCGACTGCTTATCGCCGCCCCCATGACCGCCGCCCGGCTTCGCGCTCGCCGGCATCGAGATCGCCAGCGCGGCGACACCCGCGGCAAGGAATAGCCTGGTCATCGCAAAATCTCCTTTCAACTCAGCCCAACGGACCGAAGAGCGGCCCGTTCCACTGCTGAGCGATGAAAGGACGCATTCTGCCTTACTGGAATGAACCTAGGATTGCCTTGTTGTTCAGATACTTAGATCGTTCCCCAGAACCGCGATCAGGCGCTCGACGTCAGCCTCGTCCTGGTACAGGCCGAATCCGACCCGCAACACGTCGCCGCGAACGTCGATGATGCAGTTGCGGGCGTGGAGGTCGGCATGCCAGCGCTGGGCATTCGGGCTGCGGAAGGCGAGGAACCGGGCATGCGGTCCGCCGTCGAGCGGGTTCAGGAGCTCGACCTCGGCCAGTCGAGTGCGGTTCAAGCGTCCGAGGAATTGTTCCTGAAGCGCGGCGACATGGCCGGAGATCCGCGCGGTGGTCAGGCCGTTTTCGAGGAGCATCCGCTGGATCGCGGTGAAGCGGTACAGCGCCGACGGATCGAAGGTCGCTCCCATGAACCGGCTCGCATCCTTCGCGTAACCGACGGTACCCGGCGGCAGCGTCAGGTCCTCGAACTCGGCAAACCAGCCGGTGATCCGCGGACGCGGGCCGAATCCGGCGGGCGCGTGCATGAAGGCGCACCCTTCGCCGGACATCGCATATTTGTAGCCCCCGCCGAGATAGAAGGCCGAGCCCGCCGCAGCCGCGCCGAACGGCCGGTCGAGCGCCATGAAGGCGTGATAGCCGTCGATCACGACCCACGGTCCCTCGGGTCGACCGAGCGCCGCCAGGCGGTCGACCGAATCGAAGATTCGCCCGCTTCCGAACAGCACCTGGCTGACGAAGATGAAATCGTGCTCGCCGCTCTGGGCCCGGTCACGGAAGCGCTGCGAGAACGAATCGAACGGCTCGGCCGGCACCCGTTCCACGGTCGCGGCGCCGGCTTCCTCCCATCGCGCGAACTGGCGGCGCGCGCTGTGGAATTCGCCGTCGCTGGTCAGCACTCGGATCGGCCAGGTCGAGGAAGCGGCGGCGAACAGGCTGACGAGGAGCTGGTGGGTGTTGGGGGCGAACACGACGGCCTCCGGCTGGCCCGTGCCGAGCTCGCGCGCGACGTGCGCCTGGGCCTCGGGCCAGACATCGTCCATCACCTTGTCCCACTTGCGGTCGGCGAGTCGGGCGGCGTCCTCCCACGCTTCGAGCTGGCCCTCGAAGCTGGCGTCCGGCCACAGGTGATGGCTGTGCGCCGCGAAGTGCAGCCGCTCGGGATCGGCCGACAGGCTGCGCGCGAAGAGTGGTTTGAAGCTCACCGGGCCCCGAAGCTCAAAGATCGGTCCTCAGCGACCACAGTTCGGGAAACACCCGCTTGTCGAGCGTGGCGCGGAGGTAGGGCGCTCCGGCCGACCCGCCGGTCCCGGGCTTGTTGCCGATGATCCGCTCGACGGTCAGCACATGCTTGTGGCGCCAGCCGGCGAGCGCGTCGTCGATGTCGACCAGCTTCTCCGCCAGCTCGTACAGCTCGAACCAGCGGTCGGAATCGCGGTAGACCTGGAGCCAGGCGGCCGCGAGCGCCTCCACCGAGCGGTCGCCGAGGTCGAACCCGGCGCGGGCCAGCGCGGCGATCGCCGCCTCGCGCAGGCTCGGCTCGGCGAGCGCCTGCCGAAGCCGTTCCTGCTCGGCGCTGCCCTCGTCGTAATGACTGACGAAGTTCGGCTCCTTTAGGCCGAGGCGGAATTCGATCTCTCGGAACTGCGCCGACTGGAACCCCGACGAGGTCCCGAGCACGTCGCGGAACTTCAAATAGTCGACCGGGGTCAGGGTCGACAACACGTCCCAAGACAGGGTCATCACTGCCTGGATCCGGCTGATCCGGGCCATCGCCTTATAGGCCTCCGCGAACCGGTCCTCGCCGACCAGGCCGACCGCGAAGCGCAGCTCGTGGAGGAGCTGCTTCATCCACAGCTCCTTGGTCTGGTGGATGACGATGAACAGCATCTCGTCGTGAAGATCGGACAAGGGCTGCTGGGCGGACAGCAGCGGGTCGAGCTTCAGATAGTCGGCATAAGTCATGCCGGCAGGCGTTGCGGTCATGGTCCGCGCTTAGGGCAAAGCTCGGCTCCGAGGAAGCCGACGGCCGATCGGGTCAGTAACCCGGCGAGCTGCTGCTGCCGGGCGCGCCGACGGTTCCGATATTGCCGAACAGCTCCTCGAAGAAGCTGCGGGCTCGGCCGAGGGTCGGGGTCTTGCGGTCGGTCGGGTCGATCGCGGCGATCAGCTCACGGCCGGACTTGTCGATGCCGACAACGTTGCCCGCCGGATCGAAGCGAACGCGATACACCGTCTGCTGCGTCACCCGCGGATTGCGGAACGCGAACTGCGAGGTGTCGCGCGACACATAATACCATTCGTTGGGCGTGAACTGGCTGGTGAACGAGGGCCGGCCCAGGGTCTTCTCGACCGAAGCCTTATTGTCCACTCCGGGCTGGATCGCGCTGGCGAGCTGCGGATCGACCACCGCGCCTTTGTGCGCCTTGACGCCCATACTCGCGCAACCAGCAAGCAGCGCCACGGCCATAGCGGCCGCCGACATCTTGAGCAGCGCAACCTTCATCCGACCCAACCTCTCCTGAAACTTTGCGGGCGCGCGATCTTGCCTGTCGCCCGGTCCGCCTCATATGCGGCCCGTAAGCCGGGGCGCAAGCCTCGGCCACGGCAAGCAAGGACGCTATGCTCCGTTTCCTGTTCCCACGATTAACGGCGGACGCCAAGCGCGGCGCGGAGCTGTTCGCCTGGGTCACCGGCGAAGCGCGCGCGCCCCATTGGTTCCTGGCGGGGGAGGTGCCCGACTCGATCGACGGCCGCTTCGCGATGCTGACGACGATCGCCGCATTGGCGATGGCCCGGCTCGAGCGCGATGGCGAGTCGGGCAATTCGACCTCAGCCGCGCTGACCGAGCGCTTTGTCGAAGCGATGGAAGCCGAGCACCGCGAACTGGGGCTGGGCGACCCGACGCTGGGCCGGACGGTGCGCAAGCTGGTCGGCGCGCTCGCTCGCCGGATCGAGCTGTGGCGCTCGGCGCTCGCGCAGGACGATTGGCGCGAGGCCGTTCGCGGCAGCGTCTACGGTCCGGCAAAGCCGTCGGACAGCGCGCTTGGTCATACGGCGTCGGCTCTTCGGACGCTGTGGACTCGATTGGAGTCGAGCCCGCTCGCGGCTATTGCCGACGGGAGGATCGAATGACCGACCGTTTCGCCCATCGCCTGAAGCTCGACCAGATCCGCGACGGCGAGCGGGTCGAGCTGCTCGCTGACGACAGCGAGCGGCAGGCGATCGCGGCGCGCCTCGGCCTCCAGAACCTCGATTGCCTCCAGGCCCACGCGACCCTGACTCGCAAGGACACGCTGATCGAGGCTGATGGGCGCATCCTGGCTTCGCTCGCCCAGAGCTGCGTCGTGACCGGCGACCCCGTCCCGGCGCACGTCGACGAACCCTTCAGCCTGCTGTTCATGCCCGAGCCCGAAGCCGGGAGGTCCGATGAAGGGATCGAGCTCGGCCCGGCCGATTGCGACGTCGTCTTCCACGACGGCAGCACGATCGACCTAGGCTCGGCGATCGCCGACACGCTCGCGCTCGGCCTCGATCCTTATCCGAGGAGCGCCGGCGCCGATGCCGCGCTGAAGGAAGCCGGAGTGCTGAGCGAGGCCGAAGCCGGGCCGTTCGCCGCGCTGGCCCGGCTCAAGAAGGGCAGCGACGCGCCCTAGAAAGGGACGTCGTCGTCGAGGTCGCTGTCGAACGCCGCCGGCTGCGGCCGCGGCTGCGAGCGCTGCGGCGCGCCGCCGGCAAATTCGTCGAAATCCTCGTTGAACGCGCCGCGGCCCGCTCCGCCGCCGGCACCTTCACGGCTGTCGAGCAACACCAGCTCGCCGCGGAAACGCTGCAGCACGATCTCGGTCGTATAGCGGTCGTTGCCCGACTGATCCTGCCACTTGCGGGTCTGGATCTGGCCTTCGAGATAGACCTTCGATCCCTTGCGCAAATAGTTCTTGGCGACCCGGCCGAGATTCTCGTTGAAGATCACGACCTGGTGCCACTCGGTCCGCTCCTGGCGGTTGCCGTCCTTGTCCTTCCACTGCTCCGACGTCGCGACTCGCATGTTGACCACCTCGCCGCCGTTGTTGAGCGAGCGCGCCTCGGGGTCCGCGCCCAGGTTGCCGACCAGGATCACCTTGTTGACGCCCGCCATGTCGAAATCTCCTCGAAACCGTTGCCCGACCGATAAGACAGGCCCGAAGTGGAGGCCAGCGGATTCCGCGCTAGGCGGCGGCAGCGGCCCGAGCCGCCGAGCGCCGGCGATTCCACGCAAAGCCGGCCAGCAGCGCCACCAGCGTCGCGAGCTGCGCGGCGACGACCTGGACCGTCGGGAACAGCCCGAGCATCGACAGGCGCGGGACTCCGTTCAGCGGCGAGACGTCGATCAGTCCGGCCTCCTGGAGCGCGGCGATGCCCTTGCCGGCCAGGACCACCGCGAGGATCGCCACCAGCGCCGAGCTGATCGCGAAGAATTTCGAAATCGGCAGCCGCCGGCTGAACTTGAGCATCGCGACCGCGATTGCCGCGAGCACGGCAGCGCCAAAAGCGGCGCCGGCAATAAGCGCACCGATGTTCCCCTCGGCGGCAAGCGCGACATAGAACAGGATGGTTTCGAAAATTTCGCGGTAGACGGCGATGAAGGCGAGCAGGAACAGGAACCAGGCCGAGCCCTTGGTGACCGCGTCGCCGAGCTTGTTGCGGATGTAGCGCTGCCATTCGTCGGCCTGGGCCTTGCCGTGCATCCAGATGCCGACGAACAGCAGGACCAGCGCGGCGAGGATCGAGCCGAAGCCTTCGGTCAGCTCGCGGGTCGCGCCGCTGACGGTGATCAACTCGGTCGCCGCCCACCAGGTCAGCACTCCGCCGGCGATCGCGCTGATCCAGCCGTAGTGAACCGGCCGGGTCATTTCGGTGCGCCCGCCCTTGGCGAGGAAGGCGAGCATGGCGACGACGATGAGCAGCGCTTCGAGGCCCTCGCGGAGCAGGATCGTTGCCGCGCCGACGAAGGTTGAGGCAGCGCTCCCGCGGTCCGGAGACAAGGCCGCTTCCGCCTCATCGAACAGCGCGCTGACGGCGGCGACTCGGTCCGCTACCCGATCGGGGCTTTCGCCGCGGTCGATTGCCGCGCGCAATTCGCCCATCGCCTGTTCGATCGCAGCCATGAGCGAGCCGTTGCGCGCGCTAAGCGACGCTTCGACCGGCTCGAAGCCGTCGAGATAGGCCGACAGCGCCAGCGACTTGGCGCGACCGCGATCGCCCGCCTGATAGGCCGCAAGGCTCTCCCGGAGGCGCCCGCGCGCGAGCGCCAAGGTCGAGCCTGCTGACGTCACGACGTCGGGATTCGCGCGAAGGTACGCCAGCACCGCCGACGCGCGCTGTTCGCCGATGTCCCGCGCAAGGGCCGATGCCGTGAGCCCGCTGAGCGCCTGCAGGTCGGGGATTCGGTGTCGCAGCGCGGCGTCGGACTCCCAGATCCGTTTGCCCTCGTCGCTGAGGCCCTGCGGATAGGCGAAACGGCTGGCATAATAAGCGAGCGCCCAGCGGTCGTCGGGCGGGAGGTTCGAGAAGCTCGCCATGGCGGTGCCTTCGAGGCCCTGGCTGATCACCTGGTAGAGCGCGAAGGGGCTTCGCTGGTCCGCCCGCGCCTTATCGCGGAAGGCGACCGGAGGCGGATCGAGCTGGGCCGCGGCCGGCGTCTTCGCGTCGCCATTGGCGCCGTGGCAACTGGCACAATTCTCGCTGAACAGCTTGGCGCCGCGTGCAAGGTCCGGCGCCCGATTCGGTGCGAGGGTGACGGGATAGGCGCTCAGCAGCTCGGCGCCGAGCGCCCGGGCGATGCGCTGCACGTCCTTCGGCGACGCCTTGCGCTCGATCGCCTCCGCCAGTTTCTTCTGGCCGGCGACCAGCCCGGCTTTGGCAGGAGTCGCGGGAAGCGCCTTGAGCTTCTCGCCGACCGACGCGGTGAATTCGCGCATCTCGGCATATTCGGGAGCGCTGATCACCTTCCCGTCGGCGACCGCGCCCGAATAGTCGACCGCGACATAGTCGAGCAGGCGCCAGCTGACCTGGACGTCGTCGTTGGCCGCCGCGGCCGCCGGCGCGGCGCAGGCCAGCGCGGCGAGCCAGGCGAGGAACAGCGTCAGGAGCGAGATGCGGCGAGCCTTCACCGCCTCTCCCTAAGCAAGCTGCGAATGATTATCAATAACGATTAGCGGGGCGGGTAACGCAGCCGGCCGAGGAAGCGCGAGGGGCTGAGGCGCATCTCCGACGATCCCCGCCATTGCGCCTTGAGCTTTTCGAACTTCATCACGTCGTCGATCCGGCGGTCGAGGAACGCCGCGGTGTCGGACCAGCCCTCGGTCTGGTCGTCGAGCCAGGCGAGCAGGGTCGAAGCGTAGACCGCACCGAGGGTCATGCGCTTGGTGTAATGGTTGAAGTCGGTGCTGGTATCGCCGGCGATCCGCCACATCACGTCCGCCGTCCGCCACGATGCCCGGATCGCCGTCGGCAGGTTCTGCGGCATGGCGAGAATCGCGAGGCCGCGGCGCACCGCTTCACGCGCCGGGCCCATGATCTCGAGCCGGCGCCAGACGAGCGAACGGATCTTCTCGCGGATCTTCAGCCCCTCCAGCCGCTCTGCCGTGAACCACGCCTCCAGCGCGCGATCGACCTCCTGCATGTAGAGGTCGATCATCCCCGCCTGGCTCTTGGGCATGGCGAGGCGGGCCTGGACCGGATCGATCCCGAGCTGGCCGGCGGCGGAATCGACGGCCCTGGTCGTCCAGCCGTCGAACACCGCATTCTCGCCGACCGCCAGAGCGAGGCGGCGGCGCAGCTGTTCGAGGGGACTCGGCCCGTCCATCGCGCTCAACTGGGCCGCTCGGCGGGAGTGCGCAACCCCCGCTGCGGCAGCCGCACCAGCACCAGCGCCGCGGCGATCGCGGCGGCACCGAGCCAGTCGAGCGGCGACAGCGTTTCGCGATAGGCGAGCCAGCCGACCAGCGCCGAGATCGCCGGCTGGGTCAGCAGGGTGAGGCCGACGACCAGCGGCGGAAGCGAGCCGATCGCATAGACCAGCAGCCCCTGGCCGAGCACTTGGCTGCTGAGCGCGAGGATCAGGACGAAGGTCCAGTTGCCGGGGACGACCTGCTCGCCCAGGGCGAGCGAGAACGGCAGCAGCATCGCCGCTCCGAAGGTGCTGGCGATGAACAGCATCGGCAGCGCCTGGAGCGACTGACGGGCCCGCTGAACCGCGATCAGGTAGCCGGTGTAGAGGAGGCCCGCGAACAGCGCGAGCGCGTCCCCGCGGACATTGCGCGCGGAGAGTTCGGCGCTGCTGCCCATCAGCAGCGCGGCTCCGACCGCGGCCAGGGCCAGCGCTCCGGCCTGCACCGGGGACGGCCGCCGCCGCGCCAGCCACAATCCCCACAGCGCGAAGATCAGGCTCGACGTATTGCCGAACAGGGTCGCGTTGCCGAGCTTGGTTAGGTGGATGCCGACGTGCCAGGCGGCGAGGTCGGCGGCGAAGAAGAAGCCGGCGACGATCGCCACCCACGCGAGCTGGCGGCCGGGCCAGTGCACCGCCTGTCCGGTCAGCCGGGCGAGGACGAACAAAAAGGGCAGCGCGAGGCCGAGCCGCCAGAAACCGGCGGCGACCGGGCCGACGTCGGCCAATCGCACCAGCCACGGGCCGAAGGCGAGCGCAGTGCTGCCGATCAGCAGCGCCGGGAACGCGAGTGGGTGGGCGTGGCGGGTCACATTCTCCGTCATGCTGAGTTGTTTCAGCATCCATGCTGGAGGTGGCCTGCGCCCTTCCCGAAAATGGGTCCTGAAACAAGTTCAGGACGACGAAGCTACGGCGCGTACTGCTCCCTCAGCTCGTACAAAGCGACCGCGGCTCTCGCCGCGCCGCCCCCCTTGTCGGCCTGCGCCGGGTCGGCCCGGACGATTGCCTGAGCCTCGTCCTCGACAGTGAGGATGCCGTTGCCGATCGCATAGCCCTGCAGGGTCAGGTCCATCAGGCCGCGCGCACTCTCGTTCGAGACGAGCTCGAAATGATAGGTCTCGCCGCGGATCACCACGCCGAGCGCGACGAAGGCGCAGAAGCGGCCGCTGCGCGCGGCGAGCGCGATCGCCCCCGGAAGCTCGAGCGCTCCCGGCACGGTCAGGGTCTCATGCTTGTGGCCGGCCACCTCGATCGCCGCGCGCGCCCCGGCCAGCAGCATGTCGTTGAGGTCCGGATAGAAGCGCGCTTCGACGAGCAGGAACGTCGACATGGCTCAGCCCTCCACCGCGATCGGCCGTTCTTCGACGATCGCCAGGCCGTAACCGGAGAGGCCGATCGGTGCGTGGCGCGTGTTCGACAGCAGGATCATGTCGTGGATGCCGAGCGCGGCGAGGATCTGCGCGCCGGTGCCGTAGCCGCGCACCGCGTCGCCGGCTTCGACCGGCTTGCCCGAGCGAAGGTCGATCGAGCGCGACAGCGAGCCTGGCGCAGCGGCGTGAAGGGTGACGACGACGCCCGAGCCTTCCGCCTCGATCATCCGCATCGCGCCCTGGAGCACGCCCGAGCGCGCGCAGGATTCGCCGAGGACGTCGGCGAACAGGTCGAGGCTGTGCATCCGGACCAGGACCGGGCGGTCGGTGTCGAGCGTCCCGTGGACCAGCGCCAGCTGCTCCTCGCCGCTGGCCTTGTCGCGGAACACCTGCGCCTGCCAGTCGGCGCCGCTGCACGCCTTGAAGGGCGCCGCGGCGACCCGCTCGACCAGATGATCCTTCTTCAGGCGATAGGCGATGAGATCGCGGATGGTGCCGATCTTGAGGCCGTGGGTCCGCGCGAAGTCCATCAGGTCGTCGAGCCGGGCCATGGTCCCGTCCTCGCGCATGATTTCGCAGATCACCCCGCTCGGGTTGAGCCCGGCGAGCCGCGACACGTCGACCGCCGCCTCGGTGTGGCCGGCGCGGACCAGCACTCCGCCGGGCCGGGCGATGAGCGGGAAGACGTGGCCGGGCGAGACGAGCGCGTCCGGCCCGTTGGCCGCATCGATCGCCACCGCAATTGTGCGCGCCCGATCGGCCGCGCTGATCCCGGTCGAGATTCCGTCCTTGGCCTCGATCGAGACGGTGAATGCGGTCTCGTTGCGGCTGCGGTTGGTGCGGGTCATCGGCTCGAGCCCGAGCTGCTCGGAGCGCTCCTTGGTCAGCGCGAGGCAGATCAGACCGCGGCCGTGGCGCGCCATGAAGTTAATCGCATCGGGGGTGGCCATCTGGGCCGGGATCACGAGGTCGCCCTCGTTCTCGCGGTCGTCGTCGTCGACCAGGATGAACATGCGCCCGTTGCGCGCCTCGTCAATGATCGTTTCCGGGCCGACCAGGACGTCGGTCCCACGCTGAATCAGCTTTTCGAGGCGCGTCAGGGTGTCGGCGGTCGGATTCCACTCGTCCGAGCCGAGCTTGCGCAGGCTGTTGGGGTGAAGCCCGGCGGCCCGGGCGAGGCCGGAGCGGCTGACTTCGCCGGTGGCGATGATGGCTTCGAGCCGTTCAATCAGGGTCGTGCTCATGGCGGCGATATATCACATTACAATGTGATAAAAAGAGGGAACAGCGCTCTTCCTATTGTGATCGAGCGGCTAGCATTCGGTCGAGATAGCGGGCGATCACGTCGATCTCGACATTAAGCTGTTGTCCCTGTGCGACTTTCCCGAGGGTCGTCTCATGCGCGGTGTGCGGGATGATATTGACGGAAAAGCCGGTCGAATCTCCCTGGTCCTGAACTTCGTTCACCGTCAGCGACACGCCGTCGAGCGCGATCGAGCCTTTTTGAGCGACCATCGGCCCCAGCGCGCGCGGCGCGCTCAGCGCGAGTCGCAGCGAATCTCCCTCGGCTGCCGCGCTTTCGACGGTGGCGACCGCGTCGACGTGGCCGGTGACGATATGGCCGCCGAGCTCGTCGCCCATGCGCAGCGACCGCTCGAGGTTCAGCCTCGCGCCTTCACGCCAGTGATCGGCGGCGGTGCGCGAAACGGTTTCCGCGGAGACGTCGACCGCGAACCAGTCGTCGCCCTTGTCGACCACCGTCAGGCACACGCCCGAACAGGCGATCGACGCGCCGAGGTCGATGGTCGCCAAGTCGTATTCGGTCGCGACCTCGAGCCGGAGGTCGCCGCGCTGCTCGGCCTTGCGGACGGTGCCGACGTCGGTGACGATCCCGGTGAACATGCGCGCCGCTTAAGCCGCCCGGGCGCGCTCGTAAACTTCGAGCCGGTCGACGCCGAGCTTCTGCTCGTCTACCAGCTGCCAGCGGCCGTGGGCATCCCCGATGGCGTCGAGCCCGACATAGCCGAACGACGATTTGCCTTCGCCGACGATGATCGGCGCGCGGTAGATCAGGATTCGGTCGACCAGGTCCTCGGTCAAAAAGGCGGTGGCGGTCGCCGACCCGCCCTCGACCAGCAGATCGTTGACGTCATGAAGCCGGCATACATCCCGCGGATTTCGAAGGATTTCCCACCCATCGACCGCTTCGCCGCGAGTCAGCAATGCGCGGCGCGGCGAGCGGCCCTCGAGGCCGGGCAGGCGGACGTCGAGGCCCGGCTGGTCGGCGAGATAGGTCCCGCGGCCGACGAGGATCATGTCGCTGTGCGCGCGCTCGAGGTGGACGTGGCGACGGGCATCCTCGCCGGTGATCCACTTCGATTCCCCCGACGGAAGCGCGATCTTGCCGTCGATCGAGAGGGCGAGCTTGAGCGTGATTCGCGGCCGGCCGAGGTCGAGCCGGGTCAGCCAGCCGGCCAGCGAACGCCTGGCCTCCTCGCGGCCGACGCCGAGCTTCACTTCGATTCCGGCGGCGCGAAGGCGGCGGATGCCCTTTCCCGACGTTCGGGCGTCGGGATCCTTGAGCGCGATCACCACCCGTGCCGGCTGGGCCTTCAGCAGGAGATCGGTGCAAGCCGGCCCGCGCGGGCTGTCGTGGGCGCACGGTTCGAGGGTGACATAAACCGTGGACCCCTTGGCGCGCCGCCCGGCCTGATCGAGCGCAAGCGCCTCGGCATGGGGCCGGCCGCCGGACGCCGTCGCGCCGCGGCCGACGAGCCGGCCGCCGTTCGAAACAATCACGCAGCCGACGTTGGGATTGGGAGCGCTGCGGCCGCGCGCGTCGTCGCCGAGGGCGACCGCCTCAGCCATCCACCGCGCGTCGTCAGTCAATCCCGAGCCTTTTGCCGAGCTCCCTGAACTGCCGCTGCTTTTCCTTCTCCCCGGCGGCCCTGGCGGCCTGCTCCTTCTTCTGCTCGGCGATGATGTCGGCGTCGGTCCGGTTCGCGGGGTACAGCTCGACGTAGGTCGGCGTCGGTTTCGGATCGAGGCCCATATGGGTGTCGACGATGAACTCTATGACGATGATCGACGTCACCAGCACCGCAAGCGCGGCGCCGATGCGCTGCTCGCGGCTGGTGTGGCTCATGAAGGCGAGGAGGTCGCGGACCGCCGCACGCGGGCTCGACGGCTGGGGAAACCAGGACATGGCGGCAAAGATAGGGCTGGCGGATGGGAACCGCCAGCCCGGGCGGTCGGTCGGCCGGGGGCTAGCCGTCGAGCTGGAAGCGCAGGGTAATCACGGCCGACGAAGCCAGCGGCCGGCCGTCTTCGCTCGCCGGCCGGTAGCGCCAGTGGGCGAGCAGGTGGCGGCGAGCGGCGGCGAGGAACACCGGGTCGGTCTTGCCGACCGGCTCGACCGCGACGACGCGGCCACGCTCGTCGATCGACAGGCGCAGGGTCAGCACGGCTTCCTCCTCGGTCAGCAGCTTCGAGGACGGGTAAGGCGGTTTGAGATCGTCGCCGGAGGTCAGCAGAGTCGCGCCGTGCTTGACCGGATTATGGACTGCAGGGCGGTAGACCGGGATGTTGACCGCGACCTGGCCTGTCGGTTCCGGTTTGGCCGTGCCGGTCGACGGAATCACGGGATCCTGCGGCATCGGCAAAGGCAGGATCGGCTCGGGCCGGGTAATCGTAATCGGCTGCTGAGGTTGCGGCTTCGTCGGGTTTTGGACCGGGTTCGGCGGCGGCGGGTCCGTCTCGTGGATCAGGTCGATCTTGATCGGCGGTTCGGGCAGGATTCGGATCGGCAAATCCATCTTCGCGCTCATCACCAGCGCGGCGACCGCGACGTGGGCGGCGATGATCGCCAGCATGGCGTTGGGATGGGGGCGGCGCTCGACCGGGGTTGGGCGGGTGGCGGCGTAAGCGAGCATAATACCCTCCTTCACGCTGGGATCATTAGAGCAATGTTACATCATTACATTTGTTCCGCAACAGGAAAATTTTCGGCCCCTGTTCGGCACAGTTTTTCGGGCTCAGCGCTTGGCCGCGGCTTCCAGGCGGCGGACGGCGCAGGCCTTGCCCATCCGGACAAGGAGCGCCGCCATCTCCGGGCCGCTTTCGCGCCCGGTCAGGGCAAGGCGCAGCGGATGAAACAGTTCGCGGCCCTTCTTTCCGGTCAAGCGCTTGAGCTCGTCGGTCAGCGCGCGCCACGCCTCGGCGGACCAGTCGAGCGTATCGGCGATCGCGGCAGCCTCCTTCACCACCAGCCGCTCGTCGTGGCTGAGGTCGGGCGAATCGATTTCGCCGTGAAGCACCGAAACCCAGTCCGCCGCATCCCGAACGCGCTCGAGATTGGCGCGGATCAGCGCCCAGTCGTCGCGATCGATCTCCCGCGGAAGCCGGTCGTGCACGGCTTCGTACGGAAGGTGGTGGAGCAGCTTGGCGTTGATGATCTCGACGTCGTGCGGACCGAAATGCGCCGGGGCCCGGCCGAAATCGGCGAAGTCGAACGACTCGGCAAGCTCGTCCAGCGACGTTTTAGGTTCGACCGGCTGCGACGTTCCGATCCGCGCCAGTACATCGAGCAGGGCGATCGGCTCGACTCCCTCTTCGCGCAGGTGCGGCGCACCGTAGGAGCCGAGCCGCTTCGACAATTTGCCCTCGGCCATGACCAGCAGCGCCTCATGGGCGAAGTGCGGCGGTTCGGATCCGAGCGCTGCGAACATCTGAATCTGCGCCGCGCTGTTCGAGACATGGTCCTCGCCGCGAACGACGTGGGTCACGCGGAGGTCGATGTCGTCGATCACACTCGGCAGCAGGTACAGCCAGCTGCCGTCCTCGCGCCGAACGACCGGGTCGCTGAGCAGCTTCGGATCGAACTTCTGCTCGCCGCGGATGAGGTCGTGAAAGACGATCGGGGAATCATGGTCGAGCCGGAAGCGCCAGTGCGGCGCCCGGCTAGCGGGTGCGGGCTCGCCTTCGGCCTTGCGCTCGTACACCGGCGGCAAGCCCCGCCCGAGCAAGACCTTGCGGCGAAGCTCGAGCTCCTCGGGGGTTTCGTAGCAGGCATAGACCCGCCCCGCCGCCTTCAACCGATCGAACTCGCGCTCGTAGAGGCCGAACCGCTCGGACTGGCGGACCACCTTGTCCGGAACGAGGCCGAGCCACTCGAGGTCGTCGCGAATCGCCGCGTCGAACTCGGCCGTGGAGCGCTCGCGGTCGGTGTCGTCGATCCTCAGGACGAAGGTCCCGCCGTGCTTCCTGGCAAACAGGAAGTTGTGAAGCGCGGCCCGAATGTTGCCGGCGTGCAGCCGCCCGGTCGGCGACGGCGCGAACCGCGTCACGACGTTTTCCTTGGGGCTCATCGCGGAAGCTTCACGGACGGCCCGGAGTGGAAGAAGTTGCTGATCGGGTAGCGGCGGTCGCGGCCGAAGTTGCGGCTGCCGATCTTGACCCCCGGCGGCGCCTGGCGGCGCTTGTATTCGGCCTTGAGCAGCTTCGATTCGATGTCCGCGACCAGCGCGATGTCCTCGCCGGTCGCAGTGGCGACTTCGTTCACCGACATTTCCTTGTCGACCAGCCCTTCCAGAATGCGATCGAGCACCGAATAGGGCGGCAGGCTGTCCTCGTCCTTCTGGCCCGGACGAAGCTCGGCGGTCGGCGGCTTGGTGATGACCCGCGCCGGCATCACCGGGCCGTCGGGGCCGAGCGCGCCGTCGGGCTTGTTATGATTGCGCCACTTGGACAGGGCGAACACGGTCGTCTTGTAGGCGTCCTTGAGCACCGAATAGCCGCCCGCCATGTCGCCGTAGAGCGTCGCATAGCCGACGCTCATCTCGCTCTTGTTGCCGGTGGTGAGGAGCATTTCCCCGCCGGCATTGGACAGCGCCATCAGGGTCACCATCCGGAGGCGCGCCTGGACGTTCTCCGCCGCAAGTCCCTGAAGCTGCGGCAACATTCCGTCGACGGCGTCGACCGCGGGGGCGATCGAAACGACGTCATGACGGCAGCCGAGCAGGCGGGCGCACTCGCGCGCGTCCTCGAGGCTCTCTTCGCTGGTATATTTCGACGGGAGCATCACGCCGCGCACGCGCCGGGGTCCGAGCGCGTCGACCGCGACCGCGGCCGACAGCGCGCTGTCGATTCCGCCCGACAGCCCGAGGATCACGCCCGGGAAGCCGTTGCGCTCGACATAGTCGCGCAGGCCCACGACCATCGCCTGGTAGACGTCCTCGGGAAAGGCATCGAGCGCATGATTCTCGCGGGTCATGCAGCGCCAGCCCTCGCTGGTGCGCTCCCAATCGGTGACGACCAGCGCCTCGTCCCAGTCGCACAGCTGGACGACCCGCTCGCCGTCAGGGTGGATGACGAACGACGAGCCGTCGAACACCAACTCATCCTGGCCGCCGACCCGGTTGAGGTAGGCGATCGGAAGCCCCACCTGGACCGCCCGGCTGCGCACCAGCCGGTAGCGGATGTCGTCCTTGTCGAGCTCATACGGGCTGCCGTTGGGCACGAGCAGCATCTCGGCGCCGGCCTCGGCGAGGTGGCTGCACACCACTTCCTGCCAGATGTCCTCGCAGATCGGAACTCCGAGCTTCACGCCCTTATACTCGATCGGCTCGGGCAACGGCCCCGCAGCGAACACGCGCTTCTCGTCGAAGGTGCCGTAATTGGGCAGCTCGCGCTTCAGGGTCCGGCCGATCACCCGGCCACCGTCGGCGAGCAGGACGGCATTATAGTTGACCCCGCCCTCGTTGATGATGGTGCCGATCAGCATCGCCGGGCCCGGCTCAGCGGTGGCGTCGACCAGCCGCTCGGCGGATTCCATCGTCCGGCGCACGAACTCGGGCTTCAGGACCAGGTCCTCGGGCGGATAGCCGACCAGCTGCAGTTCAGGACACAGCAGCAGCTCCGCCCCTTGGGCCGCGGCCCTGCGCCGCACCGCGAGCATCGCCGCAGCATTGCCGTCGAGGTCGCCGACCCGCTGGTTCATCTGGGCGAACGCAATTCTGAGGCGGTCGGTCATCCGCGCCTCATACCGTTCGGCCTCGTGTTTGCCACGGGGTTGTCGAAGCCCTGTCCTGCTCCAGGCCCAGAAAAAGGCAGTCCTTCGACAGGCTCAGGACGAACGGGTGTTTACGGATTTAGCCTTCCGTCGCTAAAGCCCGTCCAGCGACGGGGAACCATCACATGAAATTGCTCGCCGGGAACAGCAACCTGCCGCTGGCCCAGTCGATTTCCGACTATCTCGAGATACCCTTGACCGAGGCGAGCGTGCGCCGCTTCGCCGACGAGGAGATTTTCGTCGAGATCAACGAGAACGTCCGCGGCGAGGACGTGTTCGTGGTCCAGTCGACCAGCTACCCGGCCAACGACAACCTCATGGAGCTGCTGATCTGCATCGACGCGCTCAGGCGCGCGTCGGCCAAGCGGATCACCGCCGTCGTCCCTTATTTCGGCTATGCCCGCCAGGATCGGAAGCCGGGGCCGCGGACCCCGATCTCGGCCAAGCTGGTCGCCAATCTGATCACCACCGCGGGCGCCAACCGGGTCCTCTCGATCGACCTCCACGCCGGCCAGATCCAGGGCTTTTTCGACATCCCGACCGACAACCTCTTCGCCTCTCCGGTGATCGCGGCCGACATTCACGCCCGCTTCGCCAACCGCGACCTGCTGGTCGTCTCGCCCGACGTCGGCGGCGTGGTCCGCGCCCGCGGGCTCGCCAAGCGGCTCAACAACGCCCCGCTGGCGATCGTCGACAAGCGCCGCGAGAAAGCCGGCGAGTCGGAGGTGATGAACATCATCGGCGACGTCGCGGGCCGCACCTGCATTCTGGTCGACGACATCGTCGATTCGGCCGGCACCCTGTGCAACGCAGCCGCGGCGCTGAAGCAGGAGGGCGCAACCGAGGTCTATGCTTATTGCACCCACGGCGTGCTGTCGGGCGCGGCCGCGGCCCGAGTGTCCAAGTCGGAGCTCAGCGAACTGGTCGTGACCGACACCATCTGGAGCGGCGAGGCCGATCCCAGGGACGCCAAGCTCCGCCGCTTGACCGTCGCGCCTTTGCTCGGCGAGGCGATCCGCCGCATTGCCGACGAGGCCAGCGTCTCCAGCCTGTTCGACTAGCCGATGTGCAACCTCTATCAGCTCGAAAAGAGCGTCGACGCGGTCCGCCGCCTGTTCGCCGAGCTGCAGATTCCGCTCACTTTCCCCGAAGGCATCCCCAATTTCCAGCCGCGCGACGTGCGCATCACCGAACGCGCGCCGATCGTGCGCTGGAGCCGCGAGCGCGGCGAGGCCGAGCTGGTCGAGCGCCGCTGGTCGTGGCCGGCGCCGAACGGCAAGCCGGTGTTCAACATGCGCTCGGACGGGCGCGAGTTCGCCAAGGACCGCTGCCTGGTGCTCGCCGACAGCTTCTACGAATTCACCGCGCCCGAGGACCCGAAGGCGAAGCGAAAGACCTGCTGGCGGTTCCGCCCGGCGGGCGATTTCGCGATCGCTGGAGTGCTGCGCGACGATGCCGCGGTCGGCGAGGCGTTCACCCTGCTCACCGTTCCGCCGGGCGAGGACATCGCGCCCTATCACAACCGCCAGATCGCGCTTCTGACGCCGCCGCAGTGGCGCGCGTGGCTCGACGGCTCGGCGCGGTCGACCGAGTTGCTTCGTTCGAGCGAGCCGGGCGGCCTGGCCGTCGCAATGGCCGGCGCCTGATCGTCATCCTGAACTTGTTTCAGGATCCATTATTGAGAGCGACGCGATACGCCCCCGCCATGGATGCTGAAACAAGTTCAGCATGACGCGGGTTGGGAGAGCATGCCTTCGGTCCTGATCACCGGTGGCAACCGCGGCATCGGCCTCGAGTTCGCCCGGCAATATTCGCGCGACGGCTGGCACGTCGTGGCAACGGCCCGCGACCCGTCTGAAGCCGATGACCTCAACGCCCTCAAAGTCCGGGTCGAGCAGCTCGAGATGCGCGATCTCGACGCGGTCGTGTCGTTCGGCGAGCGGATCGGCGACCGGCTCGACCTGCTCATCGCCAACGCCGGCACGTGGAAGCCGGAGCGCGCGAGCAGCGCCGAGGACGGCCGCGCGTGGAGCGAGATGATGGTCACCAACAGCGTCGCGCCCTACCTGCTTGCGCGGTCGGTTCTGGACCGAGTGGCCGAAGCGCGCGGAACGATGGTCGCGATTACCAGCGGCCTCAGCAGCATCGCGCAAAGCTCGGGCGGCTACGTTCCGTACCGCGCGTCGAAGGCGGCCCTGAACATGGCGTGGCGCCAACTGGCGTTCGAGGTGAAGCCGCTGGGCGTCATCGCCGCGGTGCTCGACCCGGGCTGGGTGCGGACGCGCATGGGCGGCCGCAACGCGCCGACCTCGCCCGAGGAGAGCGTCGGCGACCTGCGCCGGGTGATCGCCGGCCTTACCCCCGAGCAGTCCGGCGGCTTCTACAAGCGCGACGGGTCGAGCGAGCCCTGGTGATCAGGCCGCGGTCGAGGCGGTCTCGTCGGCGTGCTGCGCCTGCTTGACCGGCGCTCCGATCGACCAGATGAAGCCGAACGGATCGCTGACCTGACCGTAGCGGTCGCCCCAGAACTGGTCGGCGAGCTCGAAGCGCACTTGCGCGCCGGCGTCGAGCGCCCGCTGCCACGCCGAATCCGCGTCGGCCACGTCGAGATGCAGCACGAGGCTGGCCGACGGCTGCGCCGGTCCGCCCATATGCTCGGGGAAATCGTCGTGAAGCATCAGCGACCCGCCGTTGATCTTGAGGTGCGCGTGCATCAGGCGGCCGTCGTCGGTCGGATGGCGCATCTGCTCCTCGGCGCCGAACGCTTTCTTGTAAAATTCGATCGCTTCGGCCGCGCGGCGGTCGCGGATGGTGATGTGCGGCGTGATCCCGCCGCTCGGTCCCTGGTTGTCGGTGCGGTCCATCGACTCAGCTCCTTGCCAATGGTGGGGCGCGTCCGTATAGCGCCGCGCTTTCCAGATTGGTGGAAAAACCAATGGCCCGGCCAACAGGCATGCCGTGGCGGTTGGATAACGTCGCGTCCGCAAGGACACCAAGGAGACGAAAATGCCCAAGCTGAAGACCAAGAGCGGCGTCAAGAAACGCTTCAAGCTCACGGCGACCGGCAAGATCAAGCACGGGGTCGCTGGCAAGCGCCACCGGCTGATCAGCCACAACGCCAAGTACATCCGCCAGAACCGCGGCACAGAGATCCTCGCCGACGCCGATACGGCGCGCGTCAAGGCCTGGGCCCCGTACGGCCTGAAGTAAGGAGGCCGGACACATGGCACGCGTCAAACGGGGTGTAACCACCCGCGCCAAGCACAAGCGCATCCTCGACAATGCGAAGGGCTATTACGGCCGCCGCAAGAACACCATCCGGATCGCCCGCCAGGCGGTCGAGAAGGCCGGGCAATATGCCTACCGCGACCGCAAGGTGAAGAAGCGGAGCTTCCGCGCTCTGTGGATCCAGCGCATCAACGCCGCGGTCCGCGCCGAGGGGCTGACCTACGGCCAGTTCATCCACGCGCTGAACCTCGCCGGCATCACCCTCGACCGCAAGGTGCTCGCCGACATCGCGATGCACGAGGCCGAGGCGTTCAGCGCCATCATCGCCCAGGCGAAAGGCGCGCTGGAGAAGAAGGCGGCTTAGGCCTCACGGGTTAGCGAAATCGGGAGGGCGTCGGGAGCGATTCCGGCGCCCTTTTCTTATCGAGAGACGAACCGCTCACCCGAATACGTCCAGCGGACAGGTCCTGGCGAGACATTGATCTCACGACCGCTCGCATCGGTGGGACGCACGTAAGTGATGATTGCGAGCCGAGGCGAAGTCACGAGCGAGGGCATGCCGCGGCTGCCGGTTTCCAGTAGCTTCTTCACGCCGTGGGCCGTCC
>JBJMUB010000051.1:0-10761 GCA_045811385.1 Sphingomicrobium sp. | reverse complement strand
CAGATCCTCAAAGCGGCGTCGGAGAGCGGCCGCCTCAAGGCCATCCTCGACTACACCAATGAGCCGGTGGTCTCGATCGACCTCATGCACACCAGCGCCAGCTCGACGGTCGACAGCCTCGAGACCGCCGTCCTGGAGGGCAAGCTGGTGCGCGTGGTCAGCTGGTACGACAATGAATGGGGCTTCTCGAACCGCATGGTCGACACCGCCTGCGCGATGGCCAAGCTGGGATAAGTGCCGGACTTTAGGACCCTCGACGATCTGCCGGAGGATCTGACCGGCAAAAAGGTGCTGGTCCGGGTCGACCTCAACGTGCCGATGGACGGCGCAAAGGTCACCGACGATACGCGTCTGAGGGCGATGCTGCCGACGGTCCTCGAGCTCAGCGACCGCGGCGCGATCGTCCTGCTGCTGTCGCATTTCGGGCGACCCAAGGGCGAGACCCGCCCCGATATGTCGACGGCTCAGCTGGTGCTGCCGCTGCACCGGCTGACCGGCCGATCGGTGCGATTCATCGAGGATTGCGTGGGTCCCGAGGCGGAGCGGGCGATAACAACCATGCTGCCCGGCAACATCGGAATCCTCGAGAACACGCGCTTCCACCTCGGCGAGGAGAAGAACGATCCCGAGCTGGCCAAGGCCATGGCCGCGCTCGGCGACCATTATGTCGACGACAGCTTCTCGACCGCTCACCGGGCGCATGCGTCCACGGAGGGCATCACGCACTTCCTGCCGAGCTATGCCGGCCGTGCGATGGAGGCGGAGCTCAAGGCGCTGGAGCGCGCGCTCGGCAATCCCGAGCGGCCGGTCGCGGCGGTCGTGGGCGGCGCCAAGGTCTCGACCAAGCTAGCGGTGCTCGGCCACCTGGTCGGCAAGGTTGACCATCTGATCATCGGCGGCGGCATGGCCAACACCTTTCTCGCGGCGCGCGGGGTGAACGTTGGGAAGTCCCTCTGCGAGCATGAGCTGACCGGCGAGGCCGAGGCCATTTTCGGCCGCGCTGAGGCCGCCGGCTCCACGATCCATCTGCCGTACGACGTGGTCGTGGCGAGGCAGTTCGCGGCCAATCCGTCGGGCGTCCGGACGGTCAACGTCCATGAAGTCGCGGCCGACGAGATGATCCTCGACGTCGGTCCGGCCGCGGTCGAGGCGCTCGGCGATGTGCTGAAGACGTGCCGTACGCTGGTGTGGAACGGACCATTGGGAGCTTTCGAGACTCCACCGTTCGAAGCGGCGACGGTCGCTTTGGCGAAGACCGCGGCGGCCTTGACCAAGGAGGGCTCGCTGGTTTCGGTCGCCGGCGGCGGCGACACGGTCGCCGCGCTCAATCAGGCGCGTGTCGCTGACGATTTTACGTTCGTCTCGACCGCGGGCGGGGCGTTTCTCGAATGGATGGAAGGGCGCACGCTGCCAGGCGTTGCCGCGCTCGAGCGCCAATGATCAATATCGAGGCCATCGACCATGTCGTGTTGCGGGTTATCAACCTCGACAAGGTCGCGAACTTCTACATCGATGTGCTGGGCGCTCGATGGGAGAAGAAGCAGGAAACGATCGGACTGTTTCAGTTGCGGGTCGGACGTTCGCTCATCGACCTCGTTCCGATTGACGGCAAGCTCGGCCAAGCCGGCGGCGCCGCGCCCGGTCCGGAAGGCCGCAACGTCGATCATGTGTGCTTTCGCGTACTGCCGTGGAACGGCGAGGCGATCCTGGCGTATCTCCGCGAACGTGACATCGCAGCCGAGATTGTCTCCCGCTACGGCGCTGAGGGCGACGGTCCGTCGATCTATCTCACCGACCCGGAAGGGAATAATCTGGAGCTCAAGGGACCGCCGTGGGCGCCGGTCCCGGGCCGCTGAAAACGGGGAAGCCATGAACCACTCTGACATGATCGCGAAAATCGAACGCGGCGACGGCTTTATCGCCGCGCTCGACCAGTCAGGCGGATCGACGCCCAAGGCGCTCAAGGGCTACGGGATCGAGGAGGGCGCGTGGCGCAGCGATGAGGAGATGTTCGACCTGATCCACCAGATGCGTTCGCGGATCATCAGCGCGCCGTGCTTCGGTTCGGGCAAGGTGATCGGCGCGATTCTGTTCGAGCGGACGATGGACGGGCAGGTCGGCGGCAAGCCGACTCCGCGGGCGCTGATCGATCAGGGCGTGGTGCCGTTCATCAAGATCGACAAGGGACTCGAGGCCGAAGCGAACGGGGTGCAGCTGATGAAACCCATGCCCGAGCTCACCGGGCTGCTCGAACGCGCGAAGCAGCTCGGCATGTTCGGGACCAAGGAACGGTCGGTGATCAACCTCGCCAACCGCGCCGGCATTGCCGCAGTGGTGAGGCAGCAGTTCGACGTGGCGCGCGAAGTTCTGGCCCACGGGCTGGTGCCGATCATCGAGCCGGAGGTGAACATCAAGAGCCCGGAGCGCGATGCGGCGGACCGCATTCTGCTCGAGGAGATTTTGAAGAATCTCGAGGCGATCGACGACCGAGTAATGCTGAAGCTGTCGATTCCGGCCGAGGCTGGGCTGTTCCAGCCGCTGATCGAGCATCCCAAGGTCCTGCGAGTCGTCGCGCTGTCGGGCGGGTTCAGCCGCGCTGACGCATGCCGCGAGCTGGCCAAGAACCCGGGCATGATCGCGAGCTTCAGCCGCGCGCTCCTGTCCGACCTCCGCGCCCAGCAGAGCGACGAAGAGTTCAACCGGACGCTCGGCACCGCGATCGACGAGATTTACGAGGCGTCCGTGGCGCGGGTGCCGGCGTGAATTTCCTCCCCTCGATTTCGAGGGGAGGGGGACCAGCGAAGCTGGTGGAGAGGCCTTCTGCCCGCTCCAAAGACCCCTCCACCGCACTGCGTGCCGTCCCCCTCCCTTGCAAATGCAGGGGGGGATAAGTGGACGAATTCGATCCCGTCGACTTCCCGCCGCCGCAACGAACGGCGCCGGCGAAACTCTATTTGATCAGCCCGCAGGACGTCGGCGGGCCGTTTCCCGATCGGCTGAAGGCGGCGCTGGAGCCGGGCGTCGCGACTGCGTTCCAGTTGCGGGTCAAGGACGTCGACGAGCATCGGCTGGCGCTCCTGGCCGAGCCCCTGCAACGGATCTGCGCAGACGCCGACGTCGCGTTCATCGTCAACGACAGCATGGCGCTTGCGAAGCGGCTCGGCGCGGACGGAGTGCATCTCGGACAGTCCGACGGCGACGTGCGCGAGGCGCGAGCCCTTCTTGGCCCGGTGGCACAGATCGGCCGGACCTGCCACGACAGCCGCCACCTCGCGATGCAGGCCGGAGAGGACGGCGCCGACTATGTCGCTTTCGGCGCCTTCTACCCGACCACGACCAAGCCCTCGAACTACCGCCCGCAGCCGCCGATTCTCAGCTGGTGGGCGACCCTGTTCGAAATTCCCTGCGTCGCGATCGGTGGGATCACTCCGGATAATGCGAAGCCGCTGGTCGATGCCGGCGCCGATTTCATCGCCGTCTGCCAGGCGGTGTGGGGCAAGGACGATCCGGCGGCGGCAGCGGCGGCGTTCGAGCAAGTGCTTAGCGGCGCATCTGCCTGACCATCGCCTTCAGCGTCCGCGCGTCCTCGATCGCGTGGCCGTGGATGTCGTTGTTGAAATAGCACCAGACGCTCCGCCCTGACCGCGCCTGCTCGAGGCACCAGTCGGTCCAATCGAGCAGGGCCTCGTCATTGTAACGGCCGTGGTATTTTCCGGCGGTGCCGTGGAAGCGGACATAGGCCGTGCGGCCGCTCGCCCAGCGCGGCGACTTCAGGCCCTTGAGGTCGTGGGTGACGAAGCCGACGCCGTGGCCGTCGAGCAGGGCGAGGACGTCCTCGTCGTACCAGCTCTTGTGGCGGAACTCGACGACGTGCTCGAGGTCGGCGGGCAGGTGGGCGAGCAAGGCGTCGAGCCGGTCGAGGCTTTTATGGAGGCTCGGCGGCAGCTGGTAGAGCAGCGGCCCGAGCCTGTCCCCAAGCGGCCGGGCCAAAGCGATGAAGCGGTCGACCTCATCCTCGCAGTTGAGCAGCTTCTTCATGTGAGTGATGAAACGATTGACCTTGATCGCATAGTGGAAGCCGCGCGGCGCCTTGTCGCGCCAGCCTTCGAAGGTGCTCGCAAGCGGGACGCGGTAAAAGCTCGCGTTGATCTCGACCGTGTCGAACTCTTCCGAATAACGTTCGAACCAGCGCTTCTGCGGAAGCCCCTCGGGATACAGCAGGCCGCGCCAATGCTTGTAGACCCAGCCCGAACAGCCGACGTGAATCTGGGAAACAGTCGTTTCCTGCATCGTTGCACTCGAACAACCGCCGCCCGGGAGAGTTGCGAGGATGGGGAAGATCGCTGCGACCGCCTTGTTCACCGCGGTGCTGACCGCGGTGGTCGTCAGCGCCTTCTGGATCTGGTTCTACAACTTCGTGCCCTTGGGCGAGCCGAGCGTCATTAGGTCCGGCAACGTCGTCGCCGTCGACGCGCCCAGGGCGGCGCCGGTCGTCGTTTCGCAGCAGGTCGTGGTCGGTCCGGCCGGGCTGGCGGTGCCAGTGGTCGGGATCAGGCAGGACCAGCTGTCGGACACCTACGACCAAGCGCGCGGACAGGGCCGCCGCCACGACGCGATCGACATCATGGCCGCGGAGGGCACGCCGGTGATCGCCGCCGCCGACGGAACGGTCGAGAAACTGTTCAACAGCGTCCGCGGCGGGCTCACCATCTACGAGCGCTCGGTCGACCGGAACTGGGTCTATTATTATGCCCATCTGTCGGCCTACGCGCCGGGGCTTCACGAAGGGCAGCAGCTCAAGCGCGGCCAGGTGATCGCCCAGGTCGGCCATACCGGCGACGCCAGCGCGGCCGGCCCGCACCTCCATTTCGCGGTCAACCGGATGGCTCCGGGCGAGCGCTGGTGGCACGGCACCCCGATCAACCCCTACCCGCTGCTTGCCGGAAACCGGGCCGGCCGCTAGGAGCGCGTCCTTCAACGGAACACTTACCGTTCGCCCTGAGCGTGTCGAGGGCTGTCCTGCCTTCAAGAAACTGCAGGGCTTCGACAAGCTCAGCCCGAACGGCTGTTAGGGCTATTGGCATCATGAAGATCAGCGGCGTGGACATTCGTCCCGGCAACATCATCGAATATGAAGGCGGCATCTGGCGCGCGGTGAAGATCCAGCACACCCAGCCGGGCAAGGGCGGCGCTTATATGCAGGTTGAGATGAAAAACCTCATCGACGGCCGCAAGACCAACGTCCGCTTCCGCTCCGCCGAGACGGTCGAACGCGTGCGGCTCGACACGAAGGACTTCCAGTTCCTGTTCCACGACGGCGACATGCTGACGTTTATGGACAAGGACAATTACGAACAGATCAGTCTTCCCGCCGACCTCCTCGGCGATGCCGGCGACTTTCTCCAGGACGGCATGGATGTCGTCATGGAGCTGTACAACGAGAAGCCGATCAGCGTTCAGCTGCCCGACCAGGTCGAAGCGACGATCGTCGAGGCCGACGCGGTGGTGAAGGGCCAGACCGCGAGCTCGAGCTACAAGCCGGCGGTGCTCGACAATGGCGTCAAGGTGCTCGTGCCGCCGCACATTACCGCTGGGACCAAGATCGTGGTCGACGTCTACAACCGGGAATATGTCCGCCGGGCGGACTGATTAGATGGTCGCCCATTCCGGCCTGATCACCGTCATGACCCGCGCCGCGCGGAAAGCGGCGCCGCGGCTTCGGCGCGACTTCGGCGAGGTCGAGCAGCTGCAGGTCAGCCGCAAGGGGCCGGCCGACTTCGTCTCGATGGCCGACAAGCGCGCCGAACAGACCATCGTCGAGGAGCTTCGCAACGCGCGTCCGGATTGGGGCATGCTCCTCGAGGAGGGCGGGGCGATCGACGGCAATCCCGACAAGCCGCGGTGGATTGTAGATCCGTTGGATGGGACCGCCAACTTCCTCCACGGAGTCCCCCAGTTCGCCATTTCGATCGCAGTCGAGGAGAAGAAGTCCGGCGGCGGGACCGAGATCACGCAGGGGCTGGTCTATCAGCCGCTGACCGACGAGGGCTTCTGGGCGGAAAAGGGGCGCGGGTCCTGGCTGAACGAAGCGCGCCTTAGGGTGTCGGGTCGGCGCGACCTCAACGAAAGCCTGATCGGGACCGGGATTCCGCACTGCGGGCGCGGCGACGCGGCGCGGTGGGCGAAGATTTACGCGGCGATCGGGCCGCAGGTGTCGGGAGTCCGGCGCTTCGGTTCGGCCGCGCTCGACTTGGCCTGGGTCGCCGCGGGCCGGATGGATGGCTTCTGGGAAGACGATCTCGACGTCTGGGATACAGCCGCCGGTGTCCTGCTGGTCAAGGAAGCCGGCGGGTTCGTGACCGATTATCGCGGGTCCGACCGGTCGTTCGAGCGGCGCGAATATGTCGCGGGGTCGGCGGCGATCCATTCCAAGCTTCAGAAGCTGGTCGCGGAAGCGCTCCGGTGATCGGCGCGATGATTGCCGCCGCCGCTGCCGTCGCTCAGCCGCAGGCGGTCATCACCGTGCCGCCGCAGCACCGGCTGGTCGAGGGCGTCGCGACAGACGGCTCGGCGATCTACGTGTCGAGCGTCCTCGACCGCCAGATCCTCGCCTGCGTGCGGACTTGCCGGACGATCGCGACGCTGCCCGAAGGCCTGCACCCGCTTGGAATTGCGTTCGACTGGGGGCGCAAGCTGCTGTGGGTGGCGGCCGATTGCCCGGACGTCGCTGGGATCGCCAAGTGCGACCGCGGAGCGTTGGTCGCGATCAATCGCCTGGGCCAGATCCGCGGCCGGTTCGCGCCTGCTAAGATGCCGTTCCACCCGGGCGACGTCTTCGCGTCGCAGAGCGGCATTTTCGTGAGCGACAGCCAGAACGGCCTCGTCTGGTCGCTCCTGCCGCGCCGGCTGGGCCTGCGCGCGGTCAACCGGCCGGGCGACGGGCGGAGCGCTCAGGGAACGGCGCTGACGCCGTCCGGCACAGAGCTGATCGTCGCCGATTACGCCCGCGGGATCGGCCGGATCGACCTCAAGTCGACCGCGACCACCTGGCTGCCGCGGCAGGACGGCAATCCGGCGGTCGGGATCGACGGGCTCGTCCGCTGCGGCGACAGCTACCTCGGCGTCTTTAACGGCAGCGCGCCAGCGCGGATCTGGCGGATCCGCCTGCGACCGGGAGGAATCCAGCGCGACGAGCTGGTCGAGGGACTCACTCTGACCGACCCGACCCAGATCGCGTTCGACGGCAAGCGGGTGTTGGTGGTTTCGGATTCCGGCTGGGAACGGATTGGAAAAGGCGAAACCGTTCGACGCGCGGGCGCGCAGATCCTCGCCATACCGATGGGCCGGAACTGCACTCCGAAGTAGCGCGAACGCTAGTTCGAAAATCCGATGTGCTTCTCGAACCGGCCCATCGCGCTGGTCCAGAATTCGACATTGTCGATGAACAGCAGCGGGCTGAGGCCGCCGTCGTCGAGGTCCACGTCCATCTCCAGAATCGGATCATTCTCTTTGTCGAGATGAGCGCTGCCGAAGCGCTGGGTCCGGTTCCACTCGTTGATCGATTCGAGCGACGGCGAAGTCTTCAGGTCGTAGCCGACGTGGAATTGGACCGTCGCGCACTCGCGGTGGTTGGTGCAATTGTAGAACAGCAGTTGAAAATTCGTGCCTCCGGCCGCGCTGCGGATCATCGGATCGCCGGTCTGGTCGGCGGTGAGCTCCGCGGTATAGCCGCTGCCCTGCATCGCCTTGACGATCGATTGCGGGTCCTGGGCACGGACCATTTGCGCCTCGGCCGAGGAGGCCGCGGACAGGAGCAGGAGCGCCCCGGCAAATCTGAGCGAATGCATGTGGCGAACTTCCCCCAATTGAGCGCCAAAGCTGTTCGCGCGACAGCCGCCTGTCAATGGGGTCCTGCGATGGTTGCTCACCGCAATCCGCTGGCCTAAAGCCCCGGCAAATTCGCGCCTTTCGGAGTTTTCCCCTTTGGCAAGCGTTGCCGCCGGCTACCTGCCGATCCTGCTGTTCCTGATCATCGCCGTCGGCCTGTCCGCCGGCTTTGTCGCCTTACCGATGCTCGTCGCGCGCCTGACCGGGGCGCATAAGCCGGACGCGGCCAAGCTCAGCGAATATGAATGCGGCTTCCCGGCGTTCGACGACGCCCGCGCCGAGTTCGACGTCCGCTTCTACCTGGTCGCGATCCTGTTCATCGTGTTCGACCTCGAGGCGGCCTTCCTGTTCCCGTGGGCGGTCAGCCTCGACTTCACGCGCTGGACCGGCTGGGGAGCGATGGTCGTGTTCCTGATCGAGCTCGGCCTCGGCCTTGCTTACGCGTGGAAGAAGGGGGCGCTCGAATGGGAGTGATGCTCCGCCCCGACGAAGACCCGATGCCGACCGAGGAGGAGCTGGCGCGGCTCGCCGGCCTGGTTCCCGGGGACATCGACCGCAAGCACCTCGAGGAGCTCCGCCGCAACCTCGACGAGAAGGGCTTCATGGTCACCACCGCCGAGGATCTGTTCACCTGGGCGCGGACCGGTTCCTTATGGTGGATGACCTTCGGCCTCGCCTGCTGTGCGGTCGAGATGATCCACGTCAACATGCCGCGCTACGATCTGGAGCGGTTCGGCGCCGCGCCGCGCGCCAGCCCGCGCCAGTCGGACGTGATGGTCGTCGCCGGGACCCTGTGCAACAAGATGGCCGCGCCGATGCGCCGGGTATACGACCAGATGAGCGAGCCGCGCTACGTCATCTCGATGGGCAGCTGCGCCAACGGCGGCGGTTATTACCACTACAGTTACTCGGTGGTCCGAGGCTGCGACCGGATCGTGCCCGTGGACATCTACGTCCCTGGCTGCCCGCCGACCGCGGAGGCGCTGCTCTACGGCATCCTACAGCTGCAGCGGAAAATCCGCCGCGAAGGGACGATCGAGCGGTGACGGTTGCGTTGCATGTCCCGCGCTACGCCGACGCCCCGGCGGCGCTCGCCAAGCTTGCCAGGGCCAAGCCGCGGCCGGGGCTGGAGACTGCGTTCGACGTTGCGCGCGACGATTTGATCGCAGTGCTGACGGCGCTGCGCGACGAACATGAGTATCAGCAGCTGATGGAGATCGCCGGGGTCGATTACCCCGACCGGCCCGAACGGTTCGAGATCGTCTATTGCCTGCTCTCGCTGACCAGGAACCACCGCGTGCGGGTGCATGTCGCGACCGACGAGAACACGCCGGTGCCGAGCGTCACGGGCCTGTGGCCGGTCGCCGGCTGGCTCGAGCGCGAGGTGTTCGACATGTACGGCGTGGGCTTCGCCGGCAATCCGGACCTCAGGCGGATTCTCACCGACTACGGGTTCGAGGGCTATCCGCAGCGCAAGGACTTCCCGCTGACCGGCCATATCGAGCTGCGCTATTCCGAAGCCGAGAAGCGGGTCGTCTACGAGCCGGTCCAGCTGCCGCAGGACTTCCGCACGTTCGACTTCCTGATGCCGTGGGACGGCCCGGAATATGTGCTTCCCGGCGACGAGAAGGCCGCTCCGGAACAGGCCGGAGCGCCGTCTCCCGCGCCGCCGGCGGCGGGCAAGCAACCGGAAAATGTGAAGACTCCTGCAGGAACTTCCAAGACCACCGACAAGCCCGCGGACACCGGTGCGGGCAAGCCGGCCGATGCCCAGTCGACCAGGGAGGCGCGCAAGCCGCGCTCGGCCAAGGCGAAGAGCGAAGTCAGCAAAAAGCCGCGGGGCGGCAAGTCGTGAGCGACACCCGCACCGCGGATCTGTTCGCCGAACCCGGCGATGCTCAGCCGAATACGCGCAAGGTGCGGGTCAGCGTCGGCGGGGGCGGGCGCGGCGGCGCCCTCGGCGAGCCGCTCGGCCATCCGAGCGACGCCGGCGACGACGCGATCGCCAATTACACGATCAACTTCGGCCCGCAGCACCCGGCGGCGCACGGCGTGCTGCGGCTGATCATGGACCTCGACGGCGAGATCGTCGAGCGGGTCGACCCGCACGTCGGCTTCCTCCACCGCGGCACCGAGAAGCTGATCGAATATAAGACCTACGCCCAGGCGCTGCCCTACTTCGACCGGCTCGATTATTGCTCTCCGATGTGCATGGAGCACACTTTCGTCCTCGCCATCGAGAAATTGATGGGGCTCGAGGTGCCGCTCCGCGCCCAATATATCCGCGTACTGATGGCGGAGCTGACCCGCATCTCCAACCATCTGCTGCAGATCGGCAGCCACATCTTCGACAATGGCGCGATGACCCCGAACCTGTGGCTGTTCGAGGTGCGCGAGGACACGCTGCAATTCTACGAGCGGGCGTCGGGCGCGCGCATGCACGCCAATTACTTCCGCGCGGGCGGCGTTCGCTACGATCTGCCGGAGAAGATGCTGGTCGATCTCGGCGACTGGCTCGATGTCCGTCTGAAGTTGTTCGAGGACGCGATCAGCCTCGTCGCCGACAACCGCATCTTCAAGCAACGCAACGTCGACATTGGCGTGGTCAGCAAGGAGGACGCCATCGCCTGGGGTTTCTCGGGTCCGATGATCCGCGCCGCCGGCCTCCCGTGGGACCTCCGCCGTTCGCAGCCGTACGAGGTCTACGACCGGATGGACTTCGACATTCCGATCGGCACCAACAGCGACTGCTATGACCGCTACCTCTGCCGGATGGAGGAGATGCGGCAGTCGACGAAGATCATGAAGGAGGCCTGCCTGCGCCTGCAGAAGACGCCGGGCCTGGTGCTCTCCGACGATCACAAGATCTCGCCG
>JBJMUB010000050.1:0-5640 GCA_045811385.1 Sphingomicrobium sp. | reverse complement strand
CGGGTAGTTGAGCGTCGCCTTGATCTGCCTGTCGGGGCCGATGACGTAGACGGTGCGGACCGTCTGATTGGTCGCCGCGGTCCGGCCCTCGGACGTGCCCTGCTCCTCCTCGGGCAGCATGTCGTAGAGCTTGGAGACGTTGAGATCGTGGTCGGCGATGATCGGATATTCGACCTTGGCGCCGCCATAGCCCTCGACGTCGTTGAGCCAGCGGTTGTGGTCGTCGACCGGATCGACCGACAGGCCGATCACCTTGGTGTTGCGCTTGTCGAACTCGGGCTGGAGCCTGGCGAGATAGCCGAGCTCGGTGGTGCACACCGGGGTGAAGTCCTTGGGATGCGAGAACAGGATCCCCCAGCTGTCGCCGAGCCAGTCGTGGAAGCGAATTCGTCCCTGGGTGGTGTCCGCCTCGAAATCGGGCGCGGTGGAACCAATGCGTAGGGTCATTCGAGCCTCCCCGGTCAATTCGGTTGGAACGTCGGTGTACGGAACGGCGGCGCCATAACAGGAAACGGCCGTGAGTCGAATGTTCGGGCGAGCGCCTCGATCAGGCGCCGAGCGCGTCGTCCTTGGCCGAGGGCCAGCCCTCGAACAGCGCGCCGCGCCGGTCGACCTCGAGACGGCGCTTCATTTCCCGAGCGCAGGCGTCGAGATCGTCCTTGAGCAGCTGGATCGCCCCGTCGATCTCGCGATCGTCCTTGCAATCGGGGCTGAGCTGGAGCGTCCGGGCCATCACCTTGGCGCCGTAGAGACCGTGCTCGACGTGGAACTTGTTAAGGATTCCGGTCATGTCCGACTCCTGCGATCTTTGTTTCGCACCTAAACCGTTTCGACGTCAACGAAGTCGGGGGCGACAGGCTCCGTCCGGTCGAGCCAGGCGGGCACCGGCAGGCCTTTCGACCGCAGGAACTCGGCGTTGAACAGCTTGGACTGATAGCGCGTGCCGTAGTCGGCAAGGATGGTGACGATCGTCCGTCCGGGGCCGAGTTCGCGGGCGAGGCGGATGGCGCCGGCGACGTTGACGCCCGACGACGGGCCCATGCACAGCCCTTCGTGCTCGAGCAGGTCGAAGCAGACGGGGACCGATTCCGAATCCGGGATCTGGAAGGCATGGTCGACGCTCAGCCCCTCGAGGTTGGCGGTGATCCGGCCCTGGCCGATGCCTTCGGTAATCGAGCTGCCTTCGGCCTTGAGCTCGCCGGTCGTGTAGTAACTGTGCAGCGCGGCGCCGGGCGGATCGGCGAGGCCGATCGCGATCGTCGGGTTGCGCTCGCGCAGCGCGGTCGCCACTCCGGCGAGCGTCCCGCCGGTCCCGACCGCGCAGATGAACCCGTCGACCTTGCCCGCGGTCTGGTCCCAGATCTCGGGGCCGGTCGTCTCGACGTGGGCCTGGCGGTTGGCGACATTGTCGAACTGGTTGGCCCAGATCGCGCCGTTCGGTTCCGACCGGGCGAGCCGTTCGGCCATCCGGCCCGAGACCTTCACGTAATTGTTGGGGTTGCGGTAGGGGACCGCAGGGACTTCGACCAAGTCGGCGCCGAGCGCTCGGAGCGTGTCCTTCTTCTCCTGGGTCTGGGTTTCGGGAATGACGATCACCGTGCGCATGCCGAGCGCGTTGGCGACCATGGCGAGGCCGATCCCGGTGTTGCCGGCGGTCCCGTCGACCACCACGCCGCCCGGCCGAAGCTCGCCGCGGCGGAGCGCGTCCTGGATGATGAACAGAGCGGCGCGGTCCTTGACCGACTGGCCCGGGTTGAGGAACTCGCACTTACCGAGGATCGTGCAGCCGGTCTCCTCGGACGCCTTGCGCAGGCGCACGAGCGGCGTGTTGCCGATCAGGTCGAGGACATTGTCATGAGCGCGCATGGTGGCGCGCCATAGCACCGCGATGGCCCTTGGTCAGGCGGCGATGTCGTAGGGCTGGATCTCGCCGGACAGGTAGAGCGACCGCGCCTTGGTCCGCGACAATTTGCCCGAGCTGGTGCGGGGCAAGGTGCGCGGCGGGATGAGCTCGACCACCGGGCTGATCCCGGTGATCGCTCGAACCCGCTCACGGATGTCGTCGCGCAGCCGGCCGCGTTCATGCGGGTCGGACACCCGGCAGTGGACCAGCACCGCAGGAGTTTCCTCGCCGGAATGCCCGGTGATGGCGAAGGCCGCGATGTCGCCGGACTTGAAGCCGGGCAGCTGCTCGACCGCCCATTCGATGTCCTGCGGCCAGTGGTTGCGGCCGTTGATGATGATCATGTCCTTGGCGCGGCCGACGATGAAAATGTAGCCGCCCGACAGATAGCCCATGTCGCCGGTATCGAGCCAACCGTCGGCGCTGAGGCAGGCGGCGGTCGATTCCTCGTCGCGGAAATAGCTGTGCATGACCGACGTGCCGCGGACGTAGACCTTGCCGATGCCGCGGTCGGGGAGGGGTGTTCCGTCACCGCCGCGGATCTCGATTTCCATGCCGGTCACCGCCTTGCCGCAATTGACCACCGCGCGGTAGCGGCGCGGCCGCTCCTCGTCGTCGGGCTCGGCGCCGGAAAGCTCCTTCTCCTCGACCAGCTCGAGCCGGATGCCTTCGCCGGGCGGCATCAGCGACACGGCCAGGGTCGCTTCCGCGAGGCCGTAGCTCGGGCAGAAGGCCGAAGCCTCGAAGCCCGCCTCGGCAAAGCAGTCGACGAACGCCTGCATGACGTCGGGGCGGATCATATCCGCACCGTTGCCGGCGATGCGCCAGCGGGAGAGGTCGAAACGGTCGGCGGCCCGGGTCTGCGACGACATGCGCCGCGCGCAGATGTCGTATCCGAAGGTCGGCGAATAGCTGCAGCTGGTGCCGGGGTTGCGGGTGATCATGTCGAGCCAGGCGAGCGGCCGGCGCGCGAAATCCTCGGTCTTCAGATAATCGACCGAGATCTGCAGCGAAACCGGCGAAAGCAGGCAACCGACCAATCCCATGTCATGGTACCAGGGAAGCCAGGAGATGCAGCGGTCGCTGTCCCTGATCTCCAGGCCGATGCCGTGTGCGCGAAGATTGTCGAGCAACGCGCGGTGCGTGACGGCGACTCCGTGCGGGAAGCGGGTCGAGCCGCTCGAATATTGCAGATAAGCGATGTCGTCGGGCGTGGCCGATGGAAGCGCGACGTCAGCTTGCGCGACGGCGGCGAGGCTTTCCCAATCCCGGCCGTCCACGCCCCGGGCGATCGCGGCGTCCCGGCAGAAGCCGGTGAGCTCGGCAGGAAACAGGAACAATGTCGGAGCGCAGCTGTCGAGCTGGACCTGAAGCTGAGCGACATAAGCGTCGCGGCCGCCAAAGCTGGTCGGGAGCGGCAGCGGAACCGGCCACGCGCCGGCATAAACCGCGCCGAAAAAGCAGGCGGCAAAGTCGGGTCCGGTTTCCGCGATCAACGCGATGCGGTCGCCGGGCTCGATGCCGAGCGTGATGAACCGCCGAGCGTGAGCCAGTGAATCGCGACGCAACTCGGCAAAGCCATAAGCCCGGGTCAGCGATCCCCGCGCGTCGTGAAAATTCAACCCGCGCTTGCCCGTCGCGGCATAATCGAGCGCGGCTCCGAGCGTGCCGAAGTCGGCCAGGCGTCGCGCAAGCGTGTCGAGGGTCGGGGTCGCGCCCGGTGGGGCAAGCTCGGTTTCGGCCGTGGCGTTGCGATCGAGCACGCCGTCATCCTTCACTATTGTGCACGCTATTTTGGACCGCTGTTGCAGCCGGCTTCCTGAATGGGCGGCGACTGTGGCACAAAAACGGCGCAATGGCACCGTTGAACAGCCGCAGGGCGCCCTCGCCGCTCGACGAGGCAAAACTCGATGAGCTCGCGCTGCGCTATGTCGGCCGGTTCGCGACGACGCGCGCCAAGCTGACCACATACCTGCGACGCAAAATCCGCGAACGCGGGTGGCAGGGTCAGCGCGAAGCGGACGTCGCGGCGATCGCCGAGCGGTTCGCCGAGCTCGGTTATATCGACGATGCCGCTTATGCCGTGGCGAAATCGCGCGCTTTGAGCGGACGCGGTTACGGCAAACGCCGGCTGACCGCCGCGCTTCGTCTCGCCGGAGTCGATCAGCCGGACAGCGAAGCCGCGCTTGAGCTCGCCGAAGCGGAAGCGGTTTCGGCAGCGATTCGCTTCGCCGAGCGGCGGCGGATCGGACCGTTCGCAGTCAGCACGCCCGATCCCAGGGGCCGCCAGAAGGCGCTCGCCGCGATGGTCCGCGCCGGCCATGATTTCGCGCTTGCTCAAGCGCTTGTCGGAATGGCCGCGGGCGAGGCCGTCGACCCCGAAGAATTGCAGTTTTTCTTGAAGTAAAGTCGGTTTGCCGACACTGGGGCCCAATGCTATTAAAAGACGTGCCGCGTTCCAGCGCCAGGCCCTCTGGGGGAGAGGCTCGGACCGAACTGCCTTCGGACGAGGGCGTCGCCGCGCCCGAAATGGCCGCCGTCACCGGACAAGTGAAATGGTTCGACGCGACGCGCGGCTTCGGCTTCCTCGTCAGCGATGAGCTGGAGGGCGATATCCTGCTCCACTTCAGCGTGCTTCGCGAGCACGGCCGCCGGAGCGTTCCCGAAGGCGCGACCATCGAGTGCGTTCCGGTTCGGCTCGACCGTGGGCTCCAAGCGAAGAAAGTGATTGCGATCGACCTGTCGTCGGCCTTGCCGCAGCAGCCGCGCTCGTCCATTCCCGCGGCCGAGCGCGCCGACCGCAAGTCGCTTGCCGATGCGGCCGGCGAGTTCGAGCCGGTGGAGGTCAAATGGTTCAACCGCGTGAGGGGTTATGGCTTCGTCAACCGCCTGGGAGCGGAAGGCGAAGACGTGTTCGTGCACATGGAAACGGTGCGTCAGTCGCATCTCGGAGACCTCCAGCCCGGGCAACGGCTTCAGGCGCGAATCGCGTCCAGCGGCAAGGGCCTGACGGCAACCGAACTTCGCGACGGCGGTCTCTGATCCGACTCGGCGTGGCGCTGGCGGTCGCGAGCGCGGCGTGCAGCCCGCAAACCCCGACCGCCGCTGAAGTGCGGGCCGGAGCGCAGACCGGACTGATGACCACTCCCCTGACAATTCATTCGGCCAACGGCGACCATCGCTTCACGGTCGAAGTCGCCGCGACTCCGGAGCAGCAGGAGACGGGGATGATGTTCCGCCGCTCGGTGCCGCCCGATCGGGGCATGATCTTTCCTTACGATCCCCCGAGCGAGGTCGCGTTCTGGATGAAGAACACGCTGATCCCGCTCGACATGGTCTTCATCGGTCCGGACGGGAAGATCGGCCGAATCGCCGCGAATACGACGCCGATGTCGTTGGATCCGGTTCCCTCCGTCGATCCCGTCTCCGCCGTGCTCGAGATTGCCGGCGGGCGAGCAGCAGAACTCGGCCTCAAGGAAGGCGACAAGGTCAGCTGGCAGCACTGACGCGAGACTTGCGCCCCGCCGATCAACGGGGCAGGAGGCGCGGCGATGGGATTTCTGGCGCGAACCTTTACCTGGTGGAACGGTGCGACGTGGGGCACGGGTCTGTGGACCCGGCGTCATGGCGAGAAGGTCGGCACCGACGAGGCCGGCAACGTCTATTATCGCGGCAAGAAGAACCCCGCCTCGCGCTGGGTCATCTACAACGGCCCGAACGACGGCAGCCGCGTTCCG
>JBJMUB010000049.1:0-20381 GCA_045811385.1 Sphingomicrobium sp. | reverse complement strand
GCTCGAGGACGAGCTGACCGCGATCACCGCCGAAGGGCATTCAGGCCGGTCGCCCGACCGCGCCGACGCGATGGTCTGGGCGCTGACCGAGCTGGTGCTTCGCGCGCCGGCCGAGCCGCGGGTGCGGGGGCTGTAAGCGTTCCAAGAAGGCCCCTCCACCGCTTTCGGCGGTCCCCCTCCTTCCGAATCGACGGGAGGATATGCTGGACGCGAGTCCCTATCTAAAGCAAACGCGGGATCGGGGCCGGATTAGCTCAGTTGGTAGAGCAGCGGTTTTGTAAACCGAAGGTCGCGGGTTCGAATCCTGCATCCGGCACCAGCCGCACCGCGCTACACCTCCACTTCGACCCACATCGGGGCGTGGTCGCTGGTCTTGTCCCAGCCGCGCGGAGTGCGGTCGACGCCCGCGGCCTTGAGGCTCTTCGCCAGGCTCGGGCTGAGCAAGGCATGATCGATGCGGATGCCCGCGTCGCGCTCGAACGAGTTCCGCCAGTAATGCCAGAAGGTGTAGATCCGCTCGTCCGGGTGAAGGTGGCGGATCGCGTCGGTCCAGCCTTGCGCGACCAGCTCGCGATATTTCTGGCGCGCTTGCGGTGCGTAGAGCGCGTCCTTCGCCCAGCGCTCGACCTTGTAGACGTCCTGCTCGGTCGGAATCACGTTATAGTCGCCGATCAGCAGCGCCGGCAGCCCGCTGTCGAGCAGGTCCTGGGCATGCGCCTTCAGCCGGTCGAGCCAGGCGAGCTTGTAGTCGAACTTGGGCCCCGGCCAGGGATTGCCGTTGGGCGCGTACAGGTTACCGATGAGGATTCCGCACACCGCCGCCTCGATGTAGCGGCTTTGCTCGAGGTTCGGGTCGCCCGGCAGCGCCCGGCGGGTTTCGACCGGCTCGCCGACTCGGCTCAGCAAGGCGACGCCGTTCCAGCTGCGCGGCGGCTGGCCGTGCCAGATGGCGCGATAGCCGAGCGCCTCGATCGCTTCGATCGGGAAGGTCTCGTCGGTGCATTTGAGCTCCTGCAGCCCGACGATGTCCGGCGCGAACTCCTCGAGCCAGCGGGTCAGCACGTGGAGCCGCGGGTTGATCCCGTTGATGTTGTAGCTCGCGATTCGGAGGCGGCGTTTCTTCGGCATCAGCTGGCGACGCCGTCGGTCGCCGAGTCGTGCACAGGTTTATCCACTGCTGTATCCACAACTTTCTTGGTCGAGCTCAATTTAGGGCTGGAACAACCGTACGCCTCGAGTATTGTTACTGCGTGCTTTGAATCCTTCGGGAAACAAAGCATGGTGCCCCGGCAGGGTCAAACCTGCCGGGGCTACTTGTATGTGGGCTAGAGCGCCTCGGGCCTCGCCTCTTCCAGCTTCAATCGCTTCGACCGGTCGGGCAGCGGATATTTGTTGCCGTTGGCGCAGTTGAACAGCAGCACTCGCTCGTCGCGCCCGACCAGGCCGTCGGCCAGCGCCTTGCGCCACGCGGCGAGCACCGCGCCGCCCTCCGGGCAGAGCAGGAAGCCATCGTCGCGCGCCGCGTCCTCGACCGCCTGCAGGATCGCGTCCTCGGCGACCGCGAGCGCGGCGCCGCCGCTGTCGCGGACCGCGCGCAGGATCAGGAAATCGCCGACCGCCTTGGGCACGCGGATTCCGGTGGCGACGGTCGCCGCATGCTCCCACCGCTCGGCGAATTCGTCGCCGTTCGCGAACGCGCGGACGATCGGCGCGCAGCCTTCGGCCTGGACCGCGTACATCCGCGGCCTCTTCGGTCCGATCAGCCCGACCGCCTCGAGCTCGTCGAACGCCTTCCACATGCCGATCAGGCCGGTGCCGCCGCCGGTCGGGTAGAAGATCGCGTCCGGAAGCTCCCAGCCGAGCTGCTCGGCGAGCTCGAAGCCCATCACTTTCTTGCCCTCAAGGCGGTAGGGCTCCTTGAGCGTCGAGCAGTCGAACCACAGCCCGTCGGCCGCGCCCTTGCCGACCAACGCGCCGCATTCGTCGATCTGGCCGTCGGCGACATAGACCCGCGCGCCGTAGGCCGCGGTCTCGGTCACGTTGATTTCGGGCGTTTCGGCCGGGCAAATGACGATCGTCTCGATCCCCGCGCGGGCGCCGTAAGCGGCCAGCGCGGCGCCGGCGTTGCCGTTGGTCGGCATCGCGATCCGCTCGATCCCCAACTGCTTCGCCATGGTCACCGCCATCGCCAGCCCGCGCGCCTTGAACGAGCCGGTCGGAAGCCGGCCTTCGTCCTTGACCAGCAGGTTCGCTCCGCCGGTCCGCGGCAGCGCGACGATCGGCGTCTCGGGTTCGCCGAGGCTGACCGGCTCGCCGTCATGAGGCAGCAGCTCGCGCCACTTCCACATCCCCGGCTCGCGCGCCGCAAGGCTGTCGCGGGTCAGCGTCCGCTTCGCGGCGTCGAGGTCGTAGCGCACCAGCAGCGGCTTGCCGGCGCGCGACAAATTGTGGATCCGGCCAGCTTCGTAGCGCTCGCCGGTCAGCGAGCATTCGAGATGGGTGACGTTGGTCATCAGCAATCGGCGCAGGCCCCTTCCAGATGGTTGCGTTCGATCTGCAGCGTGCAATGCTCGATCCGAAACCGGTCGTGGAGCATACGCCGAGCGGCCTGCAGCAAGGCGTCGGTCGAGACGACGGCGGGGGCGACCAGGTGCGCCGTCAGCGCCGTCTCGGTCGTGCTCAGCGGCCAGACGTGCAGGTCATGGACCGCCGCGACGCCGTCGAGCTGCTCGAGCTCGGCTTCGACCATGTCGACGTCGATTCCGCTCGGCACCCCGGCGAGCGACATCCACACCGATTCCTTGAGCAGGCCGACGCTGCTCCACAGGATGACGATGGCGACGGCGAGGCTCATCACCGGGTCGACCCAGCGCTGTCCGGTCCACAGGATCACGAGGCCGGCGAACACCACGGCGGCGGATACCGCCGCGTCGGCCGCCATGTGCAGGTAGGCGCCGCGGATGTTGAGGTCGTGCTCGCGCCCGCGGGAAAACAGCAGCGCGGTCGCGCCGTTGATCAGGATGCCGACGCCGGCCACGACCATGACGGTGCCGCCCTCGGTCGGCGACGGATGGAACAGCCGGCGGATCGCCTCGGCGCCGATCGCCCCGACCGCGATCAGCAGGAACAGCGAATTGGCGAGCGCGGCAAGGATCGGCGCTTTCTTGAGGCCGTAGGTGAAGCGCGGCGACGGGGCGCGCCGGGCCATGATCGCGCCCGACCAGGCGACGACCAGCCCGAGGACGTCGGACAGATTGTGCCCGGCATCGGCGAGCAGCGACATCGAATTGGCGACAAACCCATAGACCGTCTCGACCGCGACGAAGCCGAGGTTGAGCGCGATTCCGATCGCGAAGGCGCGGCCGAAATCGGCCGGCGCGTGCTGGTGGTCGTGATCGTGGCCGGCACCCATTCCAGCGCCCTAGCCGACCGAGTCAGCCGAGTTCAAACCACAGTATATCATCCGGCAACCACCGTCCGTCGAAGGTGAACGGCGTTTCATCCGATTGCCATCTTGCGATAATATATCATCTGCTCTAGCCGCGCCCCGAACCTTCCACACAGTTGGGTCCCGTGAAAAGCATCATCTCTTACGCTGCGCTTGCAGCCGCACTGCCCGTTTCACCCGCACTTGCCCAGGCCGCTCCGGCGCAGCCGACGGTCAGCGATGGCGATGCGACCGGATCGGGCGCGGAACCGACCCCCGGGTCGGCGCAGCAAGCGCATCCCGACACCGACCAGGCGATCGTCGTCACCGGCGTCCGCCGCGCCGCCGGCGATGTGCTCGGCGGCGTGTCGGTGGTCGACAAGGAGCAGCTGACCCACGACGTCCGGCCGAGCATCGGCGAGACGCTGAAGGACCAGCCCGGGGTCAGCGCGTCGAGCTTCGGGCCGGTCGCGTCGCGGCCGATCTTGCGCGGCCTCCAGGGCGAGCGGGTGCGAATCCTCAGCGACGGCATCGGCAGCCTCGACCTGTCGTCGTCGGATCCCGACCACGCGGTCGCGATCAGCCCGCTGACCGCCGAGCGGATCGAAGTGCTGCGCGGACCGTCGGCCTTGCTGTTCGGCTCGTCCGCGATCGGCGGCGTGGTCAACGTGATCGACACCCGCATTCCGCGGCGGGTTCCCGACAGTCCGATCGCCGTCGACGCCTTGGTCAACTACGGCTCCGCGGCGAACGAGCGTTCGGCCAACGCGGCGGTCGACTTCCCGCTCGGCGGCCATTTCGTGCTCCATGCCGACGGCGCCTACAACAAGTTCGACGACCTCGAGATCGGCGGCCATGTGCTGTCGAAGGACTTGCGCGCGCAGGCCGCGGCGAGCCCCTTCCCCGAGATCCGGTCGCTCGCCGACGTCGAGGGCAAGCTGCCCAACACGTCGGGCCGGATCTGGGACGGCGCGGGCGGCGCCGCTTATGTCGACGGCGACCTCAACGTCGGCCTCTCCTACAGCCATCACGATTTCCGTTACGGAGTGCCGATCCGCTACTCGCTCGATCCGGCCGTGGAGGCCGAGGCGCCGACCATCGTCGGCAACCAGGATCGCGGCGACGCCCGGGTCAACGTCCCGATCGGCGGCTTCCTCAAGCTGTTCGAATTCCGCGGCGGAATCGCCAAATACCATCACGACGAGGTCGAGGACACCGGCGCGATCGGATCGAGCTTTTTCTCGAACGGCGCCGAAATGCGCGCCGACGTCGTGCAGACCGAGCGCGGCGGCTGGGGCGGGACGACCGGAGTCCAGTACCTGCGGCAGACGGCGCGAATCGAGGGCGACGAGAAGTATCTGCCCGACAGCCGCAACCAGCAGTTCGGGGCGTTCACGCTCCAGTCCCTGGTGCGCGGGCCGCTCCGGCTCGAGGCCGGTCTGCGGGTCGAGTCGGCGAAGCTCCATGCCGACGCCGACGGGCAGATCGCCGAGCATGGCGGCCCGGTCGGAGCGGCGCCGATTTCGCGCAGCTTCACGCCGCTCTCCGCCTCGATCGGAGCGACCTACGAATTCGCCGCGGGCTGGCGCGGCGGCCTGTCGCTGGCGCACAGCGAACGGGCGCCGGCGATCGACGAGCTGTTTTCGAACGGGCCGCACGGCGGCAGCCAGCAGTTCCTGGTCGGCGACCCCGACCTCAAGACCGAGCGCGGGAACAGCGTCGAGCTCAGCGTCCATCGCGCGACCGGGCCGGTGCACGTCCAGGGCAGCGTCTATTACAGCCGCTTCTCGAGCTTCATCTACCAGGCGCCGAGCGGCGCGATCGAGGACGGCCTGCCGGTCTACAATTACGCCCAGGGCAAGGCCAATTATTACGGCTTCGAGGTCCAGAGCGACGTCAAGTTCGGCAAGGCGCTCGGCATCGATTGGGGCGGCGAGGTCGTGGCCGACGCCGTGCGGGCGTCGATCCGGCACTTCGGCCCGGCGCCGCTGATCCCGCCGTTCCGCATGCTCGGCGCGCTGACCGGATCGCGCGGGCAGGTCGACGGCCGGCTCGAGGTCGAGCGCGCCTTCGGCCACAACCGCACCGCGCCCAACGAGACCGACACTCCCGGATATACGATGGTCAACGCGTCGTTCGACTACCACCCGTTCGCCGCCAATCCCGAGCTGACGCTGTCGCTGCAGGGCAGCAACCTGTTCGACGTCGACGCGCGCCGCGCGACCAGCGTCCTCAAGGACTACGCCCCGCTGGCCGGCCGCGACATCCGGTTAAGCGCGCGGGTCAGCTTCTAAGCGTCCGCCGCGCCTTTTGGCCGGCTGAGCTCGAAGCGCCTGATCAGCGGCGGCATCGTCGAGCCCTGCACCAGGATCGAGAAGGCGACGACCACGAAGGCGGCGACGATGATCGCGTCGCGTTCCGCCACCGACGCTGGAATCGCGAGGGCCAAAGCGAGCGCCAGCGCGCCGCGCAAGCCGCCCCAGAACAGGGTGTGCTGATAGGTGACGGGCAGGCGCCAGCGCGAAACGGCAAACAAGGCCGCGAGCGGATAGATCGACACCGCTCGGCCGACGAGCACCAGCACGACGGCGACGATCGATGCGGTCGAAACCAGGTGGCGGAGCGGCTGGCTGGCAGTGTTCATGCCGATCAGGATGAAGACGAAGCTGTTGGCGAGGAACGCAAAATATTCCCACGCATAATGGACCCGCTCGCGGCCCGGGTCGGAGATCACGCCCGCCCAGCCGACGTTGCCGATCATGAGCCCGGCGGCGAGCGCACTGATGATCCCCGACGCATGGAAATATTCTGCCAGCAGGAAGGAACCGTAAGCGGCGATGGTGGTCAGCGCGATTTCGACCAGCGGATCGTCGGTCCTGCCGACGACGAGCAGGGTTGCGCCGCTGACCGCGAGGCCGATCAGAAGCCCGCCGCCCAGCGTCCACAGGAACTGCGGCACCACGGTGGTGAGATTGGGCGAAGAGCCGCCGGCGATCGCGAGCAGCACCACGAAGCCGACCGCGGCGACGCCGTCATTGAGCAGGCTTTCGGATTCGACCACCATCGACACGCGCGGCTGGCAGCGCATTTCCCGAAACGCGGCGATCACCGACACCGGGTCGGTCGCGGCAATGAGGATCCCGAACAGCCCGGCGCCGATCCAGCTCCAGCCGACCAGCCAATGCATTCCGGCCGCCACCAGTGCCGCGGCAATCGCGACTCCGAACAAGGCGAGCGTCAACGTGAGCGGAAGCTCATTGCGGAACCGCCGCCAGTCGAGCTGCATGGCGGCCTCGAACACCAGCGGCGGCAGGAACACGTTGAAGATCAGCGCCGGCGACAGCGGCACTTCCGGACTGCTCGGCAGCAAGGCGATCAGGAAGCCGGCGACGACCAGGCCGACGATGTAGGGCTGGCCGAGCCTGCGCGACAGCATCGCGATCAGGCAGGCGACGAGGAGCAATGCGCCGATCGGAGCGAACGAAATTTCGGTCATGGGCCAGCCATAACAGGCGGCCTTGCCGAGGTCTGCCCTGCGGTGGCCCGCCGGTTTTTGGCCGATTCTGCGATCGTGCGGAACGGACAGCGACAGGCGATGGCGCTCGGGTTAAGGCGGCACCATGCTCTACCTGATCGTCAAGGCCGCGCTGTCCGGGATCATCATCGCGATCGTTTCCGAAGTCGCCAAACGCTATCCGGGGTTCGGGGCGCTGATCGCCTCCCTGCCCCTCGTCTCGCTGCTCGGCATGATCTGGCTGTGGCGCGACCAGCCAGACGTTCCGAACATGGCCGCGCATGTCGAGGCGACCTTCTGGTTCGTGCTGCCGTCGCTGCCGATGTTCCTGGTGATTCCGTGGCTGCTGCGGAGCGGTGCCGGCTTCTGGACGTCGCTCGGCATCGGCTGCGCGCTGACCATCGCGCTCTATTTGGGAATGACCTGGGCGGGGCCGCGGTTCGGACTGCGCCTCTAGCTCAGGGGGTCGCGTTCTGCTGCGGCTCGGCCTTGGGCAGCGCCGGCTCGGCCTTGGGCTCATGCTCGATGGTCAGCGGACCGAAGCTTTCGGAGTGACGGGACGGCTCGACCCGGGTGCAGCGCTGCTGGTTGCAGACCATCAGGTTGCCGCTTTCGCTGTTCAGCCGAACGACCATGTCGCCGGACGCCGCCAGCTGGTACTTCGGAGTGCTGCGCGGCATGCCCCACGACAGGATCAGCGCGGCCCCGAGGATGGACCCGGCGATCAGCACGCTGTGCCGATTGGCCGCCTGGTCCGGCGAAATGTGATTGCTCATGGTCAGGATCCTCCCGCATCCTCATTCCAACAAAAGAGGCGGTTCGGGAAGGGGGCCGAACCGCCTCTCACGGGCCTCGTCGCTGGGAGCCTTACGAGGCGGGGGAATTTCTAGAGATCGATGCCGGCGGCGATCGCCTCGAGCTTGCGGACCCGTTCCCTGAGGTCGGCGATCTCGATCCGGCCGGTGGCCGGCGGCAAATGCCGGTCGCCCGCATCATGGGTCAGCTCGAAGCGCTTGAGCTCGAGCCAGCCGTTCCAGGCCCTGAGCCCGGCCCATCCGGCGGCGGTGAGGCCGGCGATGATGCTCGCGCTCAGCATTCCGATCGACAGCGGGTCCATCACTTCTCCTCCTCGCGCTGGCGGAGCTTCTCGATCTCGCGCGCCAGCTCATCGTTCTGGCTGTTGATGTGGTGATCGATCGCCATCAGCCGGCGGTCGGTCTCGTCGAGCTCGGTGCGCATGGCGTGGACCGTCGGCTTGCGGGTCGAGGCCAGGTCCATTCGGTCGAAGTCGCTCATCCGCCTCTTCGCACTCATCGCCCGCTTCTTCTGGATCGCGAGGAAAATCCCGACGACCGCGTAAGCGATGATCGCAGTGACGAAATCGACCGGGGTCAGCAGCGGAACTGCGACCCAGGCGATGCGGATGAAGGTCGGGTCGATCCCCCACTTCGCGCCCAGCGCCGCGCAGACGCCGGCGATCTTCGCGTCCTTGCTCGCGAGCGAATAGGGGTAAATCCTGCGCGCCATGTCCATCGTCCCTTCCCTTATTGCACCCGCGCCTTGAGCGCGGCCTTCATTGCTTCGAGCTCGCGGTCGACCGCGTGGGTCGCCTGAAGCTCGTGAATCTCGTCCTCGAGGCTGCTGATGCCAAGCGCCTCGGCGCGCCCTTCGGCGAAATCGGCGCGGCGCTCGAGCAGCTCGAACTTGGCGAATGCGTCGAGCGTCCGGCTGCCGTGCATGACCTCGTTGGTCCGCGCCCGGGTCACCGCGCTCTCGATCCGAGCGGCGATCGCATTCTGGCGGCCGCGCGCTTCGCGCAGCTTGGCCTGGAGCTTGGCGATGTCGGCTTCGTAGCCGCGCAGCACCTCATTGATCTGGTTCATCTCGTCGCGCAGGCCGTCCGCCATCTCGGTCGCCTTCTGGCGCTCGATCAGCGCGGCCTTGGCGAGGTCCTCGCGGTCCTTCGACAGGGCCAGCTCGGCCTTGGCGGTCCAGTTCGACTCGATCTCGTCGAGCCGGCCGACGGCACGGCGCATTTCCTTGATATCGGCGATCGACCGCGCGGCCGATGCCCGAACCTCGACCAAAGTCTCCTCCATCTCGAGGATGATCATGCGGATCATCCGCGCCGGGTCTTCCGCCCGGTCGAGCAGGTCGGTCATGTTCGCAGCGAAGATGTCGCGGGCGCGGCTGAACACCGGGCCGCTGAACCAGCCGGCGACGGGCGCCGGCCGCTGGGTCTGCGGCTGCGCTTCGACCTCGATCAGCCGAGGCGTGCGCACCGGAACCTTCGCTTCGAGGACTTCGAGTTCAGGCATTGACGGAAACCTTTGCGGGGGCGGCATTGGCCTGGGCCGGGCCGACGGCGGCGCCGACCGTGATCGAGCTCATCGCGAGCGCGGCGGCGATGGCGACGAGCGTACGGTTGAACTTGGACTGCGACGACATTTCTAATCTCCCTTTTCGGCCCGCTCGGTTTGTCCGGTGAGCCATGCCCTTTCCTAATCAAGACTCGTGCCAATCCCGCAAAACTGCGAGAAACCGCGTCGGCGAGAGCCGTTGGCGGATTTTCCCGACCAAGAGTTGGTGGCGATTCCCAACCCGCAGTTGGGAACATTCGCCATGCCCGGCGCGTCGAATCCCCGACGGCTTTGCAAAGGAGTTCGAACGGATGATCGGGAAGTTGTTCGGCGCGTGGCTCGGCGAGAAGGTCGCCGGCCCGAACCGCGGCGCGAAGGGCGCCATCTTGGGCTACGGCGCCGCCGCTTTGGCCCGCCGCAGCGTACCGGCCCTGGCCGCGGTCGCGCTCGGCGGCTGGGCGTTCAGGAAGTGGCGCGACCGGCGCGAACGCCGCTCGCCGTCCTATCCGTCGGAGGCGTCGCCCTCCGCCTGAGGCGGGCGTTCGTAATAAGGCTCGACCGTGCCGTTGAGCCTGAGCGTCATCGGCTGGCCGTAACGGTCGCGGCTCTTGCCGGCGGCGACCCGGATCCAGCCTTCGGAGATCGAATATTCGATGACGTTGGTTTTCTCGTTGCCGTTGAACTTGATGCCGACGCCGCGGCTCAGCAGCGCCTCGTCATAATAAGGGCTGCGCGGATCGAGCGAGAGCCGGTCGGGCGGCGTATCGGTTGCGTCGTCGGCCATGACCGCGGCGGCTAGTTAGCCGCGCTGCCCAGGTCAACCAGCGGCACGCTCCCTTCGACGAACGTCGCGGCAGCGGATTGCCTTCGCGCGGCGGCCTGTCCAAGGCTGGGCGCGGGAGGGATTCATGCTTCATCGTTCGCTTCTGCTCGCCGCCGCCGCCGTGCTCGCCGCTGGCGCTTCGGCCCAGCCGGCGCCGACTCCGCCGGTCGCTCCGCCGCTTCCGCAGCCCGGCGCGGCCGAGCCAATGAGCCAGGCCAAGCCTGCCGGCATCGCCGCTTCGCCCGAGGGCGGCAAGAAGGAGCAGAAGTGGGACGTCAACGCGCGCCACGGTCCGGGCCACGACGTGCCGCTAAACCTCACCGAGGGCACGTGGATGAACCTCGACGTCTCGCCCGACGGGCGGGAGATCGCGTTCGACCTGCTCGGCGACATCTACGTGATGCCGATCGCCGGCGGCGAGGCGCGCCCGATCGCCACCGGCAACGCGTGGGAGATGCAGCCGCGCTATTCGCCGAGCGGCGCCCAGATCGCCTTCACCTCGGACCGCGGCGGCGGCGACAATATCTGGGTGATGAACCGCGACGGCACCAATCCGCGGGCGATCACCAAGGAGACCTTCCGACTGCTCAACGGCGCCGACTGGACGCCGGACGGCAATTACATCGTCGCCCGCAAGCATTTCACCTCGGCGCGCTCCCTGGGCGCAGGCGAAATGTGGCTCTACCACCGCAGCGGAGTCGGCTCGGGCGTGCAGATGACCAAGGCGAGGACCAAGCAGAAGGACACCAACGAGCCGGCCTTCTCCCCGGACGGCCGCTATCTCTATTTCTCCGACGACGCGACGCCGGGCGAGACCTTCCAGTACAGCAAGGACCCCAACGGCCAGATCTATGTGATCCAGCGGCTCGACCGCCAGACCGGCGAGATCGAATCCTACGTCAACGGCCCCGGCGGAGCGGTCCGCCCGACCCCGTCTCCGGACGGCAAGATGCTGGCCTTCGTCCGCCGGATCCGCGGCAAGTCGAACCTGATGCTGCTCGACATCGCCTCGGGCCGGATCGATTCGCTGACCGACGGGCTCGAGCGCGACATGCAGGAGACGTGGGCGATCCATAACGTCTATCCGGGGATCAGCTGGACTCCGGACGGAAGGTCGATCGTCTATTGGGCCGGCGGCCGCATCCACCGCATCGACGTTGCCACGAAAGCGGTCACCGACATCCCGTTCCACGTCGCCGGCTCGCGCTTCGTCGAAGATGCGCTCCACGTCGACAAGCGCATCGGCGGGGGCAGCTTCGACGTGAAGATGACTCGCTTCGCCCACGCCAGCCCGGACGGCCGCCGCGTCGTCTACGAAGCGCTCGGCAATCTGTGGATCAAGGACGGCGCCGGAAGCGCCGCGCCGCGCCGGCTGACCCGGTCGGACGAGCGCGAGGCCTATCCGGTGTGGTCGCGCGACGGGCGGCAGATCGCCTACGTCACCTGGGACGACGACCGCGGCGGCGCGATCAAGGTGGTGAGCGCCGCCGGCGGCACCGGCCGAACCCTCACTCCGGCGCCGGGCTATTACCGCGAGCCGGCCTTTTCGCCCGACGGGCGGATGATCGCCTATCGCAAGGGGTCGGACGGCTTTCTCGCGACGCCGCTGTGGGGCGTCGATCCCGGAATCTATGTCCTGTCGCTCGACAAGGGCGCCAAGCCGAAGCGTCTGTCAAAGACCGGCAGCCTGCCGCAGTTCGGCCGGGACAGCGAGCGCGTGTTCTTCGCCGACACCGACGGCGACAACCAGGTCTTCAAATCGGTGACGGTGACCGGCGCCGACCCGATCACTCACCTGAAGGCGACCAACGCTGCCGAATTCGCGCTGTCGCCCAACGAGCAGTTCCTCGGCTGGACCGAGCGCTACCAGGCCTTCGTCATGCCGTTCGTGCGCAGCGGACGGACGATCGACATCGCCGCGGACGCCAAGGCGCTGCCGCAGACCCGGGTCAGCAGCGACGCCGGCGACTATCTCCACTGGTCGGGCGACGGCAGCACGCTTTACTGGACTCAGGGCCCGGATCTTTATGCGCGGCGGGTCGATCTCGCCGCGTTCGACGGCGCGAAGACCGGTGCGGTGCCGCCGATCGCGCATCTCGGCTTCGCCGCATCTTCGCCGCATCCGACCGGAATGCTCGCCCTGACCAACGCGCGCATCGTCACCATGAACGGCGACCAGGTGATCGAGGGCGGCACGGTCCTGATCGACGGCAACCGCATCTCGGCCGTCGGCCCGACCGCCGCGGTCTCCTATCCGGCCGGAACGCGCACGATCGACATGACCGGCAAGACCATCGTCCCCGGCCTGTTCGACGCGCACTGGCACGGGCCGCACGCCTCGGACCAGGTCGTGCCGGACCAGGACTGGGTCTATTACAACAGCCTCGCTTACGGCGTGACCACGGTCCACGACCCGTCCGCCGACACGCACGAAGTGTTCGCCTCGTCCGAGCTGCAGAAAGCCGGCAAGATCCTCGGCCCGCGCATCTTCTCGACCGGCACCATCCTGTACGGCGCCGAGACTCCGTTCATGGCCGAGGTCGGCTCGCTCGACGACGCGCTCACCAACCTGCGCCGGCTCAAGGCGTCGGGCGCCTGGTCGGTGAAAAGCTACAACCAGCCGCGGCGCGAGCAGCGCCAGATGGTCATCGAGGCGGCGCGCCAGCTCGGCATGGAAGTCGTGCCCGAGGGGGGCTCATTGTTCATGCACAACATGACGATGATCGCCGACGGGCATACGACCATCGAGCATTCGCTTCCGGTGCAGCACATCTACGACGACGTGGTGCAATATTGGCGCGGCTCGAAGACGGCGTGGACGCCGACTCTCGTGGTCGCTTACGGCGGGCCGTTCGGCGAATATCATTGGTACCAGCACAACCCGGCCTGGCTCGAGCCGATCGAGTCGCGATGGTCGCCGCGCGGGCTGGTCGATTCCCGCGCCCGGCGGCCGACGGTCGTTCCCGACGACGAGGACAATCTGCCCAACATCGCCCGCCAGGCGAAGCAGATCAGCGACGTCGGAGTGGCCCTGTCGATCGGCGCCCACGGCCAGCGCGAAGGCCTCGGCGCGCATTGGGAAATGTGGGGCTTCGCGCTCGGCGGGATGAGCAATATCGAGGCGCTGCGGACCGCGACCATCAACCCGGCGCGGGCGCACGGGCTGGCCGCGGACCTCGGCTCGATCGAGCCGGGCAAGCTCGCCGACCTCGTGGTGCTCGACAAGAACCCGCTCGACGACATCCGCAATACGACCAGCATCCGCTACACGATGATCGACGGCATGCTGCTCGACGGCAATTTGAACGCGGTCGCCGGGGGCACGCATCGCACCCGTCCCTTCTGGTTCCAGCAGTCGGCGGGCGCCAGCTATTCGGAAGGCGCGACGGCGGCGTCCCGCACGAGGATTGAGTATCGTCGGCGGCGGAATGGCATGTCCGCAGTGAGTGGAAAGCGGACATTGCGCTCGCTTGCGTCCGTGCCCACTCGTCGACACCTATCGGTTATGCGCGCGAAATGTTCGAGATACCCTCGGAGCTCGTAACGACGGTTCTGCGAAGCCGCGGCGAAGTCGGCCGACGCTGGATCGCAACGGTGCCGAAGCGTGTGACAGCGTCGCTCGAACGCTGGTCATTGGAGCTGGATGGCTCGCCAATGCATGGCGGACTGAGCTTCGTCATACCTGTACGGCGTGGAGACGAAAGATTCGTTCTCAAGCTGGTGCAGAGTGCGAGCGAGTCGCGTAGTGTGGCGCTCGCCCTGCAGACATGGAATGGAAACGGTGCCGTACGACTTATCGATGCGGACCCGAGTCAACATGCGCTGTTGCTAGAGCGGCTTGACGAGACGTCCACGACGAGCGGTCTCCCAATGTTCGCCGCGCTCAACATTGCCGGAACGCTACTTCGCCAGTTGGCGGTGCCTGCGCCGAAACAACTGCCGGATTTGGCACGGGAGGCTGAGAAATTCCGAGCGACCGCCCGCAGCCGATGGAAAATGACGGGCTCGGTGTTTCCCGAAAATTGGCTGCAGGAGGCGATTGCGATTGCAGCCCAGCTCGGGCCGCGGGCGCAGCGGTTGCTGGTGCATTACGACCTCCACGACGGGAATATCCTTCGGGATCGGCAACAACGCTGGATCGCAATCGATCCGAAGGTAGTGGCCGGCGATCTCGAATTTGGAGTCGCGCAACTCCTGTGGCGCCGGCTCGATGAGATCCATAGCGCAGCGGCTCTCGACAAGGTCCTAAGCTACCTCTGCGACGTAGCGGGATTGGAGTCTTCGAAGGCACTGCATTGGACTCGTTTCCGCTGCGTCGATTATTGGCTTTGGGGTGTTTCGGCGGGCCTGACGGAAGATCCTCAACGCTGTGAGCGCATGCTTGAGTGGCTAGCGCCACTCGACCTGTCCGCCGCGTAAGAACGCGAGCATTTGCGTAGTATTGGCGCTGATGTAAAGGATACTTTACTCACCTAGTTGCCGCGCCGGTGAGTCAGGATTAAGCGGCTCGCGAATGAGCGAAAAAGACCCCGCTTTGCGGCGTAACGCGCCGGCGCTCGCACTGCACGTGCCCGAGCCGGCGTTCCGGCCCGGCGATACGCCCGATTTTTCCGCGGTGAAGATTCCGCCAGCGGGAAGCGCGCCTCGGCCGGACACCAGCGTGCCCGCGAGCGAAACGCATCCGCTGACCACCGACCTCGTCCGGGTACTTGGCGACGACGCCAAGGCCGTCGGACCGTGGGACCCGAAGCTCGACCCCGACACTTTGCGCAAGATGCTGCGCGACATGGTCACGGTGCGCATCTTCGACGACCGGATGTACCGCGCCCAGCGCCAGGGGAAAACCAGCTTCTACATGAAGTGCACCGGCGAGGAGGCGATCGCGATCGCCGCGCAGGCCGCGCTCGACCGCGACGACATGCATTTCCCGACCTACCGCCAGCAGGGGCTGCTCGTCGCCCGCGGCTATCCGCTGACGGAGATGATGAACCAGATCTATTCGAACAAGGGCGACAAATTGCAGGGCCGCCAGCTGCCGATCATGTATTCCGACAAGGCGCACGGCTTCTTCTCGATCTCTGGCAATCTCGGCACCCAATTCCCGCAGGCGGTCGGCTGGGCGATGGCGGCGGCGATCAAGGGCGACAGCCGGATCGCCATGGGGTGGATCGGCGACGGCGCGACCGCGGAAGGCGACTTCCACTCGGCGATGACCTTCGCCGCGGTCTACAACGCCCCCGTGATCCTCGCGACGGTCAACAACCAGTGGGCGATCTCGAGCTTCAGCGGCATCGCCGGCGCCGAGCGCGCGACGTTCGCCCAGCGCGCGGTCGGCTACGGCATCGCCGGGCTACGGGTCGACGGCAATGACGCGCTCGCGGTCTATGCCGCTACGCGCTGGGCCGCGGAGCGGGCGCGGTCCAACGGCGGGCCGACGCTGATCGAGTTCTTCACCTACCGCAGCGAGGGCCATTCCACCTCCGACGACCCGTCGGGCTACCGCCCGGGCAACGAAGCCAAGGCCTGGCCGCTCGGCGACCCGGTGGAGCGGCTGAAGGCGCACCTGCTCGCCCTCGGCGAATGGGACGATGGGTGCCACGCCGCGATGACCGCCGAATGCGACGCCGCGGTCCGCGCGGCGCAGAAAGAGTCGGAGAAGCTCGGAATCCTGCCCCAGCAGGGCAAGGACAATATCGGATCGATGTTCGAGGACGTCTACGCGAAGGTGCCGTGGCACCTCGCCGAGCAGCGTGAGACCGCGCTCAGCGAGAGCCGCGACTGATGCCGACCATGAACATGATCCAGGCGCTCAACGACGCCCACAGGATCGCGATGCGCGCCGACGAGGACGTGGTCGTGTTCGGCGAGGACGCCGGCTATTTCGGCGGGGTCTTCCGGGTCACCGAGGGACTGCAGAAGGAATTCGGCAAGACCCGTGTGTTCGACTCGCCGATCAGCGAGGGCGGGATCGTCGCCACCGCGGTCGGAATGGCCTGCTATGGCCTGAAGCCGCTGATCGAGATCCAGTTCGCCGATTACATCTACCCCGGCTACGACCAGATTGTCAGCGAGGTCGCCAAGATCCGCTATCGGACCGCGGCCGAATGGACCATGCCGATGGTCATCCGAACGCCCTATGGCGGCGGCATCTTCGGCGGCCAGACCCACAGCCAGTCGCCGGAGTCGCTGTTTACGCACATCGCCGGGCTCAAGGTCGTGGTCCCGTCCACGCCCCACGACGCCAAGGGCCTGCTCATCGCCGCCATCGAAGACCCGGACCCGGTCATCTTCTTCGAGCCCAAGCGGATTTACAACGGACCGTTCGATGGCCACCACGACCGCCCGGTGAAGCCGTGGTCGAAGCACCCGGCGAGCGAGGTCCCCGAAGGGCACTACACGGTGCCGCTGGGCAAGGCGGCGGTGGTCCGCGAAGGCGGCGACCTGACCGTCCTCACTTACGGGACGATGGTCCACGTCGCGCTCGCCGCGGTCGAGGAGCAGGGGCTCGACGCCGAGGTGATCGACCTTCGCACGCTCGTCCCGCTCGACATCGAGACGATCGAGGAGTCGGTGAAAAAGACCGGCCGCTGCCTGGTGGTCATGGAAGCGCCGCGCACCAGCGGCTTCGCGTCGGAGCTGGTGACGCTGGTGCAGGAACGCTGCTTCTATCACCTCGAAGCGCCGGTCGAGCGCGTAACTGGCTGGGACACGCCTTACCCGCACGCCTACGAATGGGCCTATTTCCCCGGCCCCAAGCGCATGAAGCGCGCCCTCGAGAAAGTGATGGCGGAGTAGATGGCTCGCTACGAATTCAAGCTGCCCGACATCGGCGAAGGCATCGCCGAAGCGGAGATCGTCGCGTGGCACGTCAAGGTCGGCGACACGATCGGCGAGGACCAGCAGATCGCCGACATGATGACCGACAAGGCGACGGTCGAAATGGAATCGCCGGTCGCCGGTAAGGTCGTCGAGCTCGCTGGCGAGGTCGGCGACCAGATCCCGATCGGCTCAGTGCTGGCGGTGATCGAGACCGAAGGCGCGACGGCGGCTGAAGAAGTGCCGCTGGCCGACGGAGCGGAGGCTCCAAACCCGGCGCAGGAAGAAGCACTTCCGACAACTGCCGTCGAGGAGCGGCAGCCCAGAACCAAAACCGTTCGCCCTGAGCCTGTCGAAGGGCTGGCCTTGCCTTCTGCCGCAAAGGAACAGGACAGTGCTTCGACAAGCTCAGCACGAACTGAGACTGGAGTTCACGTCCTCGCCTCCCCCGCCGTCCGCGCCCGGGCGCGCGATCTCGGCATCGATCTAGGCCAGGTGAAGACGGCGAGCGACCGCATCCGCCACTCCGACCTCGACGCCTATCTGCTGTACAACGGCGCCACCGTCTCCGCGCGCGGTGCCGCGCCGCGCAAGGACGAGGCGGTCAAGGTCGTCGGCATCCGCCGCAAGATCGCCGAGAATATGCAGGAGGCGAAGCGCCGGATCCCGCATTTCACTTTGGTCGAGGAGTTCGACGTCACCGACCTCGAGGACACGCGCGCGATGATGAATCGCGACCGCGGCTCGAACCCGAAGCTGACCCTGCTGCCGTTCCTGATCACGGCCATGGCCCGCACGTTGCCCGAGTGGCCGATGCTCAACGCCACTTACGACGACGACGCCAACGTCGTCACGCGGCACGGCGCGCTCAACCTCGGCATGGCGACCCAGACTCCGAACGGGCTGATGGTCCCGGTGATCCGCGACGCCCAGGCCAAGAGCGTGTGGCAGCTGGCGGGCGAGATCGGCCGGCTCGCCGAGGCGGCGCGCTCGGGCAAAGCCGCGCGGGAAGAGCTGATGGGCTCGAGTATCACGCTGTCGAGCCTCGGCCCGATGGGCGGGATCACCTCGACCCCGGTCATCAACCGCCCCGAGGTCGCGATCATCGCCGTCAACAAGCTCGAGGAGAAGGTCGTCGTGATCGACGGCGAGATCGAGGTCCGCAAGCGCATGAACCTGTCGCTGAGCTGCGACCACCGGGTGGTCGACGGCTGGGACGCGGCAAGCTTCATGCAGGCGCTCAAGACCTATATCGAAAGCCCGCTTCGGCTGCTGTCGGCCTGATTCACTGCGCCGCTGCTCCGGCCAGGACGGATCTTACTTGGACGGTTTCGGCTGGGGACGATGCCAATCGGCCACGACCCTCCGCTCCCCGTCGGTCAGCTGATTTCCTCGAAACCCGGGCCGTCGGAAGTCCTGGTTCGGAGCGGCTTTGACGAGCGCGGAGGCCGGCGCCGGGATTCTTTGGGTCAGCGCCGCAGCTTGGACCGGGCTTTCGAACTGAATCCCCGCACGCCCCGAGCTCGACCACGCAACGAAGCTGTCAACAGCCACTCCGTTGCAGTGGAAAGTCACCGCGGTTTCTCCAGCCGGAAGCCCGCGGCCGACGACCAGCGCGCCATGTTCGGACAGGTTGGTGATCCGGACCGGGATACGGGCGCGCCCGTGCTCGATCATTGCTGTCAGGATGACGTTTGCGCGCCCCGACCGTCTTTCATCCCTGCCCATGGCACGAACCCCCGCACCGCCTGTCACCCGCCCGCCACAGAGCCTCGCCCCGTGAGGTTAGCAGGGTAGCGGCAAGGCCGAGAGCAGATCGATATCCGAAATGGATGAAACGAGGCGCGGACTTGGCGCGGCTAGTCTTGGCCGAGCTCGCGCCAGCTGCGTTCGTGGATTTCGATGCCGTGCTTCTTCGCGGCGCGCTTGATCCGGCGCCATGCCGCGTCGCGCTCGTCGTCGCTGACGCCCTCGACCTGGTTGAACCGGGCCATGGCGTTGCGGACGTGGTCGGCGTCGGTCAGCGGCTCCTTGCGCTCCTTGGGAAAAGCGAAATCGCTTTCGTCCAGGTCCTTAAGGTCGTCGGCGTCGAGTCTGGGCATGACATCCTCCTCGCCGATTAAACGCTCAGGCATCCCGACCGCTTCATCAAAAGAGTCCCGGCGCCTCGGGAGGGGGACGAGGCGCCGGGGGGCTGGGTTGCGGCGGATCAGGGAGTGGATGGCCGCCGCGAGACATCAGGCTGCGAGGCGGAGGGTCTCGCCGAGCGCCTGCCGGATCGAATCCGCGCGCTGCTCGGGGCTGACGCCGAGGCCTTCGGCGATCACGAACTCGGGCTCGATGCCGATGAACTTGAACAGGCCGCGCAGATAGGTCTCGACGTGCTCGAGGGCCGCCGCGGGCGAATCCACGCCGTAGAAGCCGCCGCGCGCGAGGGCGACGATCACCCGCCGCCCGCCGGCGAGGCCCTCGGGGCCGTTCTCGGTGTAGCGAAAGGTCGTGCCGGCGATGGCGATTCGGTCGATCCACGCCTTGAGCTGGGTCGGAACGGTGAAATTGTACATCGGCGCGCCGATCACGATCGTGTCCGCTGCGAGGAACTCGTCGAGCACGCTGGTGTCGGCGAACGCATCGAGCGTCAGGTGCGGCAGCGGATCGGCGGCGAGGTCGCGATAGACGATCCGCTCGCCCCACTGCGCGGTCTTCAGCTGGTCGACGATCTTGGCGCTGAGCTCGCGGCTGGCGCTGGCTTCGCCGCTGATGCTGGAGTCGAGATGCAGGATGGTCACTATTGCCTCCTAAGTATGGATTTGTTACCGAGGCACCCCAGATAACCACCCAAGAAACACTCGCAAGAACGCACTTTTTTGTGGTGGACGAACAAATTTGTGCTGCGGGAACATGGAGGTGACCGACTTATGAAAGACCCGACCAATCCTGTGTGCCGGACCATCAGCACCTTGCTTTCGCGCATTGGCGACAAGTGGACGGTGCTCGTCGTCCAGACGCTCGGCGACGGCTCGCGGCGGTTCAACGAGCTGCGCCGGGAGATCCCGAGCGTGTCGCAGCGCATGCTGACCCTGACGCTCCGCAACCTCGAGCGCGACGGGCTGGTCAAGCGGACGGTCACCCCGACTATCCCGCCGCGGGTCGACTATGAGCTGACCGAGCTCGGCCAGTCGCTGCAAAAGCCGATCTGCGGCCTCGCCAACTGGGCGATGGACAATGTCGCGGCGATCCACGAGGCGCAGGCGCGCTTCGACGACCAGCACGACCAGGCCGCGGTTGCGTAACGGCTACAGCCGCAGGACCACCCGACCGTTGATCTTGCCGGCCTCCATCCGCTCGAGCACGGCGTTGACCGCTTCCAGCGGCTCGACCGCGACCTCGGCCTTGACCTTCCCCGCCGCAGCGAAGGCGAGCGCTTCGGCGAGGTCCTCG
>JBJMUB010000048.1:0-7589 GCA_045811385.1 Sphingomicrobium sp. | reverse complement strand
TCGGGCCGCTCGAGCCGGGCGCCGATCAGCGGCGCCCAGCCCCAGCCGAGCCGGTGCAGCGTCGCGTTCGAAGTCCAAGCGCCTTCGCGCTGCGGCCAGTCGGGATCGGCGAGCACCGCGAGCAGCCGCTGCGCGATCGTTTGCAGCGCCGCCGCCGCTTCGGCTTCGCTCGCCGGCGGCTCCAGCCCGAGCGCCCGGCTGAGTCCAGCTACGGTCGGCACCGCGAACCGCGCCGGATGGATGAAGGCGAACAGCTCCAGCAGGTCGAGCCCGCTGACCTCCGGATAGCCGAGCCGCTGCCCGACCAGTGGCGCGTTCAATATGATGTGTGGAGTCTCCGACGCCCGCGCGATCGCCTCCCCTCGGCTCGCCTCGCGCACCTCTCCGTCGCCCCCCGCCAGCCAGATGCCCGCATGGGTTGCGTGAAGCGCGGGAAGCGGCAAAGGAGCGGGCATTCCCCCACCTTGGGCCGACGAGAACAGAAGAGCAACGAATTTGGACGCCGAAACGCTTCGAACCGCCGCGCTCGCGTCCAAGGCCTGGCCGTACGAGGAGGCGCGCAAGCTGCTGAAGCGCTGGCCCGAGGGCAAGCCGGCCGCCGAGCCGGTGATCTTCGAGACCGGCTACGGGCCTTCGGGCCTGCCGCACATCGGCACCTGGAACGAGGTCGCGCGGACCAGCTTCGTGCGCCACGCCTACGAGGAGCTGACCGGCGGCGCGGCGACCCGGCTGATCGCTTTCAGCGACGACATGGACGGCCTGCGCAAGGTCCCCGACAACGTCCCCGAGCAGGCGATGCTGACGGAAAATCTCGGGAAGCCGCTGACCAAGATCCCGGACCCGTTCGGCACCCACGACAGCTTCGCGCAGCACAACAATGCGATGCTCCGCACACTTCTCGACCGGTTCGGGTTCGATTACGACTTCGTCTCGGCGACCGATTGCTACACGTCGGGGCGCTTCGACGACGTCATCCGTAAGGTCCTCCACGGCTGGGGCGCCATCATGGGCGTGATGCTCCCGACGCTGCGTGAAGACCGCCGCAAGACCTACTCACCGGTGCTTCCGATCTCCCCATCGTCCGGCCGGGTGCTCCAGGTCCCGGTCGAGGTGATCGACGCCGAAGCCGGCCTCATCGCGTTCGACGACGAGGATGGGTCGCGGATCCAGCAGTCCGCGTTCGGCGGCTCGGCCAAGCTGCAGTGGAAGGTCGACTGGGCGGCGCGCTGGGTCGCGCTGGGGGTCGCTTACGAGATGGCCGGCAAGGACCTAATCGACAGCGTCGTCCAGTCGGGCAAGATCGCGCGCATCCTCGGCGGACGTCCGCCCGAGGGGTTCAACTACGAGATGTTCCTCGACGAAAAGGGCGAGAAAATCTCCAAGTCGAAGGGCAACGGCCTCAGCCTCGAGGAATGGTTGCGCTACGGCAGCCAGGAGAGCCTCGCCTTCTACATCTACCGCGAGCCGAAGCGCGCCAAGAGCCTGCACATCGGGGTCATCCCGCGCGCGGTCGACGAATATTGGCAGTTCCGCGGCAATTACTTCGCCCAGCCGGTCGAGCAGAAGCTCGGCAATCCGGTCCACCACATCCACGCCGGCAACGTCCCGGCGGAGACGCTGCCGGTCACGTACGGGCTGCTGCTCAATCTTGCCGGCGTCCTGGGGACGCAGGCAACCTCTGAAACCCTCTCGGAATACGTCGACAATTACCTCGGCGAACCGACGGAAAGCACCGAATTGAACGAGTTGATCGCCCTCGCCGTCAATTACTCGCGCGATTTCATTGTCCCGACGCTGAAGCGGCGTCGGCCGACCGCGATGGAAGCCGAAGCGCTGCGCGATCTCGACTCCGAGCTCGCCAGGCTGCCGGCCGATGCGCCCGCCGAGGACATCCAGACTCAGGTGTTCGAAGTCGGCAAGCGCCACCCGTTCGAATCTTTACGCGGCTGGTTCCAGGCGCTCTACGAAACCCTGCTCGGTTCGAGCCAGGGCCCGCGCATGGGCAGCTTCATCGCCCTCTACGGGATCGACAATTCCCGCCGGCTGATCGCCGAGGCGCTGGCAGCGGCGCGAGCGTAACGCTACCGTCGGGCCGCAAACAGGGGGCCCGTGTGCGTTCCGTTTCCCGAATGTCCGGCGAAGCCGCTCGCGGCAACGCCTCGGCGCTGAACCGAATCATGATCGTCGGCCAGCCTGGATCGGGCAAAAGCCGGCTTGCGCAGACGCTCGGCGAACGCACCGGACTTCCCGTGATCCACATCGACAAGATCCATTGGCAGCCCGGTTGGGTCGAGCGCAGCCGCGACGAAAAGACGCGGCTTTGCCGGCAGGCCGAGCAAGGCGAGCGATGGATTTTCGAGGGCGGCCATTCAGCGACTTGGCCGAGCCGGCTCGCCCGCGCGGACATGCTCGTGTGGATCGACCGGCCCGTCGGCCTTCGGCTGTGGCGCGTGCTGCGCCGGGCGTTGCTGGGCCTGGGTCGAACCCGGCCCGACATGGCCGACGGATGTCCCGAGCGGCTGCGCTCCCTGCCCGAGTTCGTTGGCTACATTTGGCGGACCCGGCGCACGGGCGCCGAGAAGATCGCTCGGCTGACGCAATCGGCGCCAGCCGGTTGCGAGGTCGCCCACCTCCGCTCCGAGCGCGACCTGGAAAGCTTCGTCGGGCGCTTTGCTTAGGGCAGCAGCGCCGCGGCCGGGCCGCGATGGTCGAGCAACGGCGCTTCGGCCTTGACCATCAGCTGATCGATCCGCGCCGCCTCGGCCCGCGCGTACGGACAGTCGGACCCGGCATCGCTCCAGCCCAGTTCCGCGTCCGTCTTCGGCTCAGCGCCGAGCGGCGCGACCCAGCACATTGCTCCGATTACCAGCAGCTTCTTGAGCGTCGAGGTCATGGGGATGCTCCTCCGCTTCCATCATAACGCGGCCGCGGCCCGCGCTCGATTGGCCGTCGACGAACCGACCGCCTTATTCTGCCAGCCTACGCGCCGGCTGACATTTCGCCGCGCCTACCAGAAGAAGTTGTAGATCACGTCGACCACTCGGCCGTCCCACGTGTCGACCAGGATCGCGTCGTCGTAATAGCGGATCCAGCGATAGCCCGGCGGCGCGTAGGGCAGGCGGTACTGCCACGGATCGTTGAGCCAGTAGCGGCTGCCGAAATAGCTCGGCCACAGCCGCCAGCCGATCTGGTACGGGCGGTAACCCCAGCCGAACGGATCGGAATAGAAGCTGAAGTGGAACAGCGACCGGTGGCGCCGGCGATGCTCGCGCCAGTTATAGCGATGGTCGCTGCGCCAGTGGCTGGTGCTCCAGCTCGCCCAGTTGCTGCGGCGTCCCTCGGTGCGAAGCGGCGGCTGGGTGCCCTCGTGCGGCGTGTTGGCGACGATCGGCACGCGGTTACGGAACACGCTTGGCAGCCGGCGGCGCGACTCGCGCAGCGTCCCGGTGGCCCCGACGTCGTGCGGCGCTTCGATCACCTTCGGCCCGGTCCAGCGGCGCACCCGATCGGTCGAACCGGGCTCGGTGGTCTGAACCGCCCTGACGTCGGTCCCGCCGCTGCTGAAGCGGCTGCGGACCCCGTTGTGGAGACGTGCTTCGCGGGACTCAACGCCGCCGTTCGATTCGACTCGAGTGACGCGATCGGCGTGCCCGCCGCCGCTGTTGGTTTCGACACGGGTGACGACGGGCTGCGGCTGGTCGTTCCCGCCGCCGCGCTCGGGCCGGGCGATGCCGCCGAAATGCGCCCGCTCGCTGCTTCCTGCATTGGTCGACTGCGACGAACTTCTGTCGTTGCCGCCACGATTGCCGCGGTCGACATGCGTGTCGCTCGACCGGCTTGGCCGGTCGCCGCGGTCCTCGGCAGCCGACTGGTTGGCGCCATGGTGGCCCGGGCGCTCGCCCGAACCGGCGGCAAGGACCGGCGCGGTCACGCCGGCGAGAAGCACGAAAGCAAAGACCTTACGCATGGCCGTTCCCCGAAGACTCGTTACAAACCTTGCGTCGGCTGGTGCTCCTCGTCCGATGAAGTGTTGCTGAATGACTGTTTCGGCTGCGGCACAGCTTTGGCCGACGCCGCGGCCCGGGCGATCGCGCTGCGAATCCGCGGATAGGCGCCGCAGCGGCAGAGGTTGGGCAGCGCCGCGAGCTCGTCCGGCCCCGGATTCGGACTGGCGTCGAGCAGCGCGGCGATGGCCATGATGAACCCCGGCTCGCAATAGCCGCACATCGTCACCTGCTCGGCCAGCCACGCCTGCTGCACCGGGTGCGCGCCACCGAGGCCCTCGATGGTCGTCACCGCCGCGCCCTCGAGGTCCCGGATCGCGACCGCGCAACTGAGCGCCGCGCGCCCGTCGATCATCACCGTGCACGCCCCGCAATCGCGGCTGTCGCAGCCATATTTGGTGCCCGTGAGGTTGGACGCGTCGCGCAGCGCCCACAGCAACGGAGTCGCCGGATCGAGCCTGTAATGCACACCCTCGCCATTGACCGTCATCCGAGTCATTCGACGACGCTAGCGTCGAGGCGCGCTTCAGTCGACACGGAGCTTCCCCTCTCCCCGCCGGGGAGGGGGACTGCTAGGGTCTCTCCATGCCGCGCGTGACCACCAGCCTTGGATATTCGATCGGCTATACCGAAGCCGGCGCTGGCGCCGCGCCACCGATCGTTTTCCTCCACGGCGTCGGCTCCGACAAATCGGTGTGGCGGCCGCAGCTCGAGCATTTTGCATCGGAGCGGCGGGCGATCGCGTTCGACTATCCCGGTTATGGCGACAGCGACCCTGCGCCTGAGGGCACCACGCGCGAGGATTATGCCGAAGCTGTCCACTCGGCGATGCACGCGCTCGAGGTTGACCGCGTCCACATCTGCGGCCTTTCGCTGGGTGGCGTGGTTGCCGTCGCGCTATGTCACGCGGTGCCCAATCACTGCGCCTCGCTGATCCTCGCCGACAGCTTCGCCGTGCACCCCGACGGCCGCGCGATCTACGACCGCGCGCTCGGCGCCAGCGCCGACCTTCGCACCATGGCCGAAGCGCGGGTCGACGTCCTCCTCGCCCAGCCCGCCGACCCCGCGGTGCGCAGCGAAGTAGTCGAGACGATGGCGCGGATCGACCCCGCCGCCTACCGCATCGGCGCCGAGGCCGTGTGGCTCGCCGACCAACGCGAGCGGGCGCACGACATTCGAGTCCCGACGCTCGTGGTCTGCGGCAGCGAGGACAAGGTGACCCCGCCCGCGCTGTCGCTGGCGCTGACCCAGCTGATCCCCGGCGCACGCTCCGAGCTGATCGAAGGCGCCGGGCACATCGCCAACCTGGAGCAGCCCGGCGCGTTCAACACCCTGGTCGGCGCCTTCATCCGCGGCGTCGATTCTCGCTCAGCCTAAGGTCCGCTGCCTGGCTGGTTCCATTTCAGGCGGACAGGGCCTGACCGTCGATCGTCGCAACCAGCCGTTTGCCACGCCACACTTCGCATTTGAGCGCACCATGTTTGAGCTCGTGGGCCTGGCGGATGGCATCCGCATCATCGGCCGCGTCGATCCATTCGGCCAGGTGGATGTTTCCCGATCCATCAAGACAATAGACTCGATACTGACGCATAACACCCCGCTATCGAGGACGTCTTACGTCGCCGGCACCACAGTTCGCAATAACCCAGGTAATCGTAAGCCACTGTTATAAAGAGAAAAACTCAACTCGCTGCCGAAAGCAGACATTCCTCTGTTCGACACGCGGCCATCGCACGCATTCACCCCGTCAGCGCCTCGTTCCAGTACCTCGAGACATAAAAGACCAGGATGGCCAGCGGCAGCACATAGTCGAGCCATGGCTTGCGAACGAACGCGAGGAGCAGATAGGCGAAAAGCGGCACGAGGATTCGCGCCCAATCATCCCACCGAACCGGTCCCCCGACGGACATCTGGCCGCCTCCGAACAGGAGCCAGAGGAGAAAATAGGCGAGTTGAGTCGCGGCAAAGGTCGACCAGAAGTAGCGGCGATTTTCCTCATAGAAGCTGCGCAAGTCGCACCCCTCGCCGACTTCGTCCGGCAAACACGCGACAGCGGTCAGGACCAGCAGCAGGATATGCCCGAAAAGTGCGATGTAGACTGGGAAATTGAGGGCAACCTGGAGGTCGCGCAGGGCCCACTGTGCGAACCAGATGCGGACCACCTCGACGACGACGAGAGCCGCCGCGACGAGAATTCGTCCGTCCCAGACGACGGTTCGCCGATGCCGCATCAAATGGTGGAAATCCATCACGATGTCGGCAAGCGCGAGACTCATCAGGATCGAGATCAGCCCAAGCGCATATTCGAATGGCGACATCCGATGCTCCCCCGAAGCAGCCATACCGTAGCGGAGGGCAAAAGGAACGTCCGCAACGACCCGTTGTCGCACGAGATTACGCTGTCCTACAGGCGCGCGGGTGTGGCATGCAGCGGTCATGCGCCGCCGCTGTTTCGCGCTGACCGCATCGAACCTGACGCCGGTCTCACGCGCGCGGGCGGACGCGCGCACGCGCAGCTTCGCTGCATTTGCTGCGTTTCGGTCCGCTCGCTCGCACGCGCCCAAGGATGTTAAGTTCGTCAGCTCCATTGGATTCGGCCGTTGAGGATCGCCTGCATCGGCGGCGGCCCGGCAGGGCTCTATTTCGCCATCTCGATGAAGTTGCGCGACCCGGCGCACGAGATCGAGGTGTTCGAACGCAACGCCCCGGGGGTCACGTTCGGCTGGGGCGTGGTCTTCTCCGACCTCACGGTCGACAACATCTCGAGGAACGACCCAACCTCGGCGAACATTATCACCGGCGAATTCGCCCACTGGGACGACATCGACGTTCATATCCGCGGCGAGACCGTGACCTCGGGCGGTCATGGCTTCATAGGTATCAGCCGCAAGCGCCTGCTGGCGATCCTGCAGGACCGGGCGCGGGAGCTCGGAGTAGTTCTGCATTTCGAGGCCGAATGCGATCCCGCTGACCCGAAGTGGCGCGATTACGACCTCGTCATCGCGTCGGACGGTGCCAACTCGCGTTTTCGTGACGCCAACGCCGACGCTTTCGGAGTGGACGTCGACGTGCGCCGGAACAAGTTCGTGTGGCTCGGCACGTCGAAGGTGTTCGACGCCTTTACCTTCGCCTTCGAGGAAACCGAGCACGGCTGGATCTGGGCGCACGCCTACCGCTTCGCGCCCGACTGCTCGACGTTCATCGTCGAATGTTCGGAGGAGACGTGGCGCAATTTCGGCTTCGACCGGATGAGCCAGGACGAGAGCATCGCGGCGTGCGAAAAATTGTTCGCCAAATATCTCGAGGGCCGCGCGCTGCAATCGAACGCAAGCCACCTCGTCGGCTCGGCCGCCTGGCTGAACTTCCGCCGGATCAAATGTGCGCGGTGGACCGCCGACAACGTGATCCTCCTCGGCGACGCCGCTCACACCGCGCATTTTTCGATCGGTTCAGGCACCAAGCTCGCGCTCGAAGACGCGATCAAATTAGCCGAGGTGCTGAACCGCTTATCCTCCTCTACATTTGCAGGGGAGGGGGACCGCTCGAAGAGCGGTGGTGGGGCCTTGTCCCTCGAGGCCGCGCTCG
>JBJMUB010000047.1:0-8062 GCA_045811385.1 Sphingomicrobium sp. | reverse complement strand
ACCGTGGACCTCGATGCTAGGTCGCTGACCGGACGCTGCGCACTCGACCCCGAGCTGACCGAGCGCCTGGTGCGCCGCTTTACCGAAGCCGTGCTGAGCGCCATGGCAAGCGGTGAGCGGCTGATCGTCGAGGTCCGCCGGCAGGCCTCGAGCTGCACGATCGGAATCACCCGCCCGCAGGCGACGCTGATGGCGGGCAAGGAGGATTTGCTCGACCCCGAGTTCACCATCGGCACCGCCGACCGGGCCATGCTCGGGCTCGGCTTCTCGCTGCGGTTGGTCAACGGGCTAGTCGGCATCGCCGGCGGCGCGCTGGAAATCAGCGACGACGAGTTCACGCTCTCGCTGCCGCTTGCCAAGGGGTGACTTGCGCACAAAGAGCGCTGGGCGCTATCGGGAACGGGCCGGGAGGGGCCTGTAGCTCAACGGTAGAGCCGGCCGCTCATAACGGCTAGGTTGCAGGTTCGAGTCCTGCCGGGCCCACCATCCTTTGCTCCTTGCGGAGCTTCGGATGGCAAGCCATAGGGCGGGCAGTTGGCGGGCTTGCCCGCCGAAGCCTTGGCGAAGGCGGGGAGTGGCGCAGCCTGGTAGCGCATCTGCTTTGGGAGCAGAGGGTCGCAGGTTCGAATCCTGTCTCCCCGACCATCTTTCGCTCCGCGTTGCGGAGCTTCGGCCGGCAAGCCCAGCCTCGGCCGCCGCAGCTTTAGCGAAGGCGGCTATTTGGTCTTGTTCTCGGTCTTCACGTTTTGGTTGACGGTGACGTCGACGTCGGTGTTCCGGGCCTTGTCGCCGAGATTTTCCGCCTCATTGCCGACGTCCGACGCGATATTCTCGACCGTGTTGCCGACATCGGCGGCGGTGTTCTTCGCCTCGGTTTCGTTGAGCGTGATGCTGGTCGTGTTGTTGGCGGCGTCGCGCTCGACGTTGCAGGCGCCGGCGAGCAGCAAAGGAATGGCAAGCAAGATGCGCATCTGATCCTCCCTCTTTCCTGGGCTTAACGCCGGGGGCGGCGTTTCGGCTCCGGCTCGATTCCGCCCGACAGGACGGCGAGCATCGTCGTCCATGCTGCGACATTCTGCCGCAGCTGCTCGCGATCGATCTTGTCGAGCGTGTCGTCGGGCGTGTGGTGCAAATCGAAATAGCGAGTCCCGTCCTGGCTCAGCGCTACCCCGGGCGCGCCCGCGGCGATCAGCGGGTCGATATCGGAGCCGTCGGCTCTGTCCGTCACACCGGGCACGATGCCGAGCGGGGCGAGCGCGACTTGCAGCGTCCTGGCCTCGGCGGCGCGCTCCGGCCCGAGCTTGCTGTCGACCTTCCAGATCCGGTCGGCGCCAAAATCGCTTTCCGCGGCGGCATAATGCGGCTCCTTCCCGTGCGCAGCCAGATAGGCATTGCCGCCGAAGATGCCCGGTTCCTCGGCCCCGAACCAGACGATGCGGATGGTCCTGAGCGGACGCCCGGCGTCCATGATCCGCCTTGCCGCCGCCGTCGCGATCGCCACCCCAGCCGCGTCGTCGATGGCGCCGGTCCCCTGATCCCAGCTGTCGAGATGGCCGCCAACCAGCAGGATCGGCGCTGTGGGATCACGCCCGGGGACTTCGGCGACAATGTTGGCCGAATGGCCGGCCTGAGTCCGGGAAACGAGAGTCAGCCGCATCGTCACCGGCTTGCCGCGCTTGAGGAGGCGCTGAAGCTGCTCGGCGTCGGGCAGGGTGAGCGCGCCGGCGGGGATCGGCCGGACTCCGTCGTCGAAGCGCTGGACGCCTGTGTGCGGGTTGCGGTGATAGTCGGTGCCGATCGAGCGGATGACGATGGCCAGCGCGCCCTTGCGGCTGGCGATGCTCGGCCCCTGGCGCCGCGGCCCGCCAAAATAGCCGTAGCCCGAGCCATCCATGGTCCGCGGCATGGCGTGGCTGACGAACACGATCTTGCCGCGAACGGCGGAATCGGGCGCTGCGACGAGCTCCTCGAGGGTATTGAAGCCGACCACCTGGCCGGTAATCCCCTCCGGCGGGGTCGAGCCGCTGTTGCCGAGCGCGGCGAGGACCAGGCGCTGGGGGAACGGGCTGAGGATTTCCGCCGCTTCGGGGCCGCGGGTCCAGACCGGCATGACGAACGGCTCGACCCGGACGTTGACAAAGCCGAGTGCTCTCAGTTTCGCCACGGCCCAATCGCGGGCCCGGGCCTCGGCTTCGGTCCCGGCGAGGCGCGGGCCGACCTCGGTGGTCAGGCCCTCGACAATATCCCAGGCGTAATCGTCGTTGAGCGCCGCCTCGCGCAGCGCGACGACGCGGGGGTCGGTCGGGAGTCCAGGTGTCGGTTGCTGGGCCAGGGCCGGCGCGGCCGAGGCGAGCAGGAGGGCGCTGACGAGATAGGATTTCATGGACGATGCCTAGAGCAGGCTCCGAACGAAAGTCACGATCGCCGGTCGATTAAATTTGCGCCTTGATCGATCAAAGGAGGCGCAGCTGATCGCCCTCGGGCGGCTGGAACAGGTCGGTGCGAAGGGCGAATTTGGCCTGGCGCAGGCCATATTTCTTGGCCGCGATCTCGAAGCGGGTCCTGAGCAGCTCGGCCCACGGGCCCTGGCCGCGCATCCGGCTGAAGAAATTGGGATCATTGTCGCGGCCACCGCGGAGCGAGCGGATGGTCGCCATGACCTTGGCAGCGCGGTCGGGATAATGTTCGTCGAGCCACGCCCGGAACAACGGCGCAACCTCGTGCGGCAGGCGCACCGGAAGGTAGAAACCGCCGGGAGCGCCGGCTTCGACGGCGGCTTCGACGATATGCTCGAGCTCGTGATCGGTGATCTGCGGCACGACCGGCGCGATCGCCACGTAGCAGGGCACTCCCGCGTCGTTCAGAGCCTTCACCGCGGCGAGGCGCTTTCTCGGCTGCGGAGCGCGCGGCTCGAGCGTTCGCGCGACCTGTGGGTCGAGCGAGGTGACCGACAGCGCGACCGAGGCGATGCGCAGCTCGGCGGCCTGTTTCAGCAGGTCGAGGTCGCGCAGTACGCGGTCGGACTTGGTGGTGATGGTGAATGGGTGGCGTGTCTCGAGCAGCAGCTCGATCACCGAGCGCGTGATCCGCCACCGTTCCTCGATCGGCTGATAGGGGTCGGTGTTGGTGCCCATCGCGATTGGCCGGCATTCATAGCCGGGGCGCGAGAGCGCGGCGTGGAGCAGCTGTGCCGCCTTCGGCTTCACGAACAGCCGGGATTCGAAGTCGACGCCCGGCGACAAGTCGTGGAAGGCATGGGTCGGGCGGGCGAAGCAGTAGATGCAGCCATGCTCGCACCCGCGATAGGCGTTGATCGAGCGGTCGAAGCCGACATCGGGCGAGCTGTTGCGGGTCAGGATCCCCTTGGGGTGCTCGATCGTCACCGTGGTACGGCGCCTCGGAACCCCGTCGAGCGCTTCGACCTGGTCGAGCCACTCGCCCTCTGCCACCCGCTCCTTGAGGTTGAAGCGCGTGGGGGTCGGATTGCGGTTGGCGCCGCGCCCGTGACTCGACTCGACCGGCATCCGCCGAGTCTATGCCGACGGTGGGAACGAAACAAGAACAGAGTCAGTGGTTGAGGCGGGTCATCCCGGTCGGGAAGGCCGGCCAGCGATGCTCGGCGATGGCCTTCAGGGTCGGCGTCCCTTCATGGTTGAGCCCTTGGTAGACCCACATGTTCCGGAGCACCGCCGGCACGTAATAGCGGGTTTCCCAATAAGGGATCGACTCGATCCACAGCAAAGGATCGCCGCGGTCGTTGATCGCGGCCCACCGGGCCACGGGCAGCGGCCCGGCGTTGTAGGACGCGATCACGCGCGGCAGCTGGCCGCCGGTGCCCGGGCTGCGCCGCATCATCTCGATGAAGCTCTGGCCATATTCGAGGTTCAGCTTCGGATCGGTGAGCGAGCCCGTCGACGGCCAGCCGCGGGCGCGGGCGAAGTCGCCGGCGGTGCCGGGCCTGACCTGCATCAGGCCGACGGCTCCGACCTGGCTGACCGCGGTGCGCTTGAAGGTCGATTCCTGGACGATGTGGCCGAAGGCGAGTGCGGGGTCGATTCGCCAGCCGCCTAGCGGGCTCCATTTTGGATTGGGATAGCGGTCGGTGGCATCGGACCGCGCACCCCACTGGCCGTTGTTCGCCAGCCACAGCTGCGCTGCCGGGAGATCGAGCCGCTTGGCGAGCTGGATCAAGGCATGATGCTCGGACGGGGCGCCGATCTTCGCCTGGTGCCGCAGCATTTCCTCGGCCAGCGCCGGCTCTCCGATCCGAACCAGCTCCATCGCCCGCCTGACGTTGGCCAGTTGCTCGACCGGCGGATCATAGGCGGTCAGCCGGTCGGGCGGCAACTGGGTCGGCATCCCCAGAGTTTCGCGGGCGAGCAGGCCGTAGAAGCTTTCCGGCGATTCCGCGGCGGTCGCGGCCGCCTTGAGCAGCGGAGTGACCGCCCACGGGTGCTTGCACGCCTGCTGCGCGCGAGCCGCCCAATAGAGCGCGCCGGCGCGGAGCTCGCGCTGCGGCGCGAGCGCGGCGACCTGCTGAAAGGATGCGGCGGCGCTGTTGCAGTCGTTGAGCCGCCACGACGCAAGGCCCGAGACCCAGGCCGCCTGTGACGCCCAGTCGCCGCGCGCGCCCTGGCGCCAGGTGTCCGCCACCCGCCGGGCGTCCATGTCGAGGCCGAGGACATAATAGACGAAGGCGACGCGGGTCGCGGCTTCTGCGCGCGCGTCCAGCGACAGCGACGGCGCAAAGGTCAGCAGCTGCGCTTCCGCGCCGGCGGCGTCGTCGGCCTTGATCAGCGGATCGAGCGCGGCGCGGAGCTGGTCGGCGGCGGGCTCGCCCGCGACCGGCCTGGCTTTGTAGCGGAGCGGCGCCGAACCGAGGTTCACGGTCGCTTTCGGAACGACGTACCACGGCATGGTGGCGGCGCCGCGCTTCCAAGCCATGGTCGCCAGCTGCTGCGCCTGCGGAAGATCGGGCGCCTCGGCAAGCAGGCTGAGCAGGGCGGGAAGATCGACCGGCGGCGAATCCTTGGCCGTATAAAGCTCGGCCTTCGCCACCGGCGTCAGGAGAGTCGGCGGGAGAGTTGCGATTCCAGCACGCGCCGACGCCCAGTTGCCGGAGTCGATCGCGTCGAACACTCCGCGCCAGTCCTTCGGAACGACAACGTTGGACACCGGCGGTGCTGGCGCCTGGATCATCGTCACTGGCGCCGGCCGAATTACCGTTGGCAACGGGGCCGACTGCGGCGGAGCCGGCGGTGCAGTCTGCGGCAGTGGGGCGAGCGGGTCCGATGCAGGCTGCGCGAACACCGGCGTGGCCCAGACGATGGCTCCGAACGCGAGCAGGCCTGCCTTCACGCTTGATCCTCCATCAGCAGCAGCAAATCGCGCCATGCCAGCGACTTGTCTAACGGCCGCTTAATCAGGTGGCGGGGATGGAAAGTGGCGACGGCGCGGACGCCCTCGACCTTGTGGACGTGGCTGCGCGCCTCGACCAGCCGCTTGTCGAGCAGGGCCAGGCAAGGACCGTCGCCGAACAGGATCAGCCGCGCGGGCCGGACCAACTTGATGTGGCGGCGGGCGATCTCGGCGCAGGCTTCGCGGTCCGCGTCGGCCATCCGCGCGCCCGGCGTGTTGAAGCAGGACAGGGACGCACTGTAAGCCTCCGTCGAATCGATCCCGATCGCGGCGAGCATTCGGCCCGCCAAAGCCCAGGCGTCGCCGCCGATCGGCTGCCCGGCGGCGAAATCCTCCAGTGCCGGAGCGTCGCTCAGCAGCATGACCGGGGCATTCTCGGGCCCGTGCGGCAGGATTCGGCGCACGGTGGCGGAGGCGAGGGGCAGCTCGGCGCTGCTCGCCAGCCATTGCTGCAGATCGGCAAGGGTGTCGTGGCTCGGCTCGGCGACGTTGGCGACCGAGGCAGCGGCGGCAGCCGTCGTTCTTGAAACCGGCTTGAGCCAGTCACGGGGTTCTTCCTGCACGGCGACGTCGACGCCGGCCTCGAGCCACCAGGCCAACGCGCTGCGCGCCTCGGCAATGCCGATCGAATTCGCTTCCCCGCCCATCCGAGCGTTCCTCCCCGGCATTGACGGAGGCGTCAAGGAATGGGCAGGGCACATGAGTCGAATTGTGTGGGTAACGCGGCCAAGGGAGGATCATGAGCGAGCGCGAATCGATGCCCTATGACGTGGTGATCGTCGGCGGCGGTCCGGCCGGCCTCACCGCGGCGATCCGCCTCAAGCAGCTCGCCGGCGAAGCCGGGCGCGACGTTTCCGTGTGTATCCTCGAGAAGGGCAGCGAAATCGGCGCACATATCCTGTCGGGCGCCGTGCTCGATCCGAAGGCGCTCGACGAGTTGATCCCCGACTGGAAGGACAAAGGCGCGCCGCTGACCGTGCCGGTGACCGGGAATCACCATTGGATCCTCGGCAAGAGCGGCAAGTTCGCGATGCCGCATTTCCTCATGCCGCCGTTCATGCACAACAAGGGGACCTACACCCTCAGCCTCGGTAATTTCTGCCGCTGGCTCGCCGGCCAGGCCGAGGAATTGGGGGTCGAGATCTTCCCCGGATTCCCGGCGGCCGAAATCCTCTACCATGACGACGGCTCGGTGAAGGGCGTCGCCACCGGCGACATGGGCATCGCGCGCGACGGCTCGCATCGCGCGGACTATCAGCCCGGACTCGAGCTCCACGCCAAATACACCCTTTTTGCGGAAGGCGCGCGCGGCCATTTGACCAAGCGGCTGACCGAGATTTTTAACCTCCGGGATGAGAGTAGCCCGCAGGTTTTTGGATTGGGCGTCAAGGAATTATGGGACGTTCCTCCGGAAAAACACAAGCTCGGGCGAGTAATCCACACGCAAGGGTGGCCGCTCAGCGACGCGTGGGGCGGGGGTTTTCTCTACCATCAAGAGAACAATCAGGTCGCGCTCGGCTTCGTCGTCGCGCTCGATTATTCCAATCCCTATCTGTCGCCGTTCGAGGAATTCCAGCGTTGGAAGACCCATCCGGCGATCCGAGCCGAAATCGAGGGCGGGCGGCGGGTGTCCTACGGCGCGCGGGCGATCAACGAAGGCGGCTATCAGGCCATCCCCAAGCTCGTCTTCCCCGGCGGAGCGCTGATCGGCTGTTCGGCCGGTTTCGTGAACGTGCCGCGGATCAAGGGCACGCACACAGCGATGAAATCGGCGATGCTCGCCGCCGAAGCGGCGTTCGCGGCGATCGCCGCCGACCGCTCGGGCGACTTGCTCGAGGCCTATCCCGAAGCGCTGCACAAGAGCTGGATCGTCAAGGAGCTGAAGACCGTGCGCAACGCCCAGCCGGCAGTCGCGCACTGGGGCGGGACTTTAGGAACGCTCTACGCCGGGCTCGATATGTGGCTGAATTACCTCGGCATCGGCGTTCCGTGGACGCTCAAGCACAAGCCCGACAACACGACCCTCCGCAAGCGAGCGGAGGCGAAGCCGATCGACTATCCCAAGCCCGACGGAGTCCTGACTTTTGACCGGCTCTCCTCGGTGTTCGTTTCGAACACCAACCACGAGGAAGACCAGCCGGTTCATCTGACGCTCAAGGACCCCGACATACCAACGGCAATCAACCTGCCGGTCTATGCCGGGCCCGAGCAGCGTTACTGCCCGGCGGGCGTTTACGAATTTGTCGAGGATGGAAATGGCGAGCCGCGGCTCCAGATCAACGCCCAGAATTGCGTCCACTGCAAGACGTGCGACATCAAGGACCCGACCCAGAACATCAATTGGGTCACTCCCGAAGGCGGCGGAGGGCCCAATTACCCGAACATGTAAGCTGATGGCGGGGGCGGCCGCGATTGCACTGGCGCTTGGTGCGTCACCGGCAGCCGCTCGGCTCGCCGTTTCGGACGCTGCCCGCACCTATGTGCAGGCCCGCGCGGCGGCGATGAGCGGCGACCATGCCCGCGCGGCCCAGCTGCTTGCCGGGCTTGCCGAGGCGCAGCCGGCCCAGGCGGATATCGCCCGCAAGGCGCTGAGCGAGGCGATCGGCGCCGGGAACATGCCGCTGGCGCTGTCGCTGGCGCGATC
>JBJMUB010000046.1:0-44017 GCA_045811385.1 Sphingomicrobium sp. | reverse complement strand
CGTTGGTCAAGGTGACGTTGCCGGTGTTGGTCACCAGCACCGTGTACAGCGCGACGTCGCCGGCCTGGTTGCCGGTCGCACCGTCGTCCTGCCACTTCACAAACGTCTTATCGATCGCGATCGACGGGCTCTGCAGCACCGGAACGTTGGCGTCGTCGGTGTCGGTCGCGCCCTGGTCCGAATTCACCGTGGCGGTGTTCTCGAGCACGCCATCGCCGCCGCCGTTGCTGTCGATTTCCCCCTGGGTAACGGTGTGGGTCGCGGTGTATTGCCACGTTTCGGTGAGATCGAGCGCGTTGTCGTGGTCGGCGTCGCCCGTATTGTAGGAGTTGCCGTTGAACTGGACGGTGACGGCCGCGATGCTGTTGGTGTCCGCATAGGGGTCGGTGATCACGATCCCGGTCAGCGGAATATCGCCGGTATTGCTGACCGCCAGCGTGTAGTGGATCACTTCGTTGACAACGTTCGCCGAGCCGCCGGCGATGGTCGCCGCTTTCTCGAGGTGGATCTCGGGCACGAGGAGATGGTTGCCGACCAGCGCGACCTGGCTGGCGGTCGTGATCGTGATGACGTGATCGCCGTCGAGATTGCCGGTCGTCTGGTCCCAAATGCCGCTCGGCGGCAGATAGTCTTCCCAATCCGCATTGGCGGCTTTGACCGCGGCCGACACGTCGTCCCCGGTCAGGACCTCGCGGACGTCGTAGGTCCCCGCGAGCAGGTTGTAGAAGGCGAAAGCACCTCCCGCGCCGGTCTCGGCGGTGACTTCACCGAGGTCGAGAATGTTGTTGTGGTTGGCGTCGATATACATGGTGAAGCCGGCCAGGCCGACTTCGTCGTCCCCGTTGCCAAGGATGTTGTCGACACCGTTGACGTCCCGAGCGCCGTCGCCGTTGACGTCGAGGTACTTGGTGCCGGTGATCCGGAACGCGTTCTGGAGCCGGAATTCCTCGAAGGTCGCGCCTTCCTGAGGCTGCGGGCCGAATTGGGCGAAGAGGGTCAGATAGTCGTCCGGGCCGGCCTCATCGAATGCCGAAACCGGGATGAGGAAGGCATAGTCGTCGTTGCCGCTACCCGACGGTCCGTCGGCGAGGATGAGCGATCGGTCGACCCCGCCGGAATCGAGATCGTAGACGTTGTGGAAGTCGCTATCTAGGACCAGCCCGGACCCGGCGGTATAATCAGCGAGCGTCGCCTGCTGGTGCGACCAATACACCTGGAATTCCGACAGCTCGAGCAGGGGATTGGGATCGCCGCCCGAGTCCGGATTGCTGTTGTTCGGTTCGTTCAGGTCGAGGCGGATTTCGTAATAAGCAATGCCGTTCCGCATCACGATCGGAAGGTCGCCGAACTTGATCGCCCGCGTCCAGGTCGCATCCATGTCCAGGGCTTCGGTGTCGGCATCGGCCAATGTATTCGCGTCGCTGGTATTGAAGCCGGTGGTCGTCCCGTCGTTGTTGTTCTGACGCAGGAAGGGCTGGAAACCACCCGTGCCGGACACCACGCCGCCGTTGGGATGGCTGACGATGAGGCCGTTGACGTCGGTGGTGCCTTCATCGGTACCCGCCGTTGCCGGATTGTCATAACCGGTTACATCGATGTCAGGCATAGCCCCTCTCCCCAAGCAGAGCGGCGCTGCGGTCCGGCCAGTGCCTCCGGCCCACCGGAACGTCGCTAGAAGATTCTGATACGGGAGCGACTCGCCCCGTTTCAGACCGGTGTGTTTAACAATTTTTTAACCGTTGGGAGTTATCTTTAGGTAAGCTCGGGCCGTTATATGCCGGATTTATCAGCAAAACTCGTTCCCTACGCCGGGCGCGGGGCGTAGCGGCGTGGATTCTGCCACGTTAACTGAATCATAATCTGCCGCGCCGACTCTCTGGCTCACTGAGCCGACGGCGTTCCGTGTCGCTCAGAAACACGGAGGGTCAGATGAAACTCAAAGGCACAAACAAGGCGGACAGCCTGGTTGGCAGCGCCGCGGACGACGTCATCAGCGGCGGCCGCGGCAACGACTGGATCGAAGGCGGCGCCGGCAATGACACGCTCGAAGGCGGAGCGGGCCGCGACACGTTCGTGCTTCGCGCCAACGGCGGTCACGATGTCGTCACCGACTTCGACGTCGCCAACCCCGACTACATCCTGCTCGACAGCCAGACCGGCGTTTACGACGGCTATCTGGGCACCCACTGGGGCGTGTTCTCCGACGGGATGCAGATCTCCAACTCGCAGGGGACGCTGGTCTGCACGATCCACTCGGGCGACTGGAATGGCGATGGCGTCGGCGACACGACGTTCGAGATGAGCTCGGGCGCGACCCTGACGCTGCTCGGCGTCAATCCGACCGACCTCAACGGTTACATGCTGTTCGGCGGCTGAACCGCCGACCGGACTTCAGCGCGACGGCAGCGCTCTAATGTTCCTTGAACGACCGCCGCACCGCGGCGGTGAGTGGTTCGAAGGCATATTGGAGCGCTGTCCGTTTGCGGATCGGGATGGTGACGCTTACCGGAAGCCCGGCGCGGAGCACATCGTTCCCGCGCAGCACCTCGATTTTCTTCAGCTCGGATAGCGGCACGTCGATCTCGGCGGTGTAATAAGAAGCGCCGGTGCGTTCGTCGGTGAATGCATCCGCCGAGACCCGGGTGACCTTCCCTTGCAGCGCCGGAAGCGAGCGTTCGTGCAGCGTCTCGAAGCGCACGAACGCGGCTTGCCCGACCCTGACATCATCGCCGTCGGAAGCTCCCAGGCGTGCTTCGATCGTCAGCGGCATGCGCGCCGGGACGATATCCATCAGCTTGGCGCCCGGTTCGATCACCCCGCCGGGAGTGAACACCGTCAGGCCAACGACGTTGCCCGTCGCCGGGGCGCGAATCTCGCTTCGGGCGAGCTGGTCGCGGGCGGCCGCCAGCTTGGGCAGCACGTCGTTGAGCGTTGCGTCGACCTCGCGCAGCTCCGACGCGATGCGCTCATAATAATTGCTCTGCGCCTCGAGCGACTGGAGGTGGCTTTCGCTTGCCTGACCGCGCGATTGGGCGATCGTCGCGGTATATTGGCCGCGCTGGCCGACCAGGTCCGCTCGGGCGCGTTCGAGCGCTCGGACGCGATTCTTGGAGACGAAGCCCTTGGCCGCCGCCTCGCGCATTCCGTTCAGCTCGTCATCGAGCAGTTTCAGCTGCTCGTCGATCGAGGCGATTTGACGCTGATAGCCCTGCCCCTGGCTGTTGGCCTGGCCGGCCCGCTCCCCGAACGCCCCGCGCTGCGCATTGAGCACCGCCGCGCGAGTCCGCAATTGGCTTTGCTGGATCTGCAGGGCTTCGGCCGCCGCCGCGCGATCCTCCGGCTTGAGCGCGGCGAACTCCGGCGGAGGAATGATCGTGCCGCGTCCGGCTTGCTCGGCGTAGAGCCTGGCGCGTTGCGCGAGCAGGCCGATCGACTGGGCGGTCAGCGCCCGCTCCTGCGCGAGCACGTCTTCGCCGGCCAGGCGGATCAGCACCTGGCCTTTCACGACCCGGTCGCCTTCCTTGACGAGGATTTGCGACACGACCCCGCCTTCGCGGTGCTGGACCGTCTGACGCTGTCCGGAAACCACGAGCTTGCCCGGCGCCTGGGCGGCTGCGTCGAGCCGGGCAAAGGCGGCCCAGCCGAGGAACAGGACGAAGAACAGGACGGCGACGATGACCCCGGCGCGAATGTCATTCGTCGGATTGGCGGTGTCGGTCGCGATCGGCTCGTGCACCGGCGCGATCGCCCGGGTCGCCGTAAGCTCGAGCGCGTTGCTACTCATTACTGGCCTTTCCGCCCCCGGCTGCGCGCGCGGCCGGCAGCGTCGGCGTGAGCTGGGCGACGATCTGGTCGCGCGGACCGTACATCGCGACGCGCCCGTCGCGGACGACCATCAGCTTGTCGATGATCGGCAGGACGCTGAGGCGATGGGCGACGATGAGAATGGTCGAACCTTGCTTCTTGAGGTCGCTCAGCGTCTGGATGAGCTGCTGGTCGCCGTCGGCGTCGAGGTTTGCGTTCGGTTCGTCGAGGACGAGATATTTCGGATTGCGGAACAGCGCCCGCGACAAGGCGATCCGCTGCGCCTGGCCGACGGACAGGCCGCGCCCGCCGAGCCCGAGCTGATAATCATAGCCGCCCGGCAAACGCAGGATCATGTCGTGCGCGCCGGCCAGCTGCGCCGCCGCGACCGCCTGCTCGTCGACGTCCTGGCCATCGCTGCCGAGCATCCCGGCGAAGCGCGAAATATTGTCTTTGACCGTGCCGGCGAACAGCGACGATTCCTGCGGCATGTAGCCGATATGCTCGGCGAGCAGCTCCGAATCCCAGTTGCGCTGATCGGCGCCGTCGAAGCGGATCACCCCGGCGCTTGGGACGAGCCCCCCGGCAATCGCCCGCACCAGCGTGGATTTCCCGGCCCCGCTCGGCCCGATGATCGCGATGCACTCGCCAGGCTCGATGTCGAACGTGGCGTTGCCGAGAAGAATCCGGCGGTCGTTGCCGGCGATCGTCAGCCCTTCGACCTGCAGCCGGCCGCCAGGCGCGGGCAGCTTGGTCAGCGCGACGTCGGCGGGGGTCTCGTCGAACAGCTCGCGCAGCGTTCGCAGCGCGCCGCGGCCCTGGACGATCGATCGCCAGCTGGCCACGAGCTGGTCGATCGGAGCGAGGGCGCGCCCGACGATGAAGCTGCCGGCGAAGACCGCGCCAGGGCTCACCTTGGCGTCGATCGCGAGGAGCGCGCCAAGGCCGAGCGCGAGCGACTGCAGGGTCAGTCTGAGGAATTTAGACAGCGCTTGGAGCCGGCTGCTGCCGAGGCTCGCCCCGGCCTGGAGCGAGAGCATGTTGGCGCGGTCGCCAAGATGGCCGTTGACGAGCGCTCGTCGCGCACCGATCGCGCGGACGGTCTCGGCCGATGCAATCGTGAACTCGTAAGCCGCGTAGGCACGACCCGCCGCCTCGTTCGCCTGCTGCAGCGGCTTGCTGGTCGCTTTCTCATTGTTCCACGCGAGGAGCATGTTGATCAGCGCGCCGAGCAGCGCGAGCGCCCCGATCCACGGATGGATCAGAAACGCGACGAGGATGTACACCGGCACCCAGGGGAAATCGAACAGGCTGACGATCGCCGGTCCGGTGATGACCTGGCGCAGCGTGTCGAACTCGCGCAGCGCCTGTTTCGCCAACCGCTGCGAGCTGATCTCCGGCCGCTTGAGCGTCGCTTCCATGATCGCTCCGGAGAGCGTTCGGTCGAGGCGAACGCTGGCTCGGGCGAGGAGGCGCATGCGCAGCGAATCGAGCAGCGCCAATGTGCCGAGGGCGAACAGCAGGACGAGCGTGAGGAAGAGCAGCGTCATTCCGCCGTTGGTCGGAATTACCCGATCGTAGACCTGCAGCATGTACACCATCGGCGCGATGAACAGCAGATTGAGCAGCGCGCTGAAGAAGAACGCGAACAGCAAGTGACGCCGGCAAGCCGCCAGCGCTCCCTGGAGGAACGGAGCCCGCAACCATTCCCGAGCAATCAACCTCGAAATCCCTCCCGGCGCTCGGCCGCGCCCCTGCACGGCCGATTCGCCCCGATATTCGCACGTTCGCGGCGGCTTGGGATAGGGGAGCCCGGCGCGCGGAGACAATCGCCCGTCGGCGGCCCGGGCTGCATGACGGTGAGACGCCTCAAACGCGGCAAGCTTGGCCGCGCTCTAGAGCGACTCGGTCACCCTTGCCGCGATTGCGGCGCGTCGGCGTACCCCAAGCTTGTCCAGGATGTTATGGACGTGGTTCTTCACGGTCGCCGGTCCGATCCGCAGACCGAGCGCGATTTCCTTGTTCGACAGTCCTTCGGACACAAGGGACGCAATCTCGCGTTCACGCGGCGTAAGCGTCGATTTGGCGCCAAACGATTCGCCGGCGTCGCGACTCGCCAGGTTGGCCAGCCGTTCGCAAAGGATGGCCGTGACCCGCGGCGAGCACATGAATTCTCCGTGGAGAGCGCCGACGATGGTCTTCACGAGCGCATCGATCGAGCCGTTCTCGTCGATGAACCCGGCCAGACCAGCCTCGGCGCAGGCAACGACGTGCGCCGGTGCGTTGGAGATTCCGAAACCGACCAGAATCAGATGCTCGTGAATATGCTTTAGCCGCCGCGCCATCGCCAGGGCCTCATCGCCCGAGGCATCGAACACCACTGCGTCGGGTCGGCAGTTGGGCGCTTCGATGGTTGCTCGGGCAGGGTCGGTGACTGCAACGACATTCAGCCGGCCATCCGCGGCAAGGCTCGCTGCCAGACCCTCCCGGTAAAGCAGGACCGAACTGACGATCATGACCCGCGGCAACGGGGGCGCAGAGACGCCCGTTTGAAATTGCTCAGCCACGCCGTCGACTACGCCCATCCGGCCCTCCCAAGGCGATGGAAGAGTGTCGGCACACGATCGGCACGGTCGCTACGCCAAGCACTTTCCTTAACCCAAATTAGCGATTGTGCAAAACCCAAACAGCCGCTTTCGCTTGTCCGGTTGGGGGAACGGGGGTGGCCCGAACGGTCCAGTCCATGCGGCCTGCCGTCTCCGCAGGGCTCCAGCATTGTGTACCTCGGGCCTCTCGTTCCTAATCCGATTTGAGGGCCAATTCGGACGCCGATTGGACCCCGTCCGGATTCCGCCGGCAAATAGCCATGCGGCGGATGGCGGCGAAGGTGGCCGCGGCCGCACAGCGCCGTCGCAGCCGATGAATCCGATTCGAATCCATCTTGGCCAGATGCCGCCGATGCTTCGTGCGATGATCAACGACCTGCTTGCCGCCGAAGCGGACATGGCAATCACCGGCAACAGTTACGAAGGCGACGATTCGCTCCTCGCCGCGAGCGCCGAATCGGCGGATATGCTCATCGCCCAGGAGCGGACTTCGCTGGGCGCCACCAGCCTAAGCGCCGTAATCACCGAAAATCCGTCGGCGATCCTGGCGATTTCTCCCAGCGGGAACGGCGGGACGAGCGTCAACCTCGTCCGGCGCCCAATCACCCTCGATGGGGCGGGCGGCGGCGCGCTCGCGCATACCGTGCGCGAAATCCTCGGGCGAGTCTGATGGCTCAGACTCAAGCCATCGCCGCCGTCAGCGCGACCCTCGCCGGGCTGCTCAAGGACAATTATCCGCGCGACGAATTCGGGCAATCGCTGCCGTTCGAACTCTACCAGCCCAAGAATTTCGATGACCCGATGAAGGAGGGGATCGGCGTTTGCCTGTGGCGGGTGAACCCCAATGGCAACCGCCGCAATTTCCCGACCCGGACGGACCAGTTCGGACGGAAGTTCCGAGGTTCCGTTCCGATCGACCTGTCTTATTTGATCGTGCCCTTCGCCGAGAATGCCGAACGACAGCAGCGGCTGCTCGGCTGGCTCATTCGGGCGATGCACGAGCTCGGCCCGATCGTTCCGGCCCACCTCAACCATTATCTCTCCGAAAGCGAGATCTTCGCCGAGGCCGAGAACGTCGACGCGGCGCCCGACACGCTTTCCGTCGCCGACTATCTCACGCTGTGGGACCGACTGAAACGGCTCCCGCCGGCGGTCAGCTACATCGTCCGGCTCGTTCTGATCGACAGCGACAAGCGGCTCGACGAATATCCGCTGGTCGAGGAACGGAACCTCGATTTCGGGACGGTCGACGCATGAACGCCGTTCCTTCGAGCTTCCGTTTCCTCGAGCGGATCTCGAGGCCGGCGCCGCTCGGGATAATGTTCTGGGATTTCGCGACGGGCGAGGCGGTCCGTGACGGACTGTCGGTGACCATCGCCTCCGCGGACCGGCCCGAATCCGTCTGTCCGCTGTTCGCCAATCGCAGCTCGGTCTGGCTCGCCGAAAGGATTCCGGGCCTGTCGATGCCCGACCTGGTGAGCGGCGATTGGGACGCGCTGCGGCGAAGCTATCGCGTGAGGGTGTCCGACGCGCTCGGCCGGTTCGTGCCACTCGAGCTCGATGCCGAGTTTCCGTCGCGCGGGCTGTACCATTGGCCCGGCTGGGCCGGACTTCCCCAAGCGCCTCTCGCGCCGCTGGGGAAGAGCGAGCCGCCGCCGCGGATCAGCCCCGATCGAATTCCCTTATTCTCCGCGGCCGGGAGAACGGCGCCCGAGGGCCGGGCGGAGGTGCGCTGCCAGCTGGTCGATTCTGAGACGCACGCCCCGGCGTCGTGGGCGCTCGTGACGGCCAAGCACAAAAACCAGGTACGCGGCATCGGACTCGCCGACCGCGACGGCCGCGCCACGTTGATCTTCAGCTATCCCGAGCGTCCGACGCCGAACCTCGCCAATCCGCCGGCGATCCCGGAGTATCGTTGGGAGCTGAAGCTTCAGGCGTTCTACGACCCGCCGGCCGGACTCGTCCCGCAAGTCCCCAACCTCGCGGCCGTCATGGCGCAGCTCGCCTCTCCGCGCGACCTGCTCGCCTCGACCGTGCCGCCGACCGAAACTCTTCCGAACCAGCAACTCACCTTCGGCCGAACGCTCGTCGTGAGGACCGGCGAGACGGAGGAAGGCCCGTCATCGAGCCTGTTCCTGGCCGCCGAATGACCACTCCAGGAGGAACATCATGCCCGAATATCTAGCGCCCGGCGTGTTCGTGGAGGAGGTTTCCTACCGCGCCAAATCGATCGAAGGAGTCAGCACGACGACGACCGGCTTCGTCGGCGCGACACGTTACGGTCCGATCGATATCGAGCCCGACATCATCACCTCGCTGGTCGAGTTCGAGCGCGTCTACGGCGGCAAACAACAGCTCGATTTCAGGGGCCCTGTCGACAATTACATGTGGAACGCGGTCCGCGCGTTCTTCGAGGAGGGCGGAAAGCGCTGCTACGTCGCGCGCGCCTTCGATTACGGATTTCTCGACACCGATGAGGAGGAGCAACGCAAGCCCAAGAGGGAAGCGGCGACTGCTCACGTCCTCGCCCACTATCCTCCGACAAATCTGTCCCTCACCGCACGATTTCCGGGAAAAGCGGGCGAATGCGCGGTTACGCTGCAATTCGATCTCAGCCGAAATCGCTTCTCGACGGACGGAACGGTTGCCCGCCTCGCGGCGAGCTTCGATCGCGACGTCGTGGCGGTCGCCGGACTGGCAGCCCCCGCCAAGGACGGCCTGTTTCTGCTGTCGCGCGACGAGCAGAAAGGTCTGTGGAACTTCGACAACGGCAAATCCGGCGGAGCGAGCGTCAAATTCGAGCTCCAGGATATGGCTGGCGTCGCCAATCTCACCGTCAAGACCATGACTGCGACGGTCACCGTCGATCCAACCGACAGCGGGCTTCCGACGTTCGTCGCGACCAATCTCGCGCTCGATCCCGAACATAAGATTGCAGGAACGCCGGACTCCCTTTTCGCTTACTTCGGGGCAGAACAGCCGACGCTCGGACGCGAGCGGTCGGTGCCCATTATCCTGAGGCAGTTGAGCAAAGACGAGGCTGACGCAGCGAGCGCCGCGGCCGCGGCGGAGTTCACCGCGCGCAAGAACGCGGCCACCGCGGCGACCGCCACGGCGACGACCACCAAGAACGCCGCCGATGCGGCGAAGACCGTGTTCGAGACTGCCGAGACCGATGCGGTGGCCAAAGAGGCCGACGCGCTCGCCAACCCGGGCGATGCCGCCAAGCAAACCGCAGCGACCACGGCGCGAACGGACGCCGATGCCAAGAAAGCCGATTTCGAAACCAAGCAACGCGCCGCGGACGCCGCTGTAATCGCCAAGGACGTGGCGATCGCGAGGAAGGATGCAGCGAAGGAGATTGCCGACGGGACCGCCGTAATGGCCACTGCGGCCGCCGACGGACCGCTCGACGGCCTCGACTTCGCCACCGCTTACGTGACCCCGACCGCGAAGCCCGAACGGTTCACGCTCAAGGCGCTCAAGGGCCTCACGGACGACGACAAGAAGCTTCCACCCAACGCACCCATTTTGAATGCGACCTATTTCCTCACCGGCGGCACCGACGGAAACCGGCCGGGGCCGGAAACCTATCGGGGCGCTGAGGATCCCGCGACGAACCGCAGCTCGGGCCTCAAGTCGTTCGAGAGGCTCGAGGACATCTCGATCGTCGCGGCTCCGGGGCACACGGCGGAAGGCATAGACGAGGAGACAGCGCAGGCGATTGCGTTGGCGCTCATCTCGCACGCCGAGCGGATGCAATATCGAATCGCCGTTCTGGACAGCCTGCCGAAACAGTCGATCTCGGACGTTCGGGACTTCCGCGCCAAGCTCGATAGCAAGCATGCCGCGCTCTACTATCCCTGGGTCAAGGTCATCGACCCGTTGACGGGAGTGGAAAACCATTATCCGCCGTCGGGTTTCGTCGCCGGAATCTATGCCCGAAACGACGTCGACCGCGCCGTCTACAAAGCGCCGGCCAATGAAGTCGTGCGGCTTGCGATCGGGTTCGAGAAGCTGCTGAGCAAAGCGCAGCAGGAGGTGCTCAATCCCGAGGGGATCAATTGTTTCCGCTACTTTGAAGGCCGCGGAATGAGGCTGTGGGGCGCTCGGACGATCAGCTCCGATCCCGAATGGAAGTACGTCAACCTCAGGCGCTATTTCGCCTATCTCGAGCGATCGATCGACAAGGGCACGCAATGGGCCGTGTTCGAGCCGAACGGCGAGCGCCTGTGGGCGAACGTGCGCCGGACGATCGAGGACTTCCTGCTCAACGAATGGCAGAACGGGGCGCTCCTCGGGGACCGGCCGGAAAAGGCCTATTTCGTCAAGTGCGACCGCTCGACGATGACCCAGAACGACCTCGATAACGGCCGTCTCGTCTGCCTCGTCGGGGTCGCCGCGCTGCGCCCCGCCGAATTCGTCATCTTCCGCATCGGCCAGTGGACGGCCGACCGCAAAATCTAAGGACCTGAGCCATGGCAGAAGTGCGCGACCGCCCTTACGGACAGAATAACTTCCTGGTCGATTTCGGCGAAGGGACCGACGGGCCTCAGGCCGGTTTCCAGGAGGTTTCCGGACTCGGCATGGAGGTGACGGTGGCGGAATATCGCGCCGGCAACTTCAAAGAGAATTCCGTGTTGAAAATCAACACGATGAATAAGTCGACCGACGTCACGCTGAAGCGCGGCGTGTGCGGGTCGAAAAACCTCTACCAGTGGCTTCACGAGGTGCGCAACGGCAGCCAGACGGTCCGTCGGCCGGTCACCATCAGCCTGATGAACGAGGACCATTCGGCCGCAGTGCTGGTGTGGAAGCTGAAGGAGGCCCGGCCGACCAAATGGGTTGCCGCGACCCTCAACGCGAAGGGCAACGATGTCGCCATCGAAGAAGTGACCATCGTGTGCGAGCGGATCGAGCTGGAGTGACGGATGCGCTCCGGCGAAACCTTGCCCGGAATCCGCGTTGCGGTCGCGCCCGAACCGGCGCGTGCGACCCTGCCGCGGATGGACGTTGCGGCGTTCGTCGGCTTTGCCGCGCGCGGGCCCTGTCATCGGGCGATCGCCATCACCAGCGTCGCCGCATTCGAGGCGGTGTTCGGCGGCGACTGCCCGCTCGCGCTCGACCCGCACACTCGAGTCGCGCTTCGCGCCAACCTGCCGGCATCGGTCAAAAGCTTCTTTGCCAATGGCGGCCGGCGCTGCTGGGTGATCCGCGTCGCCGCCACCGCGGAGCTCATCCGGCTGCTCGCCGAGCAGGGCTTTGCCGTCGCAGACCTGCAGCCGGCGCTGGCCGGACGGTTCGAGCTTCCCGGACTGTTGTGCCGGATGCCTTCCGCGACCGGCGGATCGAGCAAGGTCGCGCCAGCCCGGCTGGCGGCCGCAAGCCTCGGCTCCTGGGCGGATTCGCTGCGGCTCGCGGCACGCGTTTCGCGCCGGCCCGTCGAAGTCAGCGGCCTCGCCCGCGTCCGGTGGGGCGTCCGCTTTGCCGACCGCGGAATGCTCGTTCCCGGAGACGTGATCGAGCTGACCGGCCAGAGCGGACGGACGCGCCGCTACGCCAAGGTCGTCCGCAAGGAGGCCGGTGAGGTCTTCGCGTGCTGGATCGCCTCCTTCCTCAGCGTCACTGCCGAAGATCCTCCGTCCAAGGCGGGCCACGTCGCGATTTCCGGCGAAGACGGGTTTCACCCGGCGCTGTTCCACGAAGGGCCTTCGCCGCGATTCGAGCTCACCGCCGGCGGCGAGGCGGAGCTCAAGTCGGGCCGCTGGGCCCACTTCCGCCACCAGGGCGAAGCGATCTGGCTCCGGATCGAGCGGATCGAGGGTTCGACCGCCTGGGGACCCGCTTGGCAACAAATCGGGTCCAGGCTTCCCGGCGCGCCCTGGTCGGCCGCGAGGGTGACGATCGACCTGCGCGAATATCTGCCCGCCGGCGACCGAACCCATGCCCGCCTCGCCCTGTCGCCGGAGCGAGACGATTCGGTCCAGTCGATCGTCGATGCCGACCTGTTCCACAGCGATCCGGCGAACCGCAGCGGGGCGATCCGTCCGGCATTCGCCGCGAGCCGCGATGAAGCCGCGCGAATCGCGCTCGGCTACCGACTGGCGGACCAGCCGAGCGAGTGGCGCGCGATCGCCGAGCGTTTCGGAACGCCGGCCTTCAGCGCCGCGGATCGAATCGCCTTGCGCTCGGCCTGGCTCCCGATCGGCCTTTCCGAGCGCTTCGCGGAACCAGCCGGAGCCCTGCCGTCGAGCCTCGACCCGCTGGTCCGTGACGGGCTCGCGGCGATCGACGAGCGGCTGTTCCTCGACCCCCGCCTGGCCCGAGACGGCGCGGCCACGATCGGCGAACGCGCGGCAGCCATCATGCGCGACGAAGCGGCCGCCCTCTTCGGAATTCACGCTGCGCTCGGGGCGGCCCTCGACCTGTTCCCGGAACCGAGCCTGCTTGCGGTTCCGGATGCGTCTCAACCGGACTGGGCCGAGGCCGGAGCCGACAAGGTCCCGGCACCGGTTCCCGGCGCGCCGGCCCCGGTCAGCTGGACCAATCATGTCGGCGGGCGCCCGCCGGACGGTGCGCACGCCAACCTCGTCGCGCCTGACGCCAGCCGCTTCCTCGATTGCACGACTCAGTTGCTGCCTGCGCCGCAGCTCTCGGCACCGGCGCAAGTCCCTCCGGGAACGCCGTTCCTTCTGACGTGGCCGGCGCAGCCGCCCGGCACCATGGCCGTGCTGGAGGAGAGCGCACGATCCGATTTCGCCGCCAGCGCGGAGATCCTCCGCGGGTCGGAAGGCTCGAAACCGATCGCCGGAAAGCGCGAAGGCCTGGTCTACTACCGGCTTCGGATCGAGCGCGACGGCAATGTCTCGAGCTGGACCGCCGCCGCCGTCGCCGTAAGGGGCAGCCGGTTCGTCGCGACGGGCGCGAACGGCGCGCGCACCCGGCGACTCCACCTCGCCATGCTTCGTCTCGCCGGCGGGACCGGTGAGCTGTTCGCCGTCCTGACGATGCCTCAACTATTCCGGGCCGCCGAAGCGATCGATCATGCGCGCGCAATCCGTTCGCTTGCGCCGGGTGCCGGCGGGCTCGATCGCCTGGGGCAGGACGAGGCGCGGCTGCTGTCGTTCGGCGCCCTCTATCATCCATGGCTGGTGGGCGGGTCCGAGGCCGAGCTCGTCAGCAATTCAGCCGACGGCGCGATCGCCGGCGTGATGGCGGCCCGGGCGCGAAGCCAGGGCGCCTGGATCGCGCCTGCGAACCAGTCGATCGAGGGAACGCTTGGCCTCGACCATCTTTCGTCGGACGCGGAATTGCTCGAGCTCGACCGCGGGCGAGTCAATGTGATCCGACGGCTCGGCTCGGGGTTCGCACCGCAGGACGCGGTCACCCTCAGCGATGAGCCGGAGTGGCTGCAGATCAATGCCCGCCGGCTGATGATCCTGCTGCGGCGCGTCGCCATCCAGCGGGGGATGACCTATCTGTTCGAACCGAACGGCCCGGTGCTTCGGCGAGCGGTCGAGAACGACCTTCGCTCGACGCTGGATTATTTGCAGGCGAACGGCGCCTTCTCCGGCGCGACCTCGGCGCAATCGTTCCGGATCGCGGTCCAAAACGATCCCGGCGACCTCGATGCCGGACGGTTCGCCATCGAGCTGGCCGTCGCCCCGGCCCAGCCAATGGCGTTCCTGACCGTGCGGCTGGTCCGCCGCGGCGACGGCTTTACCGTCGTCGAGGAGGGCTGAGCCTGTGGCCGATCTCCCCCGCCCCTTCGCGAATTTCAACTTCCTCGTCGAGATCTACCCCGACAGCAAAAGCGCACCGATCGCCGAGGCATCCTTCGCCGAGTGCGACGGGCTGGAAATGACGCATGACGTCAAAACCATCCGCTCGGGCGGTGCGAACAACCGCGCGATCCGCGTGCCCGGCACCGTGAGTTATGCGAACCTGACGCTGAAGCGCGGAATGACCGGCAATTTCGACCTCTGGACGTGGTTCGAGGATTCGATCGCCGATCCTTATTTGCGAGCCAATGCCGAAGTCGTCCTGCTCGGCGAGGACGGAAGCAGCGAGCGGGCGCGATTCCAGCTGCACCGCTGCGTTCCGGCGAAACTCAAGGCCCCGGCGCTCAACGCCAGGGACGGACAGGTCGCGATCGAGGAGCTGCAGATCGCTTATGAAAAGCTGGAGCTCGCCCGTCCGGCCGGAAGGCCGAGCGCATGACCGAGCAAACCCTCGCCAGGGCCGCGCTGATCGAGCTCAAGCAGGACCTTTCGACGGAGCTTCCCGGCGGCAAGAAGGTCGATGTCCAATTCAACCCGGAATCGATGAAGGTCACGCTCGCCAACCAGGTCGAGCAGCCCAAATCGGGGGACCAGTCGGCCGGCACCGCCGGGATCCAGTTCGTCGGCGCGGGCAACAGCAAGCTCGCTCTGACCTTGTGGTTCGACGTGACGGCGATGGCTCAGAATCCGCTGGACGACGTGCGCCGGCTGACCCGCGAGGTCGTCTATTTCATGAACCCCAAGCCGAGCGAGCGCGACAAGAGCAAATTGTCCCCGCCGGGACTGCGCTTCTCCTGGGGCAGCTTCATCTTCGACGGAGTGATCGAAGGCCTCGAGGAATCGCTCGAATTCTTCTCGGCTGCGGGCAAGCCGCTGCGGTCGAGCATCGCGTTGACGATGATGCAGCAAAAAATTCTCGTGGCTAAAGTCGCGGGCAGCGGTGTCCTCACCGGGCGACCGGGCCAGCGGCCGTTCGCCGCGGCCAAGCAGGGCCAAAGCCTGCAGCAGATGGCGAACGCGTCCGGGAAGGGCGGGAACTGGCAGTCGATCGCGGACGCGAACGGGGTCGAGGACCCGCTCCGAATGCCGCCCGGCAAGCTCATCGATCTCGATGCCAAGGTCACCGCCGGAGCAAATTTGGGAGCCGGCTTCAGCGGCGGGTCGCCGGCCGGCCTGGACCTCGGCGCCATGGGCTCAACGGGGCTGGGCATCGGATAGGAGGCGAGAAGAATGGCCGTCGTCATCAATGAGTTTGAAGCCAGCGTCGAGCCTTCGTCCGGGCAGGGCGCAGCGAAGGAGAAACCGACCGAGATCAAGCCATACGAATTCCGCCGCCTTGTCCGGCGCGCCGCGTTTCGCGCGCAGCGCGTGCGGGCCGGTTGAGGAGGGCGCCGGATGGCCGCCGAAGTTTCCCGACTCCCGTCCCGGCCGGCCCGGCCGACGATCGAGGTCGGCGGTCAGCGCAATGCGGTGCTCGAGGCGGCGCTGCTCAGCTACGAGCTTGGCGACAGTCTCGAATCGATGGCGCGCGCCGAACTGGCCTTTGGCAATTGGGGCGGCGAGAATCAGCCCGGCTTCCAGCATTTCGACCGGCGCACGCTCGAATTCGGAAAAGCGCTCAAAGTGACGATGAACGATGCCGCTCTGTTTGAGGGGCGCATCACGGCGCTCGGCGCCGATTTTCCGGAAGGCGCCCCGCCGACGATGACCGTCCTCGCCGAGGACCGGCTGCAGGATTTGCGCATGACCCGGCGGACCCGCTGCTTCAGCCAGGCCTCGCTCGGCGACGTCATTCGCCGAATTGCCTCGGACCACGGTCTCCAGGCGGAGATTCGGATCGACGCGCCCGCGGTCCCCCTGCTCGTCCAGCTCAACCAGTCGGACCTCGCCTTCCTGTTCGACACGGCGCGGCGCTTCGACGTCGACATTCATGTTTCGGGGACCAAGCTCAGAGCCCTGCCGGCCCGGACCGAGCAGGCCGTCAAGCTCGCCTGGGCGGGGACTTTGCGCTCCTTCAACGTGGTCGCCGACCTTGCCGGCCAGCGCAGCGCGATCGTCGCGTCGGGCTGGAACGTCGCTCGCAAACGGGGGATCAGCCAGCGCGGCGCCAAGGCGGCGATCCAGTCCGAGCTCGGCTCCGACCAACCGGCCGCCGACATCCTGCCCGGCGCGCTCGGCGAGCGGGTCGATACGCTCGCTCACGCGCTTCCGAGGTCCGCCGACGAGGCGCGCCAACTGGCCGAAGCGAGCTACCGCCACATGGCGCGGTCGTTCGTGACCGGCGAGGGACAATGCGAGACCGACCCGGCGGTCCGGGTCGGGGCCAAGCTCGAGCTGAAGGGCTTGGGTCCGCTGTTCGACGGCACCTACCGCGCCATTTCGGTCACTCATCTGTTCGACTCCGACCGCGGCGCCCGCACGGAGTTTCGGTGCAACCGCCCGGGGCTCGGACGGCCATGAACGCGCTCGCTCTCCTCGACGGCGACCGGGCTCTCGCCCAACGTCACGAACGGCTTCCCGCCGACTGGGGCGGACGCTGGTACGGGGTCGCTCCCGCCACCGTCCTCGACCTCAAGGACCCAGACGGCCAGGGCCGGGTCCAGGTTACGCTGCCCTGGTGTCCGGACAGCGGCGGGGGGCGTTACGAAGCGTGGGCCCGGATCGCGACCCTGTTCGCGGGCAAGAGCCGCGGCAGCTGGTTCATTCCCGATGTCGGGGACGAGGTGCTGGTCGCCTTCGAGCACGGCGACCCCGCCCGGCCCTATGTGATCGGTGGCCTGTGGAACGGTTCTGATGCTCCGCCCCAAGCGATGGATGGCGGCGGCCGCAACGACAAGAAGATGATCCGGTCGCGCAACGGAGTCACCGTCACGCTCGATGATCAGCAGGCCAAGGAAAGCCTGATCCTCGAGACACCGGGCGGTCAGAAGGTCACTTTGAAGGACGGACCCGGAGCGCTCTATCTCGAGGACAGCAACGGCAATTCGGTGAAGCTCGAAGCCGCCGGCATCACCGTCACTGCAGCAGCCAAGGTCACGGTCAACGCGCCGCAGGTCAATGTTTCTGCGGGAATGGTGAAGGTCGACGCCGGAATGTCCAAATTCTCCGGTGTGGTGCAGGCCGATACGGTCATCGCCAACAGCGTCATTTCGGCCAGCTACACACCGGGCGCGGGAAATATCTGGTGACCGCGCTCGGCCATCCGCTGACCTGGGCTGCGCCGCGGCCGCTGTGGCGCGGTGCGGGGGCTCCCGGCCTTGCCCCGACCATCCTGCGGTTCGCCAACGACGAGTTCATGGACGAACTGATCGGCCTGCTCGATGCCGATCCCAAGCGGCTTCCGGCCTATGTCGCACGGTTCGAAAGCTGGCGAAGCGGGCTGGCCGATCGGCCAGTCGCCGGGCTCGTCGAACGCGTGCCGCTGCCGGCGCCGGTCAAACAAGCTCGCCTGCGGACTCGCCTGCGCAAGCCGGCCATCGTTGCGCCGGCGCCCGCCGAGCCGCGCCGGCTCAAGCTCTACCAGCCGGCGCACCAGCGCCACTATGTTGCTGCGGCGACGCTCGCCTGCGCGATCCACGGGCTACCCGACCGGAAACTGGCCGGGGATCACGAGCGGGTCGGGTTCGTCGTTCGCCGGCTGCTGACGGCAAGCGCCAATGCGCCGTCGAGCTCACCGCGGTTCGAATATGCGTTCGTCAAGGACGACGGCGGGTCTCGCTGGCAACGCGTCTCGGACGGCGATCCGGCGGTACTGGCGCCGGGCGAAGAGCTGCTGCCCGTGTTCCCGCTCGCGCATCGCGAGGGGAACGGGATCCGCCGGACGATGTGGGGCGGCCTGGTTCAGGTCGGACGGCGCGAGGAATATATGAGCGCAAGCGTCACGCGATCGGCCCAGGCGCTGGTCGTCGCCCAGCGCGCGGCGGCCGCCGCCGCGGCAACTCCCCCCGCGCCACGCAACAGCAAGCTCGCGCGAACCGCCGAGTTCAAGCTCGATTTCGCCGAGCCGTGGAAGGCGCTGATCCAGGCCGCGATGAAGGCCGCCGACGAGGTGGACTCGGATCGAGGGGACAAATCGTCGACCGACACTCGCCAGCTTCGGCTGCGCAACTACAACCTTGGCTATCAGCACCAGAGCTGGCTGCTTCTGCTGGATTTGATGGCCTTCCTCGATCGGCACCTGAAAGACGTCGCAGGGGCCATCCGAAGCGCCAGCCCGGCGGGTCTTGCCGGCCCTCGGCTGGAACTCTTCCAGTGGCTCGGGCGCGAGCTCACTTCAGGCGAGCGTGACCGCCTGGCGAACGGTTTCGCACTCAGCACCGTCGACGCCACCGGGCGGCCGGCGCATGTGCAATCGATCGCCGAGGCGCTCCGGCGGATCGACGCTGCCGGGCTCGCGGACAAGCTGGAATCCGCCGAGATTCTCTATGAGGACAAGGCGGGAGCGGATGCACGCGGTCAATGGCCGGGGTTTCATTACCTGCTCGCCGGAATCGCCAGCAACGGCAACGGCGAGGCGATCGACGCCCATGGCGGCTTCCGGACGGTGTCCGCCCTGGCCGCTGGGCCGGCATCCGATCCCGACGTCGCCGGGCTCAATGTCGCACTGAAGGCCCCGGCCGATTTTTCAAACACGGTGAAGCCGCCGCCGCAGCCGTTCGACGTCAACGAGGTCGACAGGCTGACGATTCTCGTCGCCCGCGCGCTCGACACCAGCGACGAGGCCGGCGCGCGCGAACTGCCCTTTGCCCAGAAGCTCAGTCAGTCGATGCGCGAGACGGCCGGCGACCAGGGCCTGTTCCTGATCCGCTTCGTGCATCTCAACGCGGATTGCGGACCGCTCCACCCGCCGGTCCTGTCGCGGCCGAGCGAAACGTTCGAGCTCGCAAGCTTCTTCGACCCCGACGCACCGGCCCGCCCGGTCCGAATTTCCCTGCCGATGGACACCAGTCCGGCCGGCCTTCGAAAGCACGCTCGCGGAACCGCCTTCGTGCTCTCCAACATGCTGTGCGGCCAGGTGCAGCGGGCCAAGGGCCTCGGCCTCGTCGATCTCATCATGCAGGTGCTTCCGTGGCCGCTGCACAAAGACATCGACATGGGCGACGGCGGCGGCTGCAAGGACGGCAACGACGTCGACATCGGCATGATCTGCTCCTTGTCGATTCCCATCATCACGCTGTGCGCGCTCATCCTGCTGATGGTTATAGTGTTCCTCCTCGACTTCGTCTTCCGCTGGGTCCCGTGGCTCATCATGTGCTTCCCGGTGCCCACGCTTAAGGGCAAGACCGCGTGAGCGGGGCGCAAAATCCATTCGGCAAGGGGATCGGTTTCCCGCCGCGGGTCGGAGCGACCGGCCGCATCGCCTGGTCCGAGGGCGAGCGCGACATCGAGCAGTCGATCGGCATCATCTTGAGGACCGATCATGAGGAACGGATCGGGCTGCCGACGTTCGGGGCGAGCCTGTCGCCCTTCCTGTTCGAACCCAACAATGCCGCGACCCACGCCCGAGTGGCGCACGCGGTCGAGGCCGCGCTCAAGAAATGGGAGCCGCGGATTGCCGTCGAGGCCGTCGATGTCGCGGCTGCGGTGGAAGCGGGCGACGAAGCCATTGCCACGATCGCGTACCGGCTGGTCGCGACCGGCGAGGCAGCGACGGTCGCCGTGTCCGTCCCAGTGGCCGCGGGTTGAGGGAGGCGCGTCGGATGCCCCTTCCCGCCCCCGTGATCGACGATCGCAAATATGAGGATCTGGTTCGCGAGCTGATCGCGCGAATTCCCAGCCACACGCCCGAATGGACGAATTTCAATGATTCCGATCCGGGAATCACGCTCATCCAATTGTTCGCGCATTTGGGCGAAAGCCTGATCTATCGCTCGAACCGGATTCCGGAGCGTAACCGGGCGAAGTTCCTCAGTCTTCTCGGGGTGAAGCTCAACCCGGCGCAGGAAGCGCGAGGCCTCGTGACCTTCGCCAATGAACGGGGTCCGATCGAGCCGCTCATCGTCGGCAGTGGAACCGAGTTGTTCGCCGGCGAGGTCGCGTTCAGCACGGTCCAATCGCTCGACGCGCTTCCGCTCGACGCGCATTATTATGTCCGGCGGACGATCGCCGAGCCGAGCCAGGAGCTGCGCGACTATTACGCGCTCCTCTACGCATCCTACGATCGGCCAGCGCCGGACACGCTCACCCTGTACGAAACAGTCGAGGTTCCGGGCGGCGAGGAGGTCGATCTTGGCGCCAGCGTCGACCGAAGCCTGTGGATCGCGCTGCTCGGACGCGACATCGACAAAAACACGGACAACACGAAGGAAGGCGAAGATGACTGGGACGATCTCCGCGAGAGACTCGCCGGCCGGACCCTGTCGCTCGGAATCGTTCCGGATCAAACTGTCGACCGCCTCGTTGCCCAGCCCCGAGCCGGAGCGCAGGCCGCCGAAAGCCTGCTCCATTTCGAGCTTCCCAATCCTGCCGTTCCGATAACCTTCGACACCGCGGGCCGCTCGGCGCCGGCCTACGCCAGGCTGGCGGCGCGCGGGAATTTCGATCCTTTGGCCCAAGCGGGGATTGTCGAGCTCACCCTTCCGGCAAACGCGAAGGCCATTGATACCTGGCGCGAGCTCGATCCGCTCGAAGCAGGAGTCGGCGATCTGCCGCCGCCGATCGATCCGCCGCAACTCGCCGCGCGGATCGTCACCTGGCTACGCGTTCGCGCGGCCGGTCAGACCGACGTCAAGCTGCGCTGGGTCGGAATCAATGCGGCCGCAGTCCGTCAGCGCACGAACATCACCGCCGAGCGGCTCGCCGACGGCGATGGAACGCCCGGCCAGGAGCGCCGGCTGCGGCGGGCTCCGGCCCTCGCCGGGACGCTGACGCTGGTGAGCGTCGATGCCGATGGCGTTCACGACTGGCTGGAAACCGACGACGTCCGCACCGCCTCGTCCGAGATCGCGATACCAGGAGTGCCGGCTTCGGCGCAGCCGGCCCGAATGTACGAATTCGATCCCGAGGCCGGGCTGTTGCGCTTCGGCTATGGCGCTTGGGGCTACCGCCCGCGTCCCGATGAAGCGCTCTACGTGAGCTATGCCGCGACCGAAGGCGTCGAAGGCAATGTCGGTGCCGGGGCGCTGAAAGGTGGCCCGCTGGTCCCGGACGGCGTCACCGCGACAAACCCGGTGCCGACCTGGGGCGGCGCCGAGGCCGAAACCTTGGCCGATGGGGAACGGCAGGTCGCGCGTTTCCTCACGCATCGCGACCGCCTCGTTTCGACTGAGGATTTCGAGGCGATCGCGTGGCGAACTCCGGGGCTTGCGATCGGACGGATTGACGTTCTCCCGGCAGCGCATCCCGACGTCGCGCCGATCGAGCCCGGGACCGCCCCCGGAGCGGTCACCCTGATGGCCATTCCAGCAACCGACGCCGCGCACCCGAACGCGCCGCGGGCCGACCGTCCGTTCCTGAATGCCCTGTGCCGCTATCTGGAGCCTCGCCGCCTCGTCACCACCGAGCTCGTCATCTCGGGCCCCGATTATGTCGGCATCTGGATTTCGGTCGGGATCGAAATTTCCGGCAACCGCCCGGCGGCGGAAACGATCGAACGGGTGAAGCGGCGGATCGCGGATTATTTCAATCCGCTTCCGACGGCAGGACGGACGCTGCCCCTGCTCTACGATCGCGATGCCGATCCCGAACGGCTGGGCTGGCCGCTGGGACGCGCCGTCAATGCCCGGGCGCTCCTCGCCGAGGCCGCTCGCGCCGAAGGAGTCCTCGCGGTTGAAGACGTCCTTGTCGCGCGCGGCTCCGATCCGGCCTCAGAAACCGTGCCGCTGGCGGGCCTCGAGTTGCCGGAAATCCTCGGCCTCTCGGTGGTCATCGGATCGCCGGTGTCGCTGGACCTCGTTCGCGGCTCGGCTCCGCTCGCGGTTACGACCGAGCCGCTGCTGCCCGTGCCGATCGTCGCGGAGACCTGCTGATGAATGTCAACGGGTCCCGCTTCCATCTCCTGTTCGGCCGCGACAATTGGGCCGGCTGCCTGGCTCGCAACGGGGCGAAGTCGCTCGGCGACGCATGGCGCCTGAATGCGGAAGACCCTGATTCGAAGCTGCCCTCGCTCGACGAAGAGTCGCGGGCGCTGAGACTCGCCAAGCGGGTCGCCGAAATTCCCGACACACCCGGCGAGCGGCATTTTCGCCCGTCGGACCATCGTCCGGCGGCGGCCGACCGCAATTCCAATCTCTATTGGATCGCCGACGGCCGCGACCAGTTGCTGGTTCGGTCGGTGGGGAGCCGGAAAATCAGCGCCCTTTGGCCGCTCGAGACCCCGCGGCCGATCAGCCGAACTTTTGTCGATTATGAGGATCCGCCAGGCGAGCCGTTGGCCATCCGCTCGCTCGCGGTCACTTCGGACGATTATCTGGTGGGCGCCGTAGACTATGCCGGCACCCGGACGGAGCTGATTCGGTTCGATCTCGTCGGCGGCGGCGCACCCGAGCGCTTCCAGCTTCCCAGCGGAATATCGGTCGACGACCTCGCGCCTTCGTCCGGCGGCGGCGTCTGGCTACTCGACCGCACGGCCGGACGCCTCCTGTTGGTGAACCGGGACATGCACCTCGCCACGCGACCGGTCGACGGCGACGCCTCGGTCTTTGCCCCGGACGGCGAAGAACCCGCCACTTGTGCCCGCGAGGAACTCTTCGCGGTGAGCACAGCGGCAATCCCTGAGCCGGTGGCTCTCGCGGCACTGCCCGACGGAAGCGTCGCCGTGCTCGATGCACCGGGCCAGGCGCCGGCGGGAATCTTCATTCTCGAAAAGAGCGCGACTGCTCTCGCGCTTCTCCTGCGGTTCGACTTCGTCGCCTTTTGCATGGCGGTCGAAGGTGACGGGACGGAACTCGCGCTCATGGTTGGCGAAGTTGGCGGCAACCGGGCGCGCCGGATCAGGGTCGAGCGTTCGGGGGAACGCTGGACCGCGCTCGCGTCGGCCGATACGCTTCCCCTGCGGCGCTTCGGCGGCCGCGCGCTGGTCGGCATCGCCGGCGCCGTTCATTACGACAGCGGTCCCGAGCCGTTGTGGGTTCGAGTGATGGAATTGCCGCACCGCGCCTTCGCCGCGGAGGCGACCTTCCTGACCCCGATCTTCGACAGCAAGGAACCGCAGTGCCTGTGGGATCGGCTGCGCCTCGAAGCGTGCATCCCGGGCGGTGCATCGATCGAGGTCGAAGCGCGCGGATCGGACGACGCGGCCCTCCTCGGCGGCTCCGCGGAGGTCGGCTGGATGCCGCAGCCGCCGCTCTGTCTGTCACGCCGCCCAGCGGACCTATCGGCCGGAATTTCACCAACCCCGTCGCAAAGTCTTGTAGCGGGCGACGGGAGCTGGGAGGTGCTGCTCCAGGACGTCGGCGGCCGCTATTGTCAGCTTCGCCTGAAGCTCGCCGGCAACGGCCAGGTGAGCCCGCACATTCGCGCTCTGCGCCTCTGGTATCCGCGCTTCTCCTACGTCGAGCATTTCCTGCCCGCAGTCTATCGCGCCGAAGCCCCGCCGGGATCGTTCCTCGAGCGGTTCCTCGCGAACTTCGAAGGCGTCGCCACGGCGCTCGAGGATCGTATCGCGACCGCCGAAACCTTGTTCGACCCGAGGACCGTTCCGAATGGCATGCTCGACTGGCTGGCGAGCTGGTTCGACATCGCCATCGACCGGCAGTGGGACGAAAAGAGGCGGCGGCTGTTCCTGGCGAAGGCGGCGCGATATTTCGCGTGGCGCGGCACGGTCGGCGCACTGCAGCTCGCGCTCAAACTCGCGCTGTCCGATGAGATCGAGGATAGCGATTTCGATCTCGATGCGCCGAAGGCGGTCCGGCCGGGCGGGATCCAGATTGCCGAATCCTTCCAGCGAATGCCGAACTTGAGGCGCTTCGACCCGCATCCCGCAGGAACCGGCGCCGGCCTGCCGCGCGAGCATGGCCTTGAGGCGCTGTGGACCCCGCAGGAAGGATCGGCCGGGCTGTGGGCGCGCTTTGTGCCCGACGAAAAGGATCGGCCGCCTTCATCGACGCCCTTCCCGCTATTCGCCGAGTCCGACGCGCCGCGCTGGGCGGCTTTTTGCCAAGCTCAGTTCGGCTTCGTGCCCGGCGCGGGAGCGAGGGAACGGGAACGCTGGCATGCCTTCCAGCGCTCGGCCGGCGCCGATAAGCCGATCGACGTCCCGGGCGTTACGATGAGCGAACCGGATCGAGCCCGATGGTCCGCCTATCTCGCGCTGCATTCGCGCGAGCGGCAGCTGTGGCAGCACTTCCTCCTGTCCCGCTACCGCTCCATCGAGCGTCTCCAGGACGCCTGGGCCGAGGCGTGGGGCAAGTTCAGCGACATCCCGCTGCCCGATCATCTCGCGGCGGCCGAAGCCGCCGCCCGGGACTGGCTGATCTTCGAAGGGCAGCGCCTGCCGATGGAAGTCGGCGCTCACCGTTTCAGCGTGCTGCTGCCGCGCTCGAGGGTCGATGTCTCGCCGGAAGAGGAAGCCGACCTCCTGGCGCGCGCGCGCCACGTCGTCGAGCTGGAGAAGCCGGCCCACACGCGGTTCGACATTCGCTTCTATTGGGCGATGAACCGGATCGGCGAGGCCCGGATCGGCCTCGACACCGGCATCGGCCAAGGCAGCCGCGCGCCCGAGCTCATTCCGGGCGCAATCCTTGGCCGAGCCTATGTCGGAAGTGCCTTCGTCGCCAGCCCAGCGCCGACCTCGAGGGGACGGAGGCGCCTCGCATGCTGATCCAATCCGAACGCCAGCTCACACCGGGAGAGGGAATTTATGGGTTGCTGTAGCTCCTTCACCGCCGCCAATTCCTCCACGGCTCCCGCGGACCCGAGCCGCCATGTCAATTTCACGACCGGGATGGTGCTCGGCGTCGACGATTACCGCCAGGAATTCGTCTATCATTCGGCGCGCGACAAATGGGCGATCCGCGACCTGTCCGGCTACGGCACCTTGTCGGGCCTGGCAATCGACGTCGACAATGACGGGGTCAAGGGTCCGCGAGTCCGAGTCTCGGCCGGTTCCGCCGCTGCTCCCAGTGGACAATTGATCTGCGTTGGCCGCGATCAGTGCGGTTCGATCAACGCATGGCTCGCGCGCGACGAGGTCGTCGAAAAACTCGGCACGCTCAGCGGCGGTACGGCAACCGAGCTAACCTTGAGCCTGTTCCTAACCCTCTGTTACGTCGATTACCCGGTCGCCGAGGTGCCGATTCCGGGCGAGCCGTGCCGAAGCGACGAGAATCTGATGGCGCCGTCGCGGCTCCAGGACGATTATTGCCTCGAATTCCGGTTCGCTGCGCCGCCGCCGATGCACGAAGCCCAGGCGCTCGACGTGCTGACTGCCTTCTGGCCGACGCTCAGCTTTGGCGGCGCCGATACCGACACCGTGCTCGCGACAGCTTTGCGCAAGGCCGAGGCGCAGCTTCGGCTCGCGATGGGAATTGCCGATCCGTTGCCTCCGGCAGCGGATCTGACGACCGTCGATCTTCATCCGAATGCCGTCGGCCGCTTTTCCGCGGCATTGAAAAGACTATGGGTCACCCGGCTGAGGTCCGGCGTCCTCGCGCAGCGGTGTGACGCCGAAGCCGTCAAAGCAGACGATTGCCTGCTCCTCGCGCGGCTCACCGTTCCGATCATCAAGGCCGGCGACCATTGGGAAGTCGCCGCGCCGCCGGCGGGCGCCGAAACGGCGGTGATCGTCGACGAGAGCGAGCGGCCGTTGCTCCTCGCCGCCAGTCTCGCGCAAGGGCCGATCGGTAGCCTGATGGCGTCCGACGCCCGGGCTCAGAAGCTCGCATTCATAACCGCGGCAGACACGATCACCGCCGATCCGACTCTCGTCATCATCCGGTCGGACAGCGCCATCGACGTCAAGGTTCCGGGCTCGACGCTGACCAATTCGGGACGGCTGATCACGATCCGATCGCGCAGCGGCGCCGTGATCACGCTGACTACGCCGACCAATACGACCATCGATGGCAAAAACAGCTTGAAGCTCGATCCGAACACCTCGGTCGCTCTCGTCTCCGATGGTCCCAAGAAGAACTGGGTCATCGCGAGCACGGCCTGAAGGAGGAGCAGCGGCCATGGCCGAAGACGTGCTGACGTTGCAGCAACCGACCGGCGAAGGCGGGGTCGAGATCGTCAACTTTTTCAATGGCCGGCTGCTGTCCGGCGGCGATCTCGGCCGCGAGCAGATTGCTCGGCGGCGGGCCGACGCGCGGCTCGGCGAAGCCTTCGGCGACGGGGTCGCGTTCGGCTTCGACGTCACCGTAAGCCCGAGTCCCGACGAGCCGCTGCCGATCCTCGAAATTAGCGCTGGGCTCGCCATCAACCGCGCCGGCTCCTGCCTCCGCCTGTCCCAGCCGCGCAAGATCCGGCTGTCGCGAACCGATTCCACGAGCTTCGCTTCGGCCGGCTGCGCCTTCGACGAATGCGTGCCGCTGAGCGGGGGGACGTATGTTGCGGGCGAGGGTCTTTACATGCTCACCGTGGCGCCCGCGGAAATCGCGCTCGGCCGGGCCCCGTCCAACGGTTTGGGCGGGATCGAGCCGCGCTGCGACATCGACCGCCGGGTCGAGGCGGTTCAATTCCGGCTGCTGGAAATTCCGACCCGGCTCTATTCGGACCTGTCCGCGGCCGACTCCGACTTCCGCAACGCGATCGCCTATCGTTGCTTCGGACCCGGAGTACGGTCGGCCTGGGCGACCGACCTGCTCGGTTCGGGCCGGCGCCAGGACGGAGTCCTCGACGAAATGGCGGCCTACGGCCTGTCGCCGCTCGACGTCCCGCTCGCGCTGCTCGGCTTCAGCGGAGCGGCAACCCTGACCTTCGTCGACTCGTGGGCGGTTCGAAGGCCGCTCGCGCCCGCCGATCCAACGGGGCAATTTCACAGCCTCGGAGCGCCGCGCCGCCCCGCCGTCGGCCGCGCCATGCTTGCCCAGTTCCAGGCGCATTTCGAGGATCTGCGAAAGTCCGGACTGAAGCCCGGCGACGACTTTACCGCTCGGAGCCATTTCCGCTTGCTTCCGCCAGTCGGCATCCTGCCGCGTCTCACGGCCGACAAGGCCCTCGAATTCTTCGGCGACATGACGATCCGCGGGCCGGTTCACATCAACAGTCCCACGGTCGAGCCGCTGGTCCGCGAGAGCCTGGCGGCTCCGGCGATCCGGACGGCGAGCGCGGAAGTCGTCTGGCTCTATGCCGTCGCCGAAAATCTGATCGCCGCAACCGAGGCCCTGGCCGACGATCTGCGCCCCGATCCGTACCTCATCTTTTCGAGCGCCAATCTCGCCTACCGCGCCGACGCGCGGTTCAATCTCCATCGCTGGAACTACGCCAATTTTGCGCTCGGCGGCAGCTGAGCCTGAGTGAAAGGGACCGGATCCGATGCCTCCGACCATCACCACCGAAACCGGCACCATCGCTGTTCCGATGTCGACCATCCTCGACGCGCTCGAGGGGGTGCTGACCGATGCCGAGCGCGAAGCGCTGATGGGTGAATTGATCGGGCTGAGGCCCCACGGGGTTGCGCCGGGGGATCTGATCACCGCCGAGCTTTTCAACAGGATTCGAAATGACCTCAACGATGTCTTGGTGAGGCTTGCCAATCTCGAAGGACTCTCTGGCGGACCGGTGATCGAGCGCATCGAGCCACAGACCTTGGACAAGCCAGTGAACAGCAAGGTCACCATCATCGGCCGCAACTTCCGGCCCGACGATGCCGCGACGGACGTTGCATTCGGCGACATCCGAGTGAACGACTTCTTCCCCGAGTCCGACGCAACGCACATCATGGTGCCGGTTCCGGTCGGGTTCGCGACGCTACCGGCGGATATTCCGGTCTCGGTCATCAGCAATGGCAAACAGTCGAATGCCGTGGCCATTCGCGTAGTGCCCGAAGTGGTCGTTCCGACCGGCACCGTCCTGGTCTCGCAGCAAGCGCAGTCCGCGGGCAATGTTCAGGTCGGTCTGCCATTCCAGATCACGTGGCGGGTGCACAGCCAACTCAACGTTCCGCAGTCATTCGAACTCAGTGCCGTTGTGACGGCACCGGCCGGCGTCAATGTCGCGACATGGCGTGCCGCCATCCAGCTTTCGCAGACCGAGCTCAACCTCGGAATTGGCGAATTCAAGGATGTGGTCATGACGATAACCCCGCCCGCAGGCGCGACCAGCGTGAGCGTCTCGCTCAAGGCCGAGAGCACGACGGGAACCTTCAACGCACAAGCGCCGATGGCCGCCCTGGTCGTCGGCGCGGCACCCGCCGAATCCGACACACGAGCCGTGATCAGTTTCGCGGCGGCAGCGGGTAGCGCTGACCTCGTCTTGGGCAACATCGCCGTCGACGGCGGGACCGAGCAAGGCTTCAAGATGCGTCCATCAAAAACCGGCGAGCTGTCGATGAAGGTGTCGACCAAACCCAACGGGGGTGGTTTTTACCTGTTCGAAGCGACCGTCGAGCCAGGAACTCCCGCTGGCGGCGGTCCCGCGCAAGCCGGTCGCTGGACCATCGGCGCGATGCCTACCACCAAGCTGAAAATCGAACCGAGCTCGACCATCCCCTTCCAGGTTCCGATCTCCAGTTCGGCGCTTGTGGACACCGCAACCGTGTCCCGAATCCTCATCAAAGCGAAGTGCTTCTCTTCAGCCGGCGCAAGTTCACCCGACTTCACCTCATTCTTGCGCGTGCCGATCATCGGCAAGAGCTGATCAACAGAATTGAAGGAGACAGACAATGAGTGCTGACAACATGCTGGTCTTCGGCGAGACCGATCCCGTGACCGCCCCGACGGGGCCGACCGTTGACGGCTACGCCACGACGGATGCGGGCGTCATCACCACGGAAGCCGAACCAGGCTATGTCGGCGGAGGACGGATGACGATCGGCGGCAGCGGTCTGCCGCCGGTCATCGTCCAGACGGTAAAACATGGCAGCTCGCTGGTGATCGGCATTTCGTGCCGCGGCGACACCAGCTTCGACGATATCGACGGCGTGGTTCTCGCCGTTTGCGAAAACGGCAACAACCCCAATACCGCTCAGCGCCGCCTCGACGTCTTTCCAGTTTGGGGAGACGCACCGCCGGTCCTTGACCCGAATAATCTCGGGACCGGCTACGGGGCAGCCAACCCCGACCCCGCTGACGCCAACACCCATCTGTTCGAAGCCCCCGACAACGCGACGTTCGACATCCGCACGAACAAGCCCACGCACATCGGGCCAGCCTACTATCAGCGCTCAGGAAGCTCGGGCGCGTGGACTCCTTACGCGCCGCTTCAGGCCGCAGACACCACGAAATATCATGTTCGCGTTCGCTCGTGGAAACCGTCGGTGGCCGCGATGTCGCCACTTGAATTCGCCTGGAGCATCGAAGTCCGGCTGCCGATCGACCAGGCCACGGGCGGGACGGACTGGATCAATCTCCAGAACGATTTCGGCCTGTTCATCAGCGTCATCCGCGGCTTCCGAATCAATGACGGCGGTGACGGCGTGTACATGGCGACACAATTCAAGTTTCCGTTGGGCGCTCCGGATCTGACCGGAGTCATCGGCGCGTCGACCGACATCCCTGCCGGCAGCTTCGGCCATGGCCTGATGAATGCGGCCGCCGCGGCCGCGCAAGGCGTCCGCATTAAGAACGGCGCGATGGGTATCGGTCGCCGGCCGAAGACCAAACCGGCCGATCCGCTCACAAGCGTCATCAGCCGGATCGAAGACAATCATATCATCGCGTTACTCGAAAATACCGGTCCGGCCGCAAATGGTATCAAAGCCGAGGTGCGCATGGCGAACTGGGGGTTGCCGCCCCCGACCTTCGCCGCGTGGAACCCACCCCCCGGCTGTGACAATCCCTCCGCATCGGTCAACCTCGTCGCCGGCAGTATCGCCACGCCGTCGACCGGAGAGACGGTAAACGAGTGGCTCGCCGGCGCGGTGCCCTCCGCCTACGACGCGCATTCACACCAGTGCATGTGGGTTCAACTGGACGCAACGGCGGGCGGAGTGAATTTTACCCGGTCTAGCGAGCGCCGGAACATGGATTTCGTCCACCTCTCGGACGAGGAGCGCGACGCCGAAGTCAATGGCGACGGCTACGACAAGCCGGCCTCGGGCGCCGATCATAACTTCCTGCTTTTCACGCGCTGCCGCAAAATTCTCGTCAGCGAATTGGTCGAGAAGACCCAACTGCTCGATCCGGAAACGGTCGAGCTCGTGGGGGGCGCGGTGAAGACTTCCGGGGCGTTCGAGCGGGTCGGGCGGATCAGCCTGAACGATAGCGTGGCGGTCACGCACCAGCCGACCGTCGAGTGGAAGAACAGCGTGGTCTACTTGTGGATCACGGAGGGTTTCCGGCGGACCTACGACTACATTGAAATCAATGGCCGCAAGGCTGAGCGGCTCGATAACGGCCCTGGCGACTTTGGGATGGCCGCGTATCACGAAGGTGTCGACGACAATTTGAGCTGGTCGTTCAGCGGCGCTGGAATGGTCAGCCATGGCCCAGGCGTCTGCGGTCTGAAGGTGCCGCACAAGGGTGTCAGCACGATCAAGGTCAGGCTTGCCGCGGGTCCGGAAGAAAAGCCCGGGGATCAGTCGAGGCTGCCGGATGCACCGCGTTCTGGTGGAGGCGGGTCGGAGGGCGGCTCCGGGGGCGGGAAGCCGAAACCGGGATGCCTCCCGGTTCTGCTCGCTTCGGTCGTTGCCGCACCGTTGCTCGTGAGACTCTTGGGCTAAGGCGCGAGCGAGTTTGGTGCCCTCAGCCGACCTCACCGTTGACCGCGCGCGCCTCGCTGGTTCGCGGTTGGCGTGCGGTGAGGTGGAGCGTTGGCTGGAGCTCGTGCCGCTCGATGCTCTTGGACTTGCGCCGAGCGAAGTCCTGTATGTTCCGCGACTGCCGGTATCATTGCGATCTGATCCGCGGACCGCGCCGCGCCAGGCGGCGCAGATCGTGCTGGAGCTACTCCGGTCCGTCACCGAATCGGCCGAGCGCGATCCGTTGCGGACATCCTCCGGGGGCGGCGCCTGCCGTTTCAGCACTCCGACACGGTACCGCGCGTGGCTCCTCGGCCTGTGGCTCGGCGGGACGCCCGAGCGGGCTGCCGCCATGGTCGCGACAGGCGCAAGATCGCTGCGCGAATGGCAACGCCGCGAGCTGCTTCGGGACGGGCCGGCGCTGGTCGCGGTTACGGCGCACGCTGCGGAGGCAGGCGTGGCGGTCGATTGGCTGGCGAAGTTCGAGACATTCGATCACGAGCTTGCCGAAGCATCGCTCGCGCGGAGCTTCGGGGTCGACCTCCGATCGGCGATATCTCGGGCGATTGCCGAGCAACCGCGCAGCGCCGCCGCGTGGCCGCAGCCGCAACCCTCCGATGAATTTCGTGAACCGGCGCAGCTCTCGGCTGCCGGTGGGCGGACGTCGCAGGCAAGGGTCGTCCAGCTCTGCCGTGAACTCGATCAATCCGGTCATGACTGGCGGCGGCTCGCTCCCCGGGGCCGCCTCCTGCTGCTCGGTCTCAGATCGTTGGCGCGGGCGCCGGCCGCGACCGGCCGCTACGAACATGTCTCGGCAATGGCGACTGCCGCAATTGCGCCCACCGAGTTTGCGACAGGGCCCGGCGGGCCGAGGCTGCCCGCGGATTGTCAGCCCGCCAAGCCGCGTTCGGCTCCCCTGTCGCTTACCATGTCCGCCAAGGATCGCCGGCGTGATCCGAAACGCGCAGGTGTGGCCCCGGGCCGCGCGAGGACTCCGCTTGCAGCCGTCGCGCCGGCGGCAAAGCGCGTCGAAGTCACACCTTCCGGCGAAGACTTGCAATCGGGGCGCGCTCCGATCCGCCCAGGGTTTCCGTCCCCACGCGAAGGTCCGGCCGACACACCGGGTCCGGACCGGCGCCTGTCGTTCCAATCGAAGTTCGCCGGGCTCCTGTTCCTGCTAAACGTGTTTGTCGCACTTGGCCTCTATCCTGACTTCACCGGCCGGGGACGACGGAAGCTTGCCGTGGCGCCGCTGTGGCTCATCGATCGCGTCGGGAGCGCCTGGTTTGGGCGGCGTTACCGACGCGATCCGCTTCATCGCTGGATCACCGCAAATTCCTCGGGCGGCCGGCTCCCGCGCGACTGGAAGGTCGAAGACGATTGGGCCGGATGCTGGAGCTCGCCCGGACGGGCCTGCACGGCCGAACGCGCCGGGCGCGCGACCCTGTGGCACCGGGCAGGCTTCCCGCTTATCGACGAGCCGGCGGTCGGGCGTCGCGTGCGACGACGCGTCAGCCGGCCGGGCCGATGGCGCGCCGGCCGGATGCCGCGGCTCCCGACTCCGCGCTCATCCCGGTGGATCGCGTGCCTGGCGCTTTTCCTCGATGCCCGGATTCGCGCCGCGACCGGGGATCGTGCCCGTGGCCTGTCGGCACTGGCCTTGCCGGGCAAGGTGACGGTCGACGAGCTTGACGTGTGCGCCAGCTTCTCGCTCGAGCGGCACCCTGTCGCGCTGCGCCTCGCCGGCCTGGATCGCAACCCGGCGTGGCAACCCGCCGAAGGCCGCTCATTCAGGTTCGACTTCACGTGAACGCGGCCAGGCCTTTTCCCGCCGCGCGGCTGAATTTGGAAGCCGGTGCCGACGAAGCCATTCACCGGGCGTTCGACCCCATGTCGCTGCGCGCCGACCTTGACCGGTTCGAACGGACCGCCGCCGCCCATCTCCGGCTCTCGCTGCTCGGAATCATCCTTCAGACGATCGAGCTTGCCGGCGACGTCGAGGCGCTGATCAAGGGTCATCCCTTCGTCGCGGAGTATCTCGGCGACCTTGCGCAGGTCACGGGCGAACCGCTCCCGTCAGCCGCGGCGTGGAGAGACGCGCTTGACGCGTGGAGTGCCGGGAAAAACCATCTTCCGCTCAATCGCCTGAAGGCCGCCGGTGTCGGTGAGCTCGCCATCGACATCGTGCTGACCCTTGGCCTGGCCGAGGAGGACCCGAGATTCGTCACCCTGTTTGGCGAAACCGGCCGGCTGACCGTCGGGATGCTGACCGCGATGTGCCGGCGTGCCGGCGACGAGCAGCGCGACGGCAGCGTTGCCGGAGAGCTCGCGCGCCTCGGCGATCTCGGAATCGCGACGTTGCACAACGGGGCGGGTCTTCGTCACGGGTGGGAGTATGGAGTCACCGCCGAGGTGTGGGACGGCCTGGCCGGCCTGCCGCGGTTCCCGGACGGGTTCGCGCTGACTCCGGTCGACGCGTTGCGCGACGCCGCGTCATTCGTCCCGCCGAGGCAAGACTTCACCCAGCCCGCGACGATCGCCGCGCTGGTCAGGGATCGCCAGCCGATCCTCTGCCTGCGGGGGCCGAGCGGCAACGGCCGCCACCTGCTGGCAAGCTCGGTGCTGAAGGCCCTCGGCAAGCCGCTGCTGTCGGTCGCCGCGACCGTCGTACAGGATTACTCCAGGTGGGCCTTGGCCGGAGTCCTCGCCTGCCTCAACGACGCCGGGCTGGTGATCGAGGTGGCTTTGGCGCCGGGGGAGGATCACCTCGTCCCGGACCTTCCGGTCGGCGATCCGTTGCTCATCGTCATCGCCGGAAATTCCGGCGGGATCCGAAGTGCCGGCCGAGCGCCGCTGGTGACGGTCAAGGTTCCCGCGCCCGACGCCGCGGCGCGCGCGATGCTGTGGCAGCGAACCGCGGGGGTCGAGCCGCCGCTCGCCGACGAGCTGGCGCGGCGGTTTCGGCTGACTTCGGGGAACCTCATCCGCGCGGCGGAAGGCGCGCTGTTCCGGAGTGGCCCCGCCGCCGGCGGCTCGCTCGACCCGGCGGTGGTTCAGGAGCAGGTCTGCAGCCTCCAGGACGCACGGCTGGAGACCGTCGCCCGGCGTGTCGAGCCGGGGGCCGAATGCGACCTCATCGCGCTCGACGCGATCAGCTTCGAGGAGCTTCATGCGCTCGCCGTCCGCTGCCGCCACCGTGAAGAATTGAACCGGGATCAGGGCGACGCGCCGGGGCAGGCCGGAGTGAGAGCGCTGTTCGCCGGGCCGAGCGGAACCGGCAAGACGCTGGCGTCGCGCTGGCTCGCCCGCCGCCTCGGCAAGGACATCTACCGGCTCGATTTCGCGGCGTCGGTCAGCAAATATATCGGCGAGACCGAGAAGCTCCTCGATCGCGCGTTCGCGGCGGCCGAGGACCTCGATTGCATCCTGCTGATCGACGAGGGCGACGCCTTGATGGCGGGGCGCACCGCGGTCGGCAGCGCCAATGATCGCTATGCCAACCTCGAGACCAACTTCCTGCTGCAGCGGATCGAGTCGTTCGATGGGATCCTGATCGTCACCACGAATGCGTTCGAGCGCATCGACAAGGCGTTCGGCCGGCGCATGGATGCGGTCATCCATTTCCGTGCCCCGGACGAGCGGCTGCGCTTCGACATTCTCGACGGGCACCTCGGGCCCCACGAGGCCTCGACCGAGTTCCTCGAAGAGATTGCGTGCCGCTGCGCGCTGACCGGCGGGCAGCTGCGCAACATCGCCCAGCATGCCCGGCTGCTCGCGCTCGCGTCCGGCGGACCGGTGCGCGCCGACGAGCTCCGCTCGGCGCTGGTGCGCGAATATCGGAAGATCGACGCGCATTGCCCGCTGAAGCCGCAACCGACGGCGGCGGGTTGAAGTGGCGACGCGCGCCACGGCCGAGCCCAAGCGCTCGGCCCCGGTCGACAGCCCGGCCGCGGCGCCGTCCAGCTACCGCGAATCGTCGCGGGTCCGCACCGCGCTGAAGGTGTCGGCGCCCGGCGACAGCGCCGAGCGCGAGGCCGATGCAACCGCGCGCAAAGTGGTCGCGATGCGGCTTCCGGCAATCGGGCCGCGGGTTGCGGAGCGGGCGCCGCCGACGCCGGCGCGCGTCCCGGCCGTCTCCATCCCCCGGCCCACGGCTCCCCCGCCGTCCACAACTCCGCCTCCGGCGCGGCCGAAGGACGGGACCAGCCCCGAGCTCGAAGCCGCCATTCGCAAGGAGCTGGGCGGAGGCAAGCCGCTTCCCAAGGACGTCGCCGAGTTCATGGAGCCGCGCTTCAAAGCCAATTTCGCCAACGTCCGGATCCATACCGATCCCCGCGCCGAGAACCTCGCCACCCGGCTCGGCGCGAAGGCCTTCACCTACGGCCGCGACATCTTCTTCAACGCCGGCCAGTTCCGCTCCGAGACGAGCGAGGGCATGGAGCTCATCGCGCACGAGCTCACCCACACCATCCAGCAGCGCGAGGTGGTTCAGCGCGAGGCGGAGGCGTTCGCCCCGGTCGAGGTCCACGAGACGACGGTGCCCCACGTCCAGCGCGGAATCATCAGCCGCGCGCTCGACTGGATCGCGGACAAGGCCAACTACATCCCGGGCTTCCGGCTGTTCACCGTGGTCATCGGGCTGAACCCGGTCAACATGAGCCGCGTCGAGCGCAGCGGAGCGAACATCCTGCGCGCGCTGATCGAGTTCATTCCGGGCGGCCATCTCATCGTCGAAGCGCTCGAAAACCACGGGGTCATCCAGAAGGGCGGCAAATTCATCGAGGACCAGTTCCAGCAGCTGGGAATGGTCGGCGGCGCGTTCCGCGACGCCTTGATGAACTTCATCGATTCGCTCGGCTGGCGCGACATCTTCCATCTCGGCGACCTGTGGGACCGCGCCAAACGCATCTTCACCGATCCGATCGGCAAGCTGATCGATTTCGGCAAGGGGCTGGTCAAAGGCATCGCCGAGCTCGTCAAGGACGCGATCATCAAGCCGCTCGGCGCCTGGGCCGCGCGCAACATCCCGAAGTGGAATCTGCTGGTCGGAGTGTTCGGCAAGAACCCGATCTCCGACGATCAGGAGAGCCCGGCGTCGGCGCTGATCGGCGCGTTCATGGAGCTGATCGGCCAGAAGGAGATCTGGGAAAACATCCAGAAGGGCGGCGCCGTCGCCAAGGCCTGGCAATGGTTCCAGACCGCGATGAAGGGCGCGCTGGGCCTCGTCCTGTCGATCCCCGGCCGGGTGATGGACACCATCCGCTCGCTGACGATCTTCGACATCGTCACGCTGGTCGGCGCCTTCCGCAAGATCGTCGGCGCCTTCGCGAGCTTCGTCGGCGACTTCTTCAAATGGGCCGGCGGGACCGTCCTCAGCCTGCTCGAGATCATCTTCTCGGTCGTCGCGCCGCAGGTCATGCCGTACCTCAAGAAGGCCGGCGGCGCGTTCAAGGCGATCATCAAGGCGCCGGGGCGGTTCATCTCGACCTTGGTCAAGGCCGGCAAGCAGGGCTTCAACCAGTTCAAAGCCAAATTCGTCACCTACCTGCGCGACGCACTGTTCAAATGGCTGCTCGGCGGCGCGGAGGGCGCGGGGGTGTATTTCCCGAAGAGCTTCGCTCCGCTCGAGCTGCTCAAGATGGGCCTTTCGGTCCTCGGCCTGACCTGGGCCAACATCCGCGGCAAGCTGGTCGCGGCGACCAACGAAGCGACGGTCAGGACGTTCGAGGCCGGGTTCGACATCGTCAAGAAGCTGGTCACCGAAGGCCCGGCGGCCGCGTGGGAAGAGCTGCTCAAGAACCTGTCGAACCTCAAGACGATGGTCGTCGATGCCGCGATCGATTTCGTGAAGGGCGAAGTGGTCAAGATCGCGATCGAGAAGCTGCTCTCCTTCCTCACCCCTGCAGGCGCCTTCATCCAGGCCATCATCTCGATCTATCGAACGATCATGTTCGTGGTGAACAAGCTGGGCGAGATCGGCCGGCTGGTCGCGGCGTTCATCGACGGGCTCGCGGCGCTGGCCAACGGGATCGTCACCGCGGCCGCCAACAAGGTCGAATCGGTGCTCGCCACCGGCCTGTCGCTGGCGATCAGCTTCCTCGCCAACTTCGCCGGCCTTGGGAACATTCCCAAGCAGGTCATGGAGATCATCAAGAAGATCCGCGACCCGGTCGACAAGGCGCTCGACAAGGTCGTCGCGTGGATTGTCGACAAGGCGAAAAAGGTTGGCAGGTCGGTCCTCCAAGCGGGCGTTCCTGCCGATCCCAACGAACGTCTCCGGCTCGGTATGCGAGCGAGCCTCGCGCTAATCAGAGGGCGACGCGGTGCCGTGCTCAGCGAAGGATTCATAAATGGCGCCCTAGCTGCGATAAAGACGAGATACGGATTTTCCGAATTGACGGGCTTCCGTCGCGGCAATGCTTGGTGGCTTCGCGGCCGGATTAACCCTGCGGATGAAAAGCCATTCACTGATGACCAGGACTTGCTCAGATCAATCCGCGAAATTGCCGATGCAGAAATGAGGCGACTCTCAATAGGTGGTACTGGCGCGGGAACCCATGAGTCTCCTCGCATCGTCCCAGCTGGGGGCGGAATCGCGGCCGTTGGACGCGAGATACAAGCACTGGAACTGGGTCGCGGCAGAAAGGCCGTGCTCGATGTAACCCAAGGCGCTGAGACCGAACTGCGTGGCGGCGTGCAACGTCCTGGGTTCCGAGCTGGTGGAGACCTGAGAGCGACGGGCGCGACACGCGATGAGCGAAGTATCCGAGTCGGTGACTATCCTGCGGTCGCGGCCGCCATTGCCACGAAGTTCCCCGATGATCGACAGGCGGCAACAGATATCCGGCGAGTCCTAGCCGGAGGAGATATCCCGGCGCGGCTGCGCCCACATGCTGGCTGGATTGGTGGTCTTAAGACACTTGCGGGTCTGGAAGTGGCTCGCGATCCAGTAGCTTTGGTCACGTTGCCTGCAAATCTTGAGTTGGTCGCGACCGGCAGATCAAGCATGCAGGAGGTATTCGTCCAGGGCGGCGAATTCCGTGGTCAAACCGGCACTATTGGCGGGCGCTTCTCGCATTCGCCTGTGGGTGCCGTTGCTGCGCTGCGCGGTGTACGCGCTGACCTAGCCATGCCGATCGATGCAGGCGCACCAAGATCAAGGGGTACAGCTGCGGAGCGCCACGGGGTGGCGAGGGCTGACGTCGAGACCATAGTGGCGTACGCGCGCCAACGACTTGGCACAAAAGCGAATCCCCCGGTCGATGAGATAAGAGCAGTTGTGCAGGAAGCGGTTACTCGGTTCGTCAGGGGAACAGGCTAGAACGAGGCTTGGAATGCTTAAGCTTGGATTGGACGATACAATTACGCAATGGCGAGTTGCCGGCTTTGCGGCTGATAATAATCTGGTTTTCTACGATAAGGTTCTTGAGGGCCCCAACAACCCCCAGGAGGTGATTTGGGCGACCCGTGACGGCCTCACCAGTTTTCATTTCATCGACGACCCCATCATCGGCCTGAAATACCTAACATCTGACGGACCTCGTGCGCAGCACATTGGCGAGCAAGCTCACAGCGCGCTGCCAGCCCTTACATTGAAGGACGCATTGAGACGGCTGGGCAGGGACGAATCGGAAGAAGAGAGACTGACGACGATATCGCTCATTGGCCTACTCGCGCCGGCAACGTTCGACCCGGAGATAATGGAGGTGTTCACTACAACAATGAATTCGCCGAGTATTAGGGTACGGCGTCACGCGATTTTGGCAGCTTCTTATGCAGGTTGGCCGGAGTTGCGAGCATTGTTTGCCAAAGTTCGCCGCGAGGATACTGACCCGGGCGTCAGAGATCGTGCGGAGGTCGCGATCCAAGCTTTTAGCAATCTCGGCGTTGCGCAAACGGATAGTTGAGCCGAGGCCGTAGTTCGCGGATTCTGTAAATGTTTTGCTTGGGCCTCGAGTGAGACGTGCGCATTTCTCAGCGACGTGACTGTACCCATACTTCGGTCTGGCGGAGACGGAGGGATTCGAACCCTCGGTAGGGGAATACCCCCTACGGCGGTTTAGCAAACCGCTGGTTTCAGCCACTCACCCACGTCTCCGGAAGCGGCGCCCCGAACGGGGAGAGCGGCCTATATAAGGCCAGTTCCCGCGCTTCAACCTGAACGGCGGCTATTTCGGAGTGACCTCGAGCCGCATGTCGAGGCTCATCGTCTCGCCCGGTTCGAGCACGCGCAGGCCGAGCTCGGCCCAGTCCGCTTCGGGCGCGTTGAGCGCGGCGTTGGCGTGGGTCACCGGCTCGGCGACGAAGATGCCGCCGGCGGCCGGCGAATAGAGCTGGAAGAAGCGCGCCTGGAGCGACGACAGGACCAGCTCGTACGGCCAGTCGGGGTCGGTCAACCGCGCTTCGCCGTTCCAGCCGCCGAAGCCGTTGTCGAGGTCCTGGCCGCACACCGCGCGTTCGCGCAGGTCGTAGCGCCCGTCGGCAACGACTTTGTCGACCGGCAGCACGTCGGCGTCGACCGTCCACGCGTCGGCGACGCGGGTGTCGATCCGGGTTTCCGGGCCGCACGGAAAATAGGGATGCTGGCCGAGGCCGCAGGGCATCGGGCCGGCACCGGCATTGCGGCAGGTCAGGCCGACGGACAGGCCGCGCTCATCGAGTGCGAAGTCCTGGCTTGCCTCATAGGCCCACGGCCATTCGCCCGGCTCATGGCGGAAACTGAGGACCGCCGCGGTTTCGCTTGCAGACTCGACCTGCCACGGGCTCAGCCATCCCTGGCCATGGAGCGGGCTGGGGTCGCCGGCCATGTTCGGCGCGATGCGCACGTCGCGGCCGCGAAAGGCGAATCGGCCGCCGCGGATCCGGTTGACGAATGGAACGAGCGGAAAGCTCGCCGCCTCGAGCACATTTTCGAGCGGCCTGTTGCAATCGCGCAATATGGTTCGCGAAGCTGTCTCCCCGGTCCATTCGAAGGCCGAAATTGCGCCGCCGATCGAAGGACTTAGCTCCAACCGCAACGGGCCAGCCGACAATCGGATGAGCGTTTCGGATTCCATTTCCTGACCCTTCGCTGTCCACATGATTCACAGGAGCACAATTTCCCGGGGATAAAACCCGGATCGACGTTGCGCGCGGATTCGCGCCGAAGATAAAACGCCCCGGACGGCCGGGGAGGGTCACGGATGAGCAGACGAGTCAAAGAGTTCGTCGATATCAAGGACCACAAGTCCCTCGACGAGCTGATCGCCCACCTCAGCGAGTTGCGAAACGCGCTGCCCGAAGGCTGCGAAGCTGAGTTGAGGCTGCGCGGCGACGACGTGTTCGGGCATCGCATCACCATCACTTACTTCCGCGACCAGACCGAGGAAGAAGCCGAGTGCGAGCGGCGCTACGCCGCGGCCGAGAAGGAGGCCAAGGAGAAGCAGCTCGAGCAGCTCCAGCAGGAGCTCGGCAAGGTCTGCTACGAAGCTCCAGGCAAGCGCGGGAAGCTGAGGATCGTCGCTTAGGTCAGACTGGCTAAGTCAGGCGGGGCGGAAGCGCAGCGCCAGGCCGTTCATGCAATAGCGCAGGCCGGTCGGCTTCGGGCCGTCGTCGAACACATGGCCGAGGTGCCCGCCGCAGCGCCGGCACAGCACTTCGTTGCGCGCCATCAGCAGGCTTCGGTCGGTCCGAGTGACGACCGCGTTGGCGAGCGGCCTCCAGAAGCTCGGCCAGCCGGTGCCGCTTTCGAACTTGGTCGCCGAGCTGAACAGCGGCAGCGCGCAACCCGCGCAAGCGAAAATTCCGCGGCGATGCTCCTTGAGCAGCGGGCTCGAGAACGGCCGCTCGGTGCCGGCCTCGCGCAGGATGTGAAAGCGCTGGTCGCCGAGCAGGTGGCGCCATTCGCCCGGACTGTGGCTGACCGCAAAGCGCATGCCCGCCGCGCTGGAATTCGACCGGCCGAACAGCAGCAGGCCGGCTCCGGCCGCGCCGGCCAGAACGAGAAATGTGCGGCGATCGTTCATCTGTGGTTACTCCGGCGTAACGTTAAGCGCCCGCGTCACCTATACGACTCTTTCCTGAACGGACCCCGACTCGCTCATGCTGTTCATCCTCCTCGCTTACTTCGGCGGAATCCTGACCATCCTCAGCCCGTGCATCCTGCCGGTGCTGCCGTTCGTGTTCGCCCGCGCCGACCGACCGTTCGTCCGCTCGACCCTGCCGCTGCTCGGCGGAATGGCCGCGACCTTCGCGATCGTCGCGACGCTCGCCGCGGTCGGCGGCGGCTGGGCGGTCCAGGCCAACGCGGTCGGCCGCTGGGCGGCGCTCATCCTGCTCGCTCTGTTCGGCATCGCATTGGTGTTCCCGAGCGTGTCGGACCGGCTGACCCGGCCGCTGGTCGCGCTCGGCTCGCGAATGTCCGAGCGCCGCGGGCAGCAGGACAGCATCTGGTCCTCGGTCGTGCTGGGGATCGCCACGGGGCTGCTGTGGGCGCCGTGCGCCGGGCCGATCCTCGGCATCATCTTCACCGCCGCGGCGCTCCAGGGCGCGAGCTTCAACACCACCCTGCTGCTGCTCGCTTATGCGCTCGGCGCGGCGACCTCGCTGGCGCTTGCGCTGGTCATCGGCGGCAAGGTCTTCGCGCGGATGAAGAAGAGCCTCGGCGCCAGCGAGCGGATCCGCCAGGTGCTCGGCGTGCTGGTGCTCGTCGGGGTCGCCGCGATCGCCTTGGGCCTCGACACCCGGGTCCTGTCGAACTTGTCGAGCGCTCAGACCGCCAGCCTCGAATCCGGCCTCGCCCGCAAGCTCGGGGTCAGCCGCGAGATGGGCGAGACCAAAGCGCGCACCGACGCCATGGGCCAGCTCGTCCTCCCGGTCGAAGGCCGCCTGCCGCCGCTCGACGGGCTCGGGCCGTGGTTCAACACCAAGCCGCTGACGCTCGGCCAGCTCAAGGGCAAGGTCGTGGTGATCGATTTCTGGACCTACAGCTGCATCAACTGCCTGCGTTCGATCCCTTATGTCCGCGCGTGGTCCGACAAGTATCGCGACGACGGGCTCGTGGTGATCGGAGTCCATGCGCCCGAGTTCGCGTTCGAGCGCGAGCCGGCCAATGTCGCCAGGGCGATCCGGGACCTCGGCATCCGCTATCCGGTCGCGCTCGACAACCGGTATCGGCTGTGGGGCGCGCTCGATAATCATTATTGGCCGGCGCATTACTTCGTCGATGCGCAAGGGCGCATCCGCTACCACCATTTCGGCGAAGGCGAGTACGCCATGTCGGAGCGGGTGATCCGCCAGCTGCTCGCCGAGGCCGGCCGGGCGCCGAAGGACATGACGATGGCCAAGGCCAGCGCGACCGGCGCCGAAGCCCCCGCCGGCGGCGAGGTCCAGTCGCCCGAAACCTATGTCGGCTATGCCCGTGCGGCGAATTTCGCCTCGCCCGGCGGCCTCGCCCGCGACCAGCTGAAGACCTATTCCGCCGCGCCGCTCGAGCTCAACGACTGGGCGCTGGAAGGGCCGTGGCTCGACCGGAAGCAGAGCGCGGTCGCGATGGCGCCGAGAACGAAGCTCAGCTTCCGTTTCCACGCCCGCGACCTCCACCTCGTGCTCGGGCCCGCCGGCGGCAAGCCGGTGCGCTTCCGGGTGACGATCGACGGGCAGCCGCCGCGCGGCGACGCCGGGGTCGACGTGGCCGCGGACGGCTCGGGCGTGGTGAAGGAGCAGCGCCTCTACCAGCTGGTCCGCCAGAAAGGCCCGATCCGCGACCGCACGTTCACGATCGAGTTCCTCGATCCCGGTGCCGAGGCCTTCGCGTTCACTTTTGGGTGATGGCGGAGCGGGAGGGATTCGAACCCTCGATACGGTTTTGCCGTATACTCACTTTCCAGGCGAGCGCCTTCGACCACTCGGCCACCGCTCCGCATCTTCGCTGGAAGGCGGCCATTTAGGGGGAGCCGCCCGCAGGGGCAACCTTGCCGCGCAGGCGTGCGACCCCCTATGCGGCGGCGATGCGCCGCTTCGGACCGCCGCCATCCGCCGAGGAGATCGAGGCCATCGCCCGGGCGACGCTGGCCGCCCTCCCCGCGCCGTTCGCCGACAGCCTCGGCGACGTCGTTTTGGCGGTCGAGGATTTCGCCGACGACGAGACGCTTGCGGCGATGGACATCGACGAGCCGTTCGAGCTCAGTGGGATCTACGAAGGCGTTCCGCTGACCGAGCGCAGCGTCGATCAGTCCGGCACTTTGCCCGAGCGAATCCGGCTGTTCCGCCGCCCGATCCTCGACGAATGGGCCGGCGGCAACGACACGCTCGAGCAGCTCGTCGCGCATGTCCTGATCCACGAGGTCGGCCATCATTTCGGCCTCAGCGACGACGACATGCACGCGCTCGAAGACGCGGTCGCATGAACGGCCTGCTGCGGTTGCGCGACGTGACCCTCCGGCGCGGCGGCAATGTGCTGTTCGAGGGCCTCGATCTCGAACTCGGAGCCGGCGAGCGGCTTCAGGTCACCGGCCCCAACGGGAGCGGCAAGTCGAGCCTGATCCGCCTCGCCGCCGGGCTGCTGCGGGCGGAAGCCGGGAGTGTCGAACGGTCGCCGCTGGCGCTGGCCGACGAGCATGTCGCGCTCGACCGCGAGCTGCTCCTGCGCCGCGCCCTGGGGTTCTGGGGCGGGGCGGTCGAACAGGCGATGGTCGCGCTGCGCATCGACCATCTCGCCGAGGTTCCGGTGGGGCTGCTGTCGTCGGGTCAGGTCAAGCGCGCGACCCTGGCGCGGGTCGCGGCGTCGAACGCGCCGCTGTGGCTGCTCGACGAGCCGCTCAACGCGCTCGACACCGACGGGCGGAAGCGATTGGGGGCGCTGGTCGAACGCCATCTCGAGGCCGGCGGAGCGGTTCTCGCCGCCTCCCATCAGCCGCTCGGCGGCGACGGGCGCGAGCTCGAGCTCGGCCGAAGGGAAGCCGCGTGATCGCCGACCTGATCGCCCGAGACCTGCGCCGCGGCTTCACCGGCGCGGCGTGGCTGCCGATCGCCTTTTTCCTGGTGGTCGCGACCCTCGTCCCGTTCGCGAT
>JBJMUB010000045.1:0-10454 GCA_045811385.1 Sphingomicrobium sp. | reverse complement strand
AGTCGAGCGAGACGACCTCGACGGTGACCGGCTTGATCGGCGAATTGAGCGGCTTGCTCGGCTCGAGATCGTGGCTGCCGATCCAGGCGATCCCGCCGAGCAGCAGGATGGTCAGCGCCGGGATCGACCACACGACGAGCTCGATCGCGCCGGAATATTCCCAGTCCGGCCGATATTCGGCGTTGGCGTTGCCGCGCCGGAACCACCACGCGACGGCCACGATGGCGAGCATTGTCGGAACGATGATCGCGAGCATGATCGCGGTCGAGTTGATCAGGATCTGCTTTTCCTGGGCGGCGATCGGGCCGGCCGGATCGAGGACCCCGCGGTTGCAGGCCGTGGCGAAGAGAAAAAGTGGAACCGCGGCGGCCAGCCGGACCGCGCCCGCACAGGACCGGCCGAAGGTCACTTCGCCTGGCACCCGATTGGATCCACGTGCCCCCGTTGAACAGAACGAATGGACGAGTCGGAGGTCCCTTAGGCTCGCCCGTGCGCGCCAGCAACACGGGTCGACTGATCGGCTGAGGGAATGACAATCATCCAAACATTCAATTGGAGGATCCTCGCCGCGGCCCCTATCTGCCCTCAGCACGCGTAGTCCGTGCGGATCGGCGCATTCTTCCGGCGTCTTGTTCAATCACAGGAGATTTTCGATGACCGCCGAGAAGACGCTGATTCTGGCTACCGAGACGCTCGGCACGCCGACCGACCTCGGCGCCGACGCCGTGCGCGACATTTCGGCCGCGCTGAACGCGCTGCTCGCCGACATGTTCGCGCTCTACGTAAAGACCAAGAATTTTCACTGGCACGTCTCCGGCCCGCATTTCCGCGACTTCCACCTGCTGCTCGACGAGCAGGCCGACCAGATTTTCGCGACCACCGATCCGATCGCCGAGCGAGTCCGCAAGATCGGCGGAACGACTTTGCGCTCGGTCCGCCAGATTTCGCAGCGGCAGCGGTTGCTCGACAACGATGCCGACTTCGTCACTCCGCGCGACATGCTGGCCGAGCTGCGCGACGACAACAAGCAGCTCGCGGGCGAGATGCGCCGCACCCACGCGCTGTGCGACGAGCATGGCGACGTCGCCACCGCGAGCCTGCTCGAAGTGTGGATCGACGAGGCCGAGCGCCGCACCTGGTTCCTGTTCGAGACGACCAGAACCGTCGAGTCCTAGAGTCCTCGGCGCAACCTACGGAACCGCGCGTCCGAACGGCCCGTTCGGGCGTCGATGCAGGCCCTCCCGCCCGATCCGCCGCAAGCCGCGATCGTCGTCACCGGGCGCGCGCTGCCGGCAGCCGCGGCGGAACGGGTCTATACGGTCGAGCGGTTCGATCGCCGCCGGATCGAGCAATCGCCGAGCCGCGAACTCGATCAGCTGCTGAAGGAAGTTCCCGGCCTCCAGCTGTTCCGCCGCTCGGATTCGCGGAGCGGCCATCCGACCAGCCAGGGCGTCACTTTGAGGGCGCTCGGCGGCAATGCCTCGAGCCGCGCCTTGCTGATCCTCGACGGAGTGCCGCAGAGCGACCCGTTCGGCGGCTGGGTCAATTGGCCGGCCTACGATCCGCTGGACCTGGCCGAGGTCCGCGTCGTCCGCGGCGGCGGCAGCGTCGCCAACGGACCCGGCTCGCTGGCCGGGACGATCGACCTCACGAGCCGGTCGGACATTGGCGCGAGCGGAGAGGTCTCGGCCGGCAGCCGCCGCTCGCTCGACGGTCGTGCGCGCCTCGGGTTCGCCGCGGGACGCAGCCTGTTCAGCCTGTCCGGCCAGGGGGCACGCAGCGACGGGTTCATTCCCGTCACCGAAGGCACGCGCGGACCGGCCGACGAGCCGGCCCGCTATCGCGAATGGAGTGGGCGCGGACGCTGGGTCGCGCCGCTCGCATCGCACATCGAGCTCCAAGCGAGCATGGCGGGCTTTCACGATTGGCGCACCCGCGGCACCGACTTCACCCGGAACCGGACGAATGGGGCGGATGCCTCGGTGCGGCTGATCGGGCGCGGCGAGTGGCAATGGAGCGCGCTCGGCTATTGGCAATGGCGCAATTTGATGAGCAGCTTCGCCAACGTCGGCCCGGGACGCGCCGCCGCCAATCGCGTTTCGCTCCAGGACTCGGTCCCGTCCCACGGCATCGGCGGGAGCTTCGAGCTTCGCCCGCCGCTGCCGCGCGGGATTGAGCTCCGGCTCGGTGGCGATGCGCGCCGGACCGACGGCGAGTCGCGCGAGCTGTTCGCTTATGTCGCGGGCGCGCCGACCCGGCGCCGGCGCGCCGGCGGTGAGACCTGGACCAGCGGCGCGTTCGCCGAAGCGTCGGCGAGGGTTCGCGGACTGACCCTGACCGCAGGCGGACGGCTCGACTACTGGCGGGTCGGCGACGGCCATTTGTTCGAGCGGACGATCGCCACCGGCGCAGTCTTGCGCGACGATCGTTTCCGGCGTCGCGACGGATGGCTGCCGACGGCGCGCGGGGGCGTGCTCGCGCCGCTGGGCGGCGGCTTCAGCCTGCGCTCGGCCGCCTACCTTGGCTGGCGGATGGCGACTCTCAACGAGCTGTTCCGCCCGTTCCGCTCCGGGCTCGACGCGACCGCGGCCAATCCCGAGCTCGATCCCGAACGGCTCGCCGGGGCCGAGGTCGGGTTCGACTATGCGCGGGGCGAAGTCCGCGCGTCGGTCACGGCATTTTCCAACCGCCTGAGCGACGCCATCGCCAACGTCACGCTCGGGCAGGGACCCGGCGTTTTCCCGGGAGTCGGATTCGTCTCGGCCGGCGGGACCTATCGCCAGCGCCAGAATGTCGATGCGGTGACGGCGCGGGGGATCGAAGCGTCGGCCGAGTGGGCGCGGGGACCGTGGACGGTGCGGGCCGGCGCCAGCCTGACGCATGCCCGGCTACAGGCCGGCGGCGTCGCGTCGTTCCTGAACGGACTTCGCCCCGCGCAAACGCCAAAGTTCGCCGGCACCTTGTCGGTCGGCTGGGAGGAAGGCGGCAAGGGTGCCGAGATCCTGCTGCGCCGAGTCGGCGCGCAATATGAGGACGACCTCAATTCGCGCAGGCTCAAAGGCGCAACGACCGTCGACGCCTCCGCGTCATGGCCGCTGACCCGCCGGCTGCAACTGGTCGCGCGCGGCGAGAACCTGACCAACGCGCTGGTGCCGGCGGGAATCAACGGCGACGGCTCGATCGAACGCGCCACCCCGCGAATGCTGTGGCTCGGATTGCGGCTGCGCTGACGGAATGGTGGACGCACTAGGGCTCGAACCTAGGACCCCGCTGATTCAGAGTTTGGATTCAGGTCCCACAGCTAGTTTGTCCGACGCGGGCCAGCTGGACTCGCGTGACGTGCCAGTGGTGATGATGGCGGTACGACGCTGGCACGCAGAGGGTGCGTGAGCCGGGTGAGCGCCGAGGCATTGCTAATGTCCGCTTTGGGTGGAAAGCGGACACTAGACGGTTCGAGGACGCAGCCCTTCAAGTAGCGCCTCCGCCTCCTCTCGGCTGGCCTCGGTGATGCAGTCAGAGCTTACGGCTGATGCAAGGCACCGCAGCGCATGTTGGTCCGATTTGCGAACCCCAACGCCGTTTAGATAGCACTTGGCCAGTTCGACGAGCGCGTCTTCATCGCCAGCTTTTTCCGCTCGCAGAAACCATTGGAACATCAGTCGATGCTGGCCTCGCTCGCGATACAAAATCGCGATGTTATTTGCCGCTAGTTCGTTGCCCTGTCGCCACGCGGATTTGTAGAGATGCATCGCACGGGACTTATCGACCTCCACGCCAATCCCCACGTCGAACATGTAGGCAAGGCGGGTCAAGCAAGCCGAGCAACCAAGCGACGCCGCCCGCTGCGAAAGACTGACGAGCCAACTCATAGTTGCCAGCCTCCTCAGCGGCATGGGCGATATGAAACAAGGCATCCGTGCTGACCATGCAAGCCGGATAGCGTGGAAAGCTTGCTGAAGGCTAATGAGCGCAATGGGTCGAAGGCGGACGTTGTCAGGGTTTGAAATGTGACACCGACACGCTCGTCCCGTAGCGCTCGATGAAGAGCTTCATGAGTTGAGGTCGAAACGTATATTCATCGAGAGGATCAGCCCAGCCCTCGGCGCGCAAAACGGCTTCTGCGAATGCCTCCGCTGAGAGATGCCCGTCTGCCGGCAGAACGTCTTGGACCCCAGCGCTTAGGCCGCCTCCGGTCGCCAGCTCCTGCAAGAAAATTGCGAGATCATCGGCCAAGCTTTCCGCGCGGCGGCCGCTGATGTCCCATTCTCTGCGGAGTCGATCTTTGTCTCTCCTCATGAGGAGCGAAGGCCTAGCGCCCATTCCAGCGCCCGCAATGGGTGGAAAGCTGACGTTAGGACTCTCGTCGTAGGAGCGTCGGACGACCGCTTTAACAAGGTTAGTGGAGGCAGTGCGGATGGCGGACACTCAGGACGCGCTTCTTCGCGATCTAAAATGGCCCCTACTCGCCAATCTCATACTGGTGGCTTGGACAGCTAGCGTTTCCAGGTTCACAACCTACGCCGACTATTGGGCGTCATATACGGCGCTTGCATTGATATGTGCGCCGATCCCTCTGCATCTGCTGATACTGGTTAAGGAGCAGTGGAGGCTGAAGTACGTGGGCTATGCGCTGGCCCACATACTCTTCTCGTTTGGCTTGGGGATCATCTGCCTCGTATTCATCACAAAGGACTATCTGTGACGGACCGGAGCGCTACCTGCAGGCTGACCTAGGCGGCAGGAATGGGTCGAAAGCGGACACTAGCAATTTTCCCCTGCGCATAGGCGAGGGCTGCTAGCATTGCGCTATGACGTGCCTGCCATAGCGCCGAGAGCGCTTCGCACGCCATCGATATGTTATTGTAATCTGTTGAAAAAATGGTGGACGCACTAGGGCTCGAACCTAGGACCCGCTGATTAAGAGTCAGCTGCTCTACCAACTGAGCTATGCGTCCACTGCCGTGAGGCGAAGCTCCGGCGGATTTCGCGCCTCAAGAGCGCGGCGCCGGTAGCATGCGGTCAGATAGGGCGCAACCGCGGCGTTTCAAGCGATCGACGACACGGTCCGCTGGTGCCGTTCCAGCGCCATCAGCAGGCCGAGGCACAGCATCACCGTCATCACCGCCGACCCGCCGTAGCTGACCAGCGGCAGGGGCACGCCGACGACCGGCGCGAGGCCCATCACCATCATCAGGTTGATCGAGACGTAGAAGAAGATCGTCGCCGTGAGGCCGGCGGCGGCGAGCTGCGAAAAGCGGGTGCGGGCGTTGGCGCTGACCTTCATTCCCCAGCGGATGACCAGGCCGAAGGCGAGGATCAGGAGCACCCCGCCGACCAGTCCCCATTCCTCGGCCATGGTGGCGAAGACGAAGTCGGTGTGCCCCTCGGGCAGATAGTCGAGGTGGCTCTGGCTGCCGTTGAGGAAGCCCTTGCCCCAGATCCCTCCGGAACCGATCGCGATCTTCGACTGGCTGATGTGATAGCCCGCGCCGAGCGGGTCGCTTTCGGGATTGAGGAAGACGTCGATGCGCTTGCGCTGATAGCCGTGGAGCATGTTGTAGGCGATCGGCGCGGCGACCGCGACGGCGGCGGCCGGACCGATGAAGATCCACAGCGGAAGCCCGGCGAGGAACATCACCGTGACCCCGCACAGCACGACCATGATGCAGGTGCCGAGGTCGGGCTGGACGAGGATCAGGAACGCCGGGATGCCGAGCAGCAGCAGCGCCGGCCAGGTCGCGCGCCACTTGCGGATCTCGCCGGCCGGAACGAGTTCGTAGAAGCGGGCGAGGGTGAGGACGATCGCCGGCTTCATGAACTCCGACGGCTGGAGGCGGATGAAGCCGAGGTCGAGCCAGCGCTGAGCGCCCTTGCCGACGAAGCCGAGCGCCTCGACTCCGACCAGCATGACCAAAGTCAGCGCGTAGACCGGGAAGGTCAGCGCCTTGATGGTCGATTCCTTGAGCCACGACATGCCGATGGCGACGCCGAGGAAGGCGAGGAAGATGATCGCCTGCTTGAGCGCCCACGGCTGGGCCGAGCCGCCCGCTGCCGAATAGAGGACGAGCAGGCCGAAGCCGGCAATCGTCGCGACGAGGAAGATCAAGCGCCACGGCAGCCGCGCGAGCGGCCGCGGGATGATCGCCGAGGTGATCATGCGTTATCGCGCGAGGACGATTTGAACGCGGCGAGCTGGCGGGCGTTGCGCTCGGCCAGCGTGCCGCCCCATTGCTCCTCGAGCGGGGCGAGCGCGGCGAACGCCTTCTGCTGGTCGAACAAATAGGTCATGCAATCGCGAACGACCGGCGCGGCGGCCGAAGCTCCGAAGCCGCCATGCTCGATGATGCAGCCGATTGCGTAGCGCGGTTTGTCCGCCGGCGCGAAGGCGATGAACAAAGCGTGGTCGCGCAGCGCCCAATTGCCCTGGTGGCCGCGCGCAACCAGCCGGAAGACCTGTGCCGTGCCGGTCTTGCCCGCCATCTGGATACCGTCCAGCGGCAGTTTCGAGGCGGCGGCCGTTCCATGATCGACCACGCCCGCCATGCCGGCACGGACGATGGCCAGGAACTCGGGGTCAATGTCGAGCGCGGGCGCAGGTTTCTTCCGACCGGCCATCAGCAGCCGTGGTTGGAGCAGCTTTCCCGAGCCGATCCGCGCCGGCATCACCGCCAGTTGCATTGGGTTGATCAGCACATAGCCCTGGCCGATCGACGTGTTGGCGGAATCGTAGCCCTGCCATTCGCGATGATATTTCTTTTCGAGCCACTTCGGGCTCGGCATGGTGCCAAACCGCTGCGTTGGGATCGGCAGGTCGAATTCCTGACCATAGCCCAGATAATTGACCATCTCCGTCGTCTGCTGGGGATCCGTCCGCAGCCCCATGGTCCAGAAATAGCTGTTGCACGAACGCGCGATGGCTTCCTGCATGTCGACCGAGCCGTGGGCGGCGTCGTCGCGGAAATAACGATTGCCGATCTGAACGCCGCCAGAGCAGAAGACACGCTGCTTGGGATCGATGCCCTGCTTCAGGAAACCCAGCGCCATCGCCGGCTTGATCGTCGAGCCCGACGGATAAAGCCCTTGTGCGACCTTGTTGAGCAACGGGATGTGGTCGTCCTCGGACAGCATCTTCCATTCGCTCTGGCCGATGCCCTCGCTGAAGCTGTTGGGATCGAACGCCGGCATGGAGACGAAGGCGAGGATATCGCCGCTCGCCAGGTCCATTGCCACGAGCGCTCCCGACTGGTTGCCCATCCGCCGCGCAGCATATTGCTGCAGCCCCTGGTCGATCGTCAGCTGGACGGTCTGGCCGCTGCGGTCGGGCTTGGGATCGAGCTCCTTGACCAGCTTGCCGCGCGCGGTGACTTCGACGCGCTGGCCGCCGGGAGTCCCCCGAAGATAGGGCTCGAGCGACTTTTCGAGGCCCTGCTTGCCGATCTTGACCCCGGGGATGAGCAAGAGCGGGTTCTTGTGCTCGGCCTCATATTCCTTGGCATTGGCGCTGCCTACGTAGCCCACGAGGTGAGCGACGGCCGGCCCGTCCGGGTAAAAACGGGAAAAGCCGCGGGTCGCCTGGACGCCCGGCAGATCGGGCAGCCGGACGGTAACCCCGGCATATTGCTCGTAGGTCACATTCTCGGCGACCTGCACCGGCTGGAAGCCACGCGACTCGGACAGGTCGCGCCGGATTCGGGCGACATCGTCTTCATTCAGCGCGAGCAGCCGGGCCAGCTCGACGACCACGTCGCGATCCTTCTCGAGCTGCTGCGGGATGAGGTCGACCCGGAAGCTCGAACGATTGATCGCGATCGGCTTGCCGTAGCGGTCGATGATCCAGCCGCGGCGGGGCGGGACCGGGATGAGCTGGACCCGGTTGCTCTCGCTCAGCAGCTGATATTTCTGGTTCTGGGCGATGGCGAGCCAGCCGAGGCGGCCGATCAGCACGCTGCCGACCGCGGCCTGAGCGCCGCCGAGCAGCAGCATCCGGCGCGAGAAGGTGATCGACTGGTGGGCGCTGGTGACTCGGGTCGGCTTGCTCATCGCCCGAGCCTCCACGTATCGAAGCGCGACACCAGCCAGGCGCTGAGCGGGAAGACGAAGATCGAGATCGCGATCGGCGGGCCGATCATCGAAATCGGGACTCGCGCGCCGACGGCCGCGGCGACCCGCCATTGCAGCCATTCGTCGATCGCGATCAGCACAGCAGCCAGAACCCACTCGACCCAATAATCGCGCCACATCGTACGGCGGTCGATGAGGTCGAGCGCCAGCATGGTCGCACTCCACAGGACAACCGACAAGCCTATCGGCGCGCCGGTAATCAGGTCGTTGGCCAGCCCCAGCGGCGCGGCCCACCATGCCGGCCACGGGTCCGAGCGCAGCAGGCGCCAGCTGATCAGGACGAGAAAGCCGAAATCCGGATACCAGCCGCTGGTCGTGACGATCGGCAAGGCCGCGAGCATCGACGCGGCGACGACCGAGACCATCGGCATGAACGCTGCGAAGGCTTTCGGCCCCTGACCGATCCGGCGCTTGGTCGCGAGCCCCGCGCGGACCATCAGGGTGCCTCGCTGGCCGCCGGCCCGTCGTCAGCGCCGGCTCGCGGTTCGTAGGGCGGCTCGATGATCGCGAAACTGGTATTGGCGGGGTCTGCGAGGGGAAGCGCGACCGCGCCGTCGTCGTCGAGCTTCACGATCTTCGCGATCGGCACCAGCGGCGGGTAGAGCCCGCCGGTCCCCGACGTGATGATGATGTCGCCGCGCCTGAACGGATTGCGGCCGACTTCGAGCGGACGGACGTCGATGGTCCCGTCGCCGCGGCCCTGGGCAATCACCGGAATGCCGCCGCGGAGGAGGCGCGCCGGGACGATGTTGGCACGGTCGGACACGAGCAGCACGCGCGAGGCAAGCGCCCCGGCGTCGATCACTCGCCCGACGAGCCCATCGGGTGACCGCACGGGCATGCCGATGCGGACTCCGTCGTTGGATCCGGCGGACAGGATCGCGAAGCGGCGGGGGCTGCTGAACGACGAGCCGACCAGGCGGCCGACCGCGACCGTCGCGCGCTCTCGCTCACGCAGCTGGAGGACGGCCTTGAGCTGGCGATTTTCCTGGAGGACCGCGTTGGCCTTGATGATCTGGCGCGCCATCGCGTCGCGCTCGCGCCGGAGCTTGCCGTTCTGATTGGCCGCGTCCCAATAATTGCCGGCGCCGGTGAACACCCCGGCAACGGTCGACGTTACTTCATGCAGCCCGCCGGCGACCGGGCCGGTGACGTCGAGCGCTGCCCCGCGAACGCTGTCGAACCGAGCGGGCGCGAGGATCGACAAAGCGAGCAGGAACAAGCCGATCAGGATTCCGGCAATCAGCGCAAGGAAGCTGAAGAACAGCCCGTATTGGGCTCGGCGCGACCAGCCGGGGCGCGCGGTCGCCACCGCTCAACCCCCCGCTAGGCCGTCTGCAGAACGCCGCGGAACTGCTCTTCCTCGAGCGCTCGGCCGGTGCCCAGAGCGACGCAGGTCAGCGGGTCCTCGGCGACGGTGACGGGAAGTCCGGTTTCATCGCGAAGCACTTCGTCGAGACCCTGGAGGAGGGCGCCGCCGCCGGTAAGGACGATGCCCTGGTCGCAGATGTCAGCGGCGAGTTCCGGAGCAGTATTCTCGAGCGCGATTCGGACACCCTCGACGATGGTGCCGACCGGCTCCGACAGCGCCTCGGCGATCTGGCCCTGGTTGATCGAAATCTCCTTGGGCACACCGTTGACGAGATCGCGGCCCTTGATGTGGACGGTCTTGCCGATGCCGTCGACCGGCGGCTTGGCGATCCCGACCTCCTTCTTGATCCGCTCGGCCGTCGCCTCGCCGATCAGGAGGTTGTGGTTGCGCCGGACGTAGGAGGAAATCGCTTCGTCCATCTTGTCGCCGCCGACCCGCACCGACGTGGTGTAGGCGAGGCCGCGGAGCGAGAGGACCGCGACCTCGGTCGTGCCGCCGCCGATGTCGACGACCATCGAGCCGATCGGCGCGGTCACCGGCATGTCGGCGCCGATAGCGGCCGCCATCGGCTCTTCGATCAGGTAGACGGCGCTCGCGCCGGCGTTGGAGGCGGCGTCGCGGATCGCGCGGCGCTCGACCGAGGTCGAGCCCGACGGCACGCAGATCACGATCTCGGGGAAGCGCCAGGCGCGCATCTTGCCGCCGTGCACCTTGTGGATGAAGTGCTTGATCATCTGCTCGGCGACATCGATGTCGGCGATGACTCCGTCGCGCAGCGGGCGGATCGCCTCGATCTGGTCGGGCGTCTTGCCCATCATCAGCTTGGCGTCTTCCCCGACGGCTTTCACCTTCTTGACGCCGTTGATCGTCTCGATCGCGACTACCGAAGGCTCATTGAGGACGATGCCGCGCCCGCGCACGTAGACCAGAGTGTTGGCGGTCCCGAGGTCGATCGCCATGT
>JBJMUB010000044.1:0-15475 GCA_045811385.1 Sphingomicrobium sp. | reverse complement strand
AGCACGATCAACCTGCCGAGCTTCAAATGGCCGGCAAGGCCCACCGCCTCGTGGTTGACTCCCTCCATCAGGTCGCCGTCTCCGGCGATGACGTACGTGCGGTGGTCGACGAGCTCGTCGCCGTAGACCGCGTTCAGGTGCCGCTCGGCGATCGCCATCCCGACAGCCATCGCCAGCCCTTGGCCCAGCGGACCGGTCGTGACCTCGACGCCGGGAAGCTCGAAATTCTCCGGATGGCCGGCGGTCGGGGAGCCGAGCTGGCGGAAGCGCTTGATGTCGTCGAGGGTCGGGCGCGCGTAGCCGGTCAGGTAGAGCAAGGCATAGATCAGCATCGACCCGTGGCCGGCCGACAGGATGAAGCGGTCGCGGTCGGGCCAGTGTGGGTCGGCGGCGTCGAACTTCAGATGCTTGGTGAAAAAAGCCGTCGCCGCGTCGGCCATGCCCATCGGCATCCCCGGGTGCCCGCTGTTCGCGGCCTCGACCGCGTCCATGGCGAGGGCCCGGATCGCGTTGGCGAGGCGGCGTTGGGTCGGCTGCATGGGGCTCCGTCGCTCGGGATCGTTCCGGCCCGGATTCGGGGGCCGGTGGCGCGGCCCCTTTGGAAGGTGCGCCATGAAGCGTCAATGCTTGCCCGGAATTGGGAAGTTGCGTAGCTGGACAAGCATGGACGATGCGCCGCTCACCGCTGCTCTCGACCGCGCCGAACGGGCGCTGGAGCGGATTCAGCATGCGCTTGCCGCCCGCCAGCCCGCCGACGGACGCGACCACGAGCTTCGCGCCAGGGTCCGCGAAGTGGTCGAGGAGCTCGACGAGCTGATCCGCGAGGCGGCCGCCTGATGGCGGCGATGATCGACCTGTCGATCGCCGGGCGCACCTACCAGGTCGCCTGCCGCGAGGGCGAGGAAGAGAGCCTGCGCGCGGCAGCGCGGATCGTCGACGGCAAGAGCCGCGAAGCGCTCGCTGGCCTCGGCACGCTGAGCGAAGCCCGCCAATTCCTGTTCGCCTCGCTGCTGCTGGCCGACCAACTGATGGAAGGCCGTCCTGATGCCGTTCCGCCGCCGGCTCTCGAACCGTCAGGGCCCGATCCGGCGCTCGTCGAGCGCGCCGAAGCGCTCGCCAGGCGCCTCGAATCGGTCGCCCAGCAGCTTGAGAACGACGCAGCGGTGTCCTAGATAGGGGCTGACGGGTACTGCCCGGTACGAAGCCACGAAAATCCCTGAGGCGATTGAATATCCTAGGGGACTGTCCCTGTCTGGACCCTGGTCCGGTGCACATGGTTCCCACCTGACGTTTGTGGCGTCAGAGGATTTCCGGCAAACGGCCACGGTGGTCCCGTCACTTCCTCCCGGCCCAGACAGCCAGCGGCCCGCCATGGAGCCGCTGTCCAAGGAAGCGCTGCGCCGCGCCGCCCTCGACGCGCGCAAGGCGTTCGTCGCGACCCTTTCCGACGCGCAGCGGGCCAAACTCGAGCAACGCCTCGCGGAACATCTGACGTCATTGTTCGCCGGAGTTTCGGTGGTCGGCGGCTATTGCCCGCTCGGCTCTGAGATCAGCCCGCAGCCGGCGATGGAGGAAGCTCGGTCGGTCGGCGCGATCGCCGCTTACCCGTGCTTCCACAATCCGGCCAAGCCGTTCCGCTTCATCGCCGGCGACCCGCTCGAAGCCGGGCCGTTCGGGATCATGCAGCCGGCCAAGCGCCATCCCGTGGTCGAGCCCGATCTCGTCCTGGTGCCGCTGATCGCGATCGACGGGCGGGGGACGCGGGTGGGACGGGGCAAGGGACACTACGATCGTGCGTTGATCCACCTGAAGAAGATCGGCGCCCGGCTGGTCGGCGTCGGCTGGGCGATCCAGCGCCTCGCCGATCCCATTCCCGCCGACGAATGGGACATCCCGCTCAACGGATTCGCCAGCCCGGACGGTTTGGAATGGTTCAGGTGACCACGGCTAAGGTCATGCTTTCGCATAGGAATTTACTCAAGAAAACGGCGCGTGACGCCGAGTTGGACTATTCCGCCCGAACTGCGTTTAGACCGGGCGGCATCAGGAAATAGGAGCGGTAGTGAAACTTCGGGCATCTTTGATTGCGGCTTCGGCAATTGTGTTGGGATCCGCCTTTGCGGGGATCGCGCCCCCGGCAGCCGAATCGCGCACGGCGCGGCCGGCGATTTCCGACCCGAGCGGCGCAATCGCCGCCTTCTACCGGTCGCGCGGCGGAGCGCCGTTGTGGTTCTCGCCGCGCTCGGGTCCGGCGGCGCAGCAACTGATCCAGCTGCTCAGCACCGCTTCGGTCGAAAATCTCGATCCGCGCCGGTACGACACGCGCACCCTCGCCCGCCTGGCCCAAGCGGCTTCGCGCGGCGATCCGAATGCAATCCGCCAGGCGGAAGTCCGGTTCAGCCAGGCGTTCATCACCTACGTCCAGGACCAGAAGCACGATCCCAACGTCGGCATCATCTACGTCGACAAGGAGCTGAAACCGACCCCGCCGGCGCCCGCGACCATCCTCGGCCAGGCCGCAGCCGCGCCGTCGCTGTCCGAGTATCTCCAGAAGATGAGCTGGATGAACCCGATTTATGCCAATCTCCGGCTCGCGCTCGCTAGCCGGGTCTACCTCAACGAAACCCAGCGGCGTCTGCTGTCGCTCAACCTCGAGCGTGCCCGAGTGCTGCCTTCCGGCAACGGCCGCTTCGTCATCGTCAACGCGCCGGCGGCGCGGCTGTACATGTACGAGAATGGCCAGGTGGTGGATTCGATGCGGGTCGTCGCCGGCCGGCCCGACCCGATCGCCCAGACGCCGATGATGAATGCCTATATCCGCTACATCGCGCTCAACCCCTACTGGAATTCGCCGCCGGACATCACCGCGAGGCGGCTTGCGCCGACCATCCTCAAGGAAGGGCGCGCCTATTTCACCAAGCGTGGCTACGAACTCCTGTCGGACTGGTCGGACCATGCACGGGTTCTCGATCCGATGTCGATCGACTGGCGCGCGGTGCAGGCCGGCCGGATCCAGGCGCGGCTGCGGCAGAAGCCCGGACCCGCCAATTCGATGGGCAAGATGAAGTTCATGTTCCCCAATGAGCAGGGGATCTGGCTTCACGACACGCCCGAGAAGGAGAAGATCGAGGAAGCCGCGCGGCTCGAGAGCAACGGCTGCGTCCGGCTCGAGGCCGCGCCGCGCTTCGCGCGCTGGCTGTTCTACGGTCGGCCGCCGAGCCCGAAGGGTGCCCGGCCCGAGCAGAAGGTCGACCTGCCCGCGCCAGTGCCGATCTATCTGACCTACCTCACCGCCGTCCCGAGCGGCACGTCGATCGTCTATTTCGACGATTTTTACGGGAAAGATCGGGTCCAGGTCGGCCAGCCGCGGCGGCGCGGCGGCCTCTTCGGTAAGTGAATCGCGCTCAGCCATCGTCGCGAAAACTGGCCGGAATCGCCTTGATCCTGCTGCTCATCGCCTTCTGGGCGGTGTTCGTCGCAAGCCTCGCGCCGATCGTCGGACGCTGGCCTATTTTGATTCAGACGCCGTTCTATCTGATAATGGGGCTGGCCTGGATCGCCCCATTGAAGCCGCTGGTGCGGTGGATCGAGAGCGGGCAGTGGCGTTCCTCCAAGTCAGTGTGCGTTGAAAAAACTGTATTAGGTTGCTATATCACTGGCATGGCGCAAGAACTGGCCCTTCAGCACCCGCTTCGGGTGGTCCGGACGAATGCGGCGCGGCTGAAGCTGCGCGCGCAGCGGCTGGTGCGCGCCTATCCGCGCGAAGCCGCCGGCTTCGGCCTGCTCGCGGTCGCCGCCGCGGCTGCGCTCGGCGGCGCTGCCCATTCGACCCCCGAGCTCGCCGCGACGACGGCGCCGGGAGTGGCTCCGCCGGCACCGCCGCCGATGCTCTACCGCCAGGTCGCGCCCGACCAGGCGCTGCAGATCAACCAAGGCATTCCCCTCGCGTCGGGCCCCAATCCGGCGGCGCTGCCGTTCAGCTTCAAGGGCGACGGCGCGGAGCGCAACCGCGCGCTCGAATGCCTCGCCAGTGCGGTTTATTACGAAGCCGGGAGCCAGGACGACGGTGGCGAGCGCGCCGTTGCGCAGGTCGTGCTCAACCGGGTCCGCCACCCGGCATTCCCGGCGACGGTGTGCGGCGTCGTCTACGAAGGCTCGACGCGCGCGACCGGCTGCCAGTTCACCTTCACCTGCGACGGCTCGCTTTATCGCCAGCCCGATCTCGCCGGCTGGCGCCGGGCTTATGTAGTCGCCCAGCAGGCGCTCGGCGGCTATGTCTACGCTCCGGTCGGCTATGCGACCCATTACCACGCCAATTATGTGGTGCCGTATTGGGCGCCGACGCTGGCAAAAAATGCCGTCGTCGGAGCGCATATCTTCTACCGCTGGGCCGGCGGCTGGGGCCGTCCGGCGGCCTTCGCCAAGAAATATTCGGGCCATGAGCCGAATGGCCGCGCGCTGCGCGACGCCGCCCTCGCAGCCGAGGCCGCGACGGCGAATCAGCCGGAGGCCGGCGCGGCCGAGCTCGCCAGCGAAGTGCCTGGCGTCGAAGTGACTGCCGCGCCCCCGGGCCGGGTCGCGGTTCGCTTCAAGCTGGAAGCGGCCCGCAAGGCGACCGAAGCCGCACCGCACGAAGATTATGTGAAAAAGTTCGAAGCGTCGGACAATCTCAAGTGGACGCTGTCCAACGATAGCGTCGCCTCCGGCGAAGCGCCGCTCGGCAGGTCCGAGACGCCGGCTGCAACCGCAACCGGCACGGCCGCCCAGCGCTAATCGACCGACGCGTCGTTTACGGGCGCGGTCGGCGGAGGCACCGGCGGAAGGGGAATCCGCGGAACCAATGCCAGCTCGACGTGCAGCCGGATCCGGTCGAGCCGGCTGTCCACGGCCAGCGAATCGTTCGACAGGATCGTCCCCGCACTCAACTGACGGCTGGTGACGGCAAGTTCGCCGAACGGCCCCTGGCTGCGCAACGGATCGCGATCGAGCAGCTGGACCACCGCATCGTCGAATGCGGCGCAACGGTCGAGCTGCTCGAGGCTCGGCTTCGCCCGCAATCGGCGATGGCAGTCGCGGCTCGCCCCCGCCAGTGCCATCTCGTCCCTCGTCCGGAAGATCCGCGTCGCCTCGCGGATCGACCGGTCGATCGCAGCCGCGGACAGGTCCGAATCCATCGGATCGCCGGCCGCTTCATGAGCCAATGCAACGGGGCGCTCTGTCCGCGGGGGCTTGAGCGGTCCGATCACTGCGATCAGCACGCCGACCAGCGCCGTCCCTGAAACCATGCCCCACAGCCAGCCGCGCCGCGGGCGGCCGACCGGGTCGTCGTCGGCGAGGACCAGGGCCCCCTTGGTGTCGCGCACCCGCTTAAGTTCGCGATAGGCATGGATGATCTCGGTCGCCCGGTGCGCGTCGCCGCCCGAGAGGTCGGGATGGTGGACCTTGATCAGCTGCTTGTAGGCGCGCTCGACCTCGCTCCAGTCAGCGCCCGGCTCGACCCCGAGAATGGCATAAGCGGAGGCGTCGGCAGGCATCCGGCCCCGTCTAAATCAGTCGAACGACATGTGGAAAGTGGCGCGAGTGACGGGGCTCGAACCCGCGACCTCCGGCGTGACAGGCCGGCGCTCTAACCAACTGAGCTACACCCGCGTTTTTGGCGTCGCGGCGACCTAGGGGGAGGCCTTGGGAGTGTCAACCATGGCCGGCTCCATTTCCTGCCGTTCCTCGACCTCATCCTCGTCGGGGTCGCCGGCATGGGTCAAGGTGCCGTGCTCGAACAGGAAACCGGCGATGTCCGGAGTGCCGGCTGCCGAGAAAATCGTCTTGAGGATGATCAGCAGCGGCACCGCCAGCAACGCGCCGGTCGTCCCCCATACCCACGCCCAGAAGGACAGCGAAACAAGGATCGCAAGCGGGCTGATCGTCAGCCGCCGGCCGACGACCATCGGCGTGAACAGGTTCGCCTCGACCAGGTGGAGGCTGACGAACGCGGCCGGCGGAAGCAGCGCCGTCCACACGTCGGAGTAGGTCATCAGCCCGCCGAGGAATAGGAACAGGGCCGACGCGATCGGCCCGAGATAGGGGATGTAGTTGAGCACCGCGACGATGCCGCCCCACATCACCGGCGAAGGCATTCCGAACCACCACAGGACCAGCGCGGTGAGGCCGCCGAGCCCGATGTTGATGAGGGTGATCGTACCGAGATAGGTGGAGGTCGCATCGACCACCTGCTGGATCACCCGGGCGGTCGTCAGCGCCCCCTCGAAGCTGCCGCGGCTGACGATCGTCTTCTTGCGCATCGCGGTCCAGCCGGCGAGGAAAAAGAAGATCACGAGCAGCGAGAAGAACAGCTGGATCAGCAGGTGCGGTGCCGAGCTGGTCAGAAGCCCGAGCATCGAGTTGGGAGTCTCGATCCGCACCGCCCGGGTGCGCTCCTGGGTCAGCGCGATTTGCGAGACGGTGCGGTCGATGAACCGGTCGAGGTTTTTGTACAGGTCGAATACCGGCTCGAGCGCGGCCCGGACCTTCGGGATCTTGCCGGGCACCTGGGCGACCCAGTCGGTCGCCGGGACGACGATCGAGCCGATCGCGAACAGGGCGATGGCGAGGAAGATGATGACGCACAAGCCCGCGGCCAGCCGCGACGGCACGCCGCGCCGCTCGAACCACTCCAGCAGCGGCACCAAGGCGATCGCGACGACCAGCGCAGCCGTCACCGGCATGAAGAATTCGGCGCCGGCGCGAAGCGCGAACGGAATAGCGACGATCAGGCCGAGGCCGGCAATCAGCGTCAGCGAGGCGAGCAGGCGGTCGCGCTTGACGGTGATCGTCTCGGCCAGCACGCGCGCCTCGTCGGCGGTTTCGCTGTCCGCGACGTGGCCGTGCTTCTTGGTCCGGGCATCCATTGCCGCCGAGCATAACCCGACCCCCGCGCCGCCGCCAGCGGTCAAGCGCGCGGCTCAGCCGCCGAACGGCCAGAAATGATAGGGGACCCAGAACCGCGCGTGATGGGCGAAGGTCAGCCAGGTGAACTGGACGGCAGCGGCGTAGGCGATGATGAGAAAGGTTCCGAAGCCTGCGGTCGTAAACATGCTGCGCGGCCTGGAAAGGACGGCGACCTGGAGCGGAATCGTATAGAGTGCGAGCCGGTCGATCGCCGCGCTCGAGCGAACGACGATCAGAAGAACAAGGAAACCGACGGCGGCGAACGACAGGTTTCGCCACAAGCGACGCTCGCGCTCCGAAAAGCCGAGTTCCCGAGATCGCAGGAAGAACAGCGCCGCGGGAAGAACGCTCATCGCAACGCGGATGCCGGCACCCTCTGCGGCATAGCGGGCGTCGATGTAATTGGTCACCAGCCGCCCGACCGAGGCCGAGAGGAAATATTGATAGAACAAATAGGTGATCGACACCGCGACAAGAAGGCCGACAATTCGGCCTCGGTCATTGGCGAGCGCGACAAGCGGCAAGGCGACGACCGCCGTCTTGTGAAAGGTCGCGGCGAGCGCGACGTAGGCGGCGAACCGAAGCACGGACCCCTTGCCCAGGTAGGAGGCCAAGCCGGCCATGATCAAGCCGATGCTGACCCCTTGCCGGGTGTAGCCCATGGCGACCACGATCACGAGATAGGGCATCGCCACGACCATCGCGAGCCACGGCCGTTCCTGCGCCCGAGCGAAGCGCATCAGCCCCCAGACGAAAATCGCGCCGCAGACGAGATTGACCATCCACAGCTCGCCGCCGACCCGCTGGACGGCGATGTTGACGAGATAATAGCCGGGATCCGCGATCGTCGGCAGCGAACCAAGCGTCTCGCGCCGCGCTTCGTCGAAAATCTCCTCGTAAGGGATCCAGTCGGCGCCGACGTGGTAGCGGAGCCCGATCATCAGCGTCATCAGGATGCAGCCGACAAGGAACGGGATGTCGGTTCGCGCCGCCGCCGCCGGCCGCGGCCGCTCGCGCGCGGCGCCGGCGGCGAAATACAGGAAGAGAAGCCAGTAGACGAGCATGCTACGCCGCGGTCCTGTAGCCACACGCGACCCAGAAGGGCGGCCCTTCGCGAAACTCGATCCTCTCCAGCCCGCTCGAACGCATCATTCGTTCGATGTCGGCGCGGGAGAAGCGCTGCTCTAGTCGGGTCCCGAAGCGATCGAGGGCGTCGGTCCGCATGCTGTAGAAGCTCCGGTAGCGGTATTCCGCGAGCGGCCAGTTGCTGACCGAGCGGCCAAACCGCTGGCCAATGGATGCGGCTCGCGCCAGCGGCCAGTAGACCAGCATCGCGATCGCTCCCGTCACCGCCTTACGGGCGCCGAACGGAAGCCGGGATATGCCGCGGCGGCCGACTTCCGACAGCCGCCAGAGCGAGCGGAACCAAGCCGGCCGATTGTCGAACGCATAATAGATATAGACCAGGAACGGCGCCCCCGGCTTGAGCTTGGCGGTGCAGCCGGCCAGCGCCGCGCGGGTGTCCGGAATGTGATGCAGCACGCCGATCGAATAGCCGAAGTCCTGGCTGCCATCGGCGAACGGAAGATGATCGACGTCGGACTCGTGGAACAGGACGTTCGGCGCAGCGGCGAGGCGGCGACGAGCGACGGCCAGCGCTTTTACCGCGGGATCGATGCAGTGAAGGCGGGCGACGCGCTCGGCGACCAGGGCGGCCCACCGTCCGGTCCCGCAGCCGAGGTCGAAGCCTTCGGCGCCGTCGGGCAAGCGGTCGAACGGGAACAGCGAAAAATATTGATCGAACAGCCGCTGCTGCTCGGCGCGGTCGAGCTCCTCCTGGGTGAAGGCCGCCCATTCCTCGCCGAACCCTTCGACCGTGCGCGGATCGACGTTGCCAGTCCTGTCCGGAATCACGTTGCTCCCCGCCGTAACCGCGAGGAATCGTGTAGTGCTTGCCGGTCCTAGCGCAACCGCGCCGCGAGCCGCGTGTCGAGCGCGCTTTCCTCCGGGACGACCACCCGCAGCCGGCGGTTGGCGAAGTCGATCGACACTTTCTTGAACGACCGAATGGCGTTCATCCCGAGCAGCAGGGCGGGCTTCCTGTCGAGCCGGAGCTGCTTGAAGGTATGGGCATTGGCGAAGACGATGGCGAGGTTCTTGAGGCCGACTCCGCCCATCTCGAGGTCGCGGACGAACATATAGTCGCCGAGGATCTTGTCGCCGGTGACCGAGATCAGCTCGACCTGCTCCGATCCGCTCAGCACTTTCGCCTTGAGCAGCGCCTGGCGCAGCGCTTCATTGCCGATGCTGATCTGCGAGCCAGTGTCGATCACGACCGTCACCGGACGGCCGTTGGCGGTCGCTTCGGTGACGACCAGCCGGCCGTTGCGGCGAGCGCCCTGGATGACGATCGTTCCCGGTTCGACCCTGAAGTCGGGGGTCGCGGAGGGGACGATCGACAGCGAATTGGCCTCGAAGTCGAACAGCACGCGCTGGGCGCGCAGCGAATCCGTGCCGAGGATCCCGTCGGCGCCCATGTTCGCGGTCTCGAGCAGCGGCGCGTTGATGTTGCGGATCTCCTTGCGGGTCAGCTGCAGCCGCGGGACCGTCGCCGTCGCCACGGTCGAGACGCCCGAGACGCTGTGCAGCGACGCGGCCTCGGCCGAAACGAATTTGAGGTTGTTGGCCAGCTGGCGCGAGACGGCGGTCCGGTCCGCTCCGGTGTCGACCAGGAAGCGATAGGGTCCGCGGCCCGAGACCATCACCGGAACCGTCATCCGCAGGTTCTGGTCGGTCTTGAACTTGACGTCCTCGGTCTGGGTCGTGCGATCGACTTGGCCGAGACCGGATACCGCCTCGAGGTTGGTCGTCTGCGGCTGCGCGAAGGCGGTTCCTGCGGCGAAAACAAGACTGGCAAACAGAAGCTTTCGCGGCATGCGACAGACCTCCTCGAGCGAAACCTACGCCGTAACGGATCGAAGGGCAAAGACGTTTGCCTGCTGCAACGGACCGTTCGGCAACAAACCGCTAAGGCTTGTGCCGTAGCGACACGGCGTAGGCCGGCGATCGCCGAAGTGGGAACTGGCTCGCGGCGCCGTGCCGCGCCGCGGGCTGATTATTCGCCCAGCGCCCCGGTCGGCGACGACACCATCCACTTTTCGACCATTTTGCGCTCGTCGGCGGTCAACGGCCGGCAGGCGAGGCCGGGGCGGCGGAAATCCTTTTCGATCCGCTGGCGCGGCTGCGGGACGTGGCGCAGCACTTCTTCCGGCTTGAGCTGACGCGCGAACGCCACCCCGGCGTAGCGCCCTTCGACCCAGATCACCCGGCTTTTCAGGCGCAGCTCGTTGCGCTGGAAGAAAGTGGTGGTCCCTTCGAGCGGCAGGCGCTCGCCTTCGATCAGCGCGCCCTCTTCCGAGAGGTTGCGCAGCTTCACCGGCTCCGGGGTGCCCGCGACCTCGATGCTCGCGGCAAGGAGCACCGGCGCGCGGCGGGACTTACGGTTCTGATTCATGATGCTTTCGTCCATCGCGGAAGAATAGACCCGCGACGGTAAAGCTTCGTTTAACGACGCGTCACAAGCGCCGGAGCAGCAGCATCAGATTGTTGGCCGGCATATCGCGCGTTTCGACCAGCTCGAAGCGGTCCCGAGCGGCATCCACGAAGTCCTCGACCCGGCGCAAGCCCCAGACGGGATCGCGCGCCTTCAGGTCCGCGTCGAACGCGAGATTGCTATCGGCCGTCGGAATGTCGTCCTTGAACCACGGCCCATAAAGGATCAGCGGCGCGCCGGGCGGCAGGATGCGCGCCGAGCCGGCGATCAGCCCAAGCGCCGAGTCCCACGGGCTGATGTGGACCATGTTGATGCTGAGCACCGCATCGGCCCGCTCGACCGACCAGTCGGCGGAGGCCGCGTCGATCGCCACCGGCTCGCGCAGGTTCGGCAGTCGCGCCGCCGCCCGCCACGCGCGGATCGATCCCAAGGCGTCGGGGTGGACATCACTCGGCTGCCATTCGAGCCGCGGAAAGCGCTCGGCGAAGAACAAAGCATGCTCGCCGGTGCCGCTGGCGATCTCGAGCACCGTCGCGCTGTCAGGCAGCCATTCCGCGAGCACCGCGGCGATCGGCTCGCGGTTGCGCAGTGCCGCGGGAGCCGACCGGCAAACGCCGTCCGACGGCGCTTCGTAGAAGCGCCGCTCGTCGCTCACTCGGCCGCCTGCGCCGGTTCCCGATCGCGATACGTCAGCACCGGCTTGCGTGCCGCGAGAGTCTCGTCGAGCCGCCGCCGCGGAGCGTGGACCGGAGCGGCCTTGAGCGATCGGTCGCCGGCCTTCGCCCGCCCCGCGATCGATCGCAGCGCGGCGATGAACTGGTCGAGGCTGGCCTTCGATTCGGTTTCGGTGGGCTCGACCAGCATCGCGCCATGGACGACCAGCGGGAAATACATGGTCATTGGGTGGAAGCCCTCGTCGATCAACGCCTTGGCGAGGTCGATCGTGCTGAGGCCGCCGGCGAAGCCTTTGTCCGAGAAAATCGCCTCGTGCATGCACGGCCCGCTCTTGCCGAACGGCGCGTCGAGCAAATCCTCGAGGCTCCTGAGGATGTAGTTGGCGTTGAGCACGCTGTCCTCGGCGACCTGCTTCAAGCCGTCGGCGCCGTGGCTGAGGATATAAGCGAGCGCGCGGGTGAACATGCCCATCTGGCCGTGGAAGGCGACCATCCGCCCGAACGCGCCGGGGTGCTCGTCGGCCGCATCCTCCTCCTCGACGATCTTGAACGACCCATCCGGATATTTGGCGACGAACGGCAGCGGTCCGTAGGGCGCAAGCGCCTCCGACAGCACGACCGGCCCCGAGCCGGGTCCGCCCCCGCCGTGCGGTGTCGAGAAAGTCTTGTGCAAATTGATGTGCATGGCGTCGATGCCGAGGTCGCCCGGGCGGACCTTGCCGACGATCGCGTTGAAATTGGCGCCGTCGCAATAGACGAAGGCGCCCGCGGCATGGACCGCTTCGGAAATCGCGATCATGTCCGGCTCGAACAGGCCGCAGGTGTTTGGGTTGGTGATCATCATCGCGGCGACGTCGGGCCCAAGCCGGGCCTTGAGCGCAACAAGGTCGACCCGGCCGGCGGAATTGGCCGGGATGTTCTCGACTCGGTAGCCGGCAAAAGCGGCCGTCGCCGGATTCGTGCCGTGCGCGCTCTCCGGCACCAGCACCACCTGGCGCTTGTCGCCGCGCGCCTCGAGCGCCGCGCGGATGCACAGCAGTCCGCACAGCTCGCCGTGCGCCCCCGCCTTGGGGCTCATCGCGATGCCATACATGCCGGTGAGGTCGAGCAGCCAGAAGGCGAGCTCGTTCACCACCTGAAGCGCCCCCTGCACGGTCTCCTGCGGCTGGAGCGGGTGGACGTCGGCGAACCCGGGCAGCCGCGCCACCTTCTCGTTGAGGCGCGGGTTGTGCTTCATTGTGCACGAGCCGAGCGGGAACAGCCCGAGGTCGATCGCATAATTCTGGCGGGAGAGCCGGGTGTAGTGGCGCACCATTTCCGGCTCGCTGAGCCCCGGCAGGCCAATCGGACGAATGCGTTGGAGACCGGCCAACTTGTTCCCCGGCGAAGGCCGGGGTCCAGGAGCGCCGGAAGGCGCTGATTGCGCAGCGCCCTGGGCCCCGGCCTTCGCCGGGGAACGGTCGAAATCCACCCCCGTCTGCTCGGTCGACCCAATCTCGAAGATCAGCGGCTCCTCGAGCATCAGGGCGCGGTTGCCCGTGACCGTTTGCGCGTCGCCCTGCTCGTTTGCCGGCGGCGTCGGCCGCCAGCCGGAAGGATTGACGGTCATCGCGCGACCTCCCGCAGCGCGGCTTCCAGGGCAACGATGTCCTCGTCCGTCACGGTTTCGGTCACCGCGATGACGAGCCCGTTCTGGAGCGCGTCGGCGCCCGGATAGAGCCGCCCGAGCGACACGCCGCCGAGCACCCCCTTCCCGACCATCGCATGCACCGCCGGCCGCGCCTCGATCGGCAGCTTGAGCGTGAATTCGTTGAAGAAGCCGTCGTTGACCAAGGTCACCCCCGGAATCGCCGCCAATCGCTCGGCGGCTTCGCATGCCCGCTCATGGTTCAACTCAGCCAGCCGGCGCAGCCCCTTCTCCCCGAGCAAGGTGAGATGCGCTGTGAATGCCAGCGCGCAAAGCACTGAACTCGTACAAATATTAGAGGTCGCTTTCTCGCGCCGGATATGTTGCTCGCGGGTCGACAGGGTCAGCACGAAACCGCGCTTGCCCTGGGCGTCGACGGTCTCGCCGGCGAGCCGCCCCGGCATCTGCCGGACATGCTTCTCGCGGCACGCGAACAGGCCGACATAGGGCCCGCCGAACTGCAGCCCGACGCCGATGCTCTGACCCTCGCCGACGACGATGTCGGCGCCCATCTCGCCCGGCGACTTGATCAGCCCGAGCGCGACCGGCTCGGTCACTACCACGATCAGCAAGGCGCCCGTGGCGTGCGCCGCCTCGGCGATGGGAGTCAGGTCCGTGATCCGTCCGAGGATGTCGGGATATTGCACGACCACTGCGCTGGTTTCGCCGTCGATCTTGCCGCGCAGGCGCTCGGTATCGGGTTCAGCGCTCAGCTCAGGCAGCGTGGTCGCCAGTGCGTCCTCGGTGAACTTCGCCATCGTCTCGGCGACGCGGACATAGTGCGGGTGAACGCCCGACGAGATCACCGTCTTGCTCCGCCGCGTAATGCGGTGCGCCATCGAGATCGCCTCCCACATCGCGGTCGAGCCGTCGTACATCGACGCGTTGGCGACCTCGCAGCCGTAGAGGCGCGCGACTTGCGACTGGAACTCGAACATCATCTGGAGCGTGCCCTGAGCGATTTCGGGCTGGTAGGGCGTGTAGCTGGTCAGGAACTCGCCGCGCTGGATGATATGGTCGACACTCGCCGGGATGTGGTGCCGGTACGCCCCGCAGCCGAGGAAGAAGGGCACGTCGCCCGCGACCATGTTCTTGCGCGACAAGGCGGTCATGTGCCGCTCGACCGCCATTTCGGAGGCATGCGGCGGCAGCCCCTCGATCGGGCCCTTGAGCCGAAGCTCCCCGGGCACGTCGCGGAACAGATCGTCGATCGAGCCCGCGCCGACCACCCGCAGCATCTCGCTGCGATCGGCGTCGCTCAACGGCAGATAACGCATCAGTTTGGCTTCCTCATGATGAAGCGGAGGCGGACGTAATCGACGACGTTGGACCCGATTCGGTCGGCAACGGCCGCGCCGATCTCGGCCCGCTCCTCCTCGGGCACGGCCGCGCGGTCGAGCCAGCCCTTGCGGAAGGTCGTCACCCAGGCCGCGAGGCCATGCTCAATCGGCGTCGGCCGCTCGATCAGGCGAGCGTCGATTTCGCGGAAGCCCACCGCCTCGTACACGGCGGCGAATTCTTCAGGAGACGCATACCAGTTGCTGGCCTCGACCGGCGGTGCATGGCCGCGGATAATCAGTTCTTCGTCAAGCGCTTGGCGAAGGTTCTTGATATTGCCTTCGCCGCCCATCTCACCGGCGAAGCGCCCGCCGGGCTTGAGCGCGCGATAGATCGCCCGCGCCGCTTGCTCCTTCTCCAGGACCCAGTGCAAAGTCGCGTTGGAAAAAGCCGCGTCGAACTCGCCGAAGAATTGCATGTCCTCGGCCGCCAGCTGAACCGCGTCGATCCCCACCGCACGCGCGGCGGCGATCATCTCGGGCGAATTGTCGATCCCGAGCACGATCGCCCCGCGCTCGAGTATTTTCCTGGTCAGCGTCCCCTCGCCGCACCCGACGTCGAGGATCCGCTCGCCCGGCTGCGGGTCGAGCAGGTCGAGCGCCGCCCCGCCAAGCTCGGCGACGAACGCGCCGACCCTGGCATAGTCCGCCGCATCCCACTTGCTGGTCGAGGCGATGCCGTCGCTCAAAGCGTGCCCAGGAATTCGCGGTAGGCGCCTTCGTCCATCAAGCCGTCGAGCTCGCCCGGATCGCTGAGCTTCAGCTTGAAGAACCAGCCCGCGCCCTCGGGATCGCTGTTAATCAGCGCCGGATCGTCAGTGACCGCCTGGTTGCCCTCGGTGACTTCGCCCGAGACCGGCGCATAGACGTCCGAAGCGGCCTTGACCGATTCAACCACGGCGGCTTCCTGGCCCTTGCTGAGCTGCTTTCCGGCTTCGGGCACCTCGGCGAAGACGATGTCGCCCAATTGCTCCTGCGCATGGTCCGAAATGCCTACTGTGGCGGTGTCGCCCTCGACCCGGATCCACTCGTGCTCCTTGGTGAAATAGACGGTCATCAGGCGGCTCCCTTGCGGTGATAGCGGTGGGGGACGAACGGCATTGCGGCGACCTTCACATCGAACAATTTGCCGCGCTGCTCGACCTTGAGCGCGGTTCCGACCTCGGCCAGCGGCGTCGCGACATAGCCCATGGCGATCGGCCGCTGCAGCGATGGCGAGAAGCCGCCGCTGGTGACCTTGCCCAGCTCCTTGCCCTCGCTGTCGAGGACCAGCGCGCCC
>JBJMUB010000043.1:0-9893 GCA_045811385.1 Sphingomicrobium sp. | reverse complement strand
GCGTCGGGCTGGGCGCCCTTGAGCGCGTCGATCGCCGCCTGGATCGCCTTGCCCTCCGTCTGGAGCGGCCCGGTCAGGGCCGTTTCGCGCGCCTTGATCGAATTGGCCTGGCTGGTCAGCGCCGCGCGCGCGCTCTTGCACGCGGTGCATTCCTGCTGGACGCGCTCGAGGTCGACCACGGCAACGATCGCCGGCGGAACGGTCTGGCCAACAGCCGCTGACGGAACGAGCGCGGCGGCCGCGAGCGCGGCCGGAATAGCAAATTTAAGCATTAGAATTGGGTCCCTACGTTGAAGCTGAACAACTTGGTGTCGTCGCCCTCCTGCTTGAGCAGGGCTTTGGCGACGTCGATGCGAAGCGGGCCGAACGGCGACGTCCAGTTGACGCCGACGCCGATCGACAGGCGCGGCTTGGGCGAATCGCCGAGGAAGAATTCCTTGATTCCGGGAAAGCGCGTGAAGCCGGTCGTGCCCGTCGTCGGGCCGCAATCCTGCACCGCCCCGTTCGGAACGATCTGGAATGGCGTTCCCGTGGTGTTGGCCGCGACGGGCACGCAGGTCGCGATGACGTCCGTCAGGATCGGCGTCTTGATGCTCCACAAGGACCCGACGTCGAGGAAGGCCGACGGACGCAGCCCGACGCTCTTCAACCCTGCGCTAAGCGGGAATTCGAGCTCGAGCCGGCCCATGTAATAAGCGCGGCCGCCGACCGCGTCGGTGATCCGGGCATTCTCGAAATCGAGCGTTCCGTCGGCATTGTAATTGACGCGCTGGATCCTCGGGCCGATGCCGCGGATATCGAAGCCGCGCAGCTGCGGACCGAAGAACCGGTCGGTCAGCCGAACCGCGTCGCGGCCCGGTCCCGGAGATTTCTGAAGCGGCTGGATCAGGCCGCCTTCGGCATGCGCCGAGGCGACCCAGCCGCCGCCGAAGCTCTTCCACTTGGTCGCATCGAACCGCGAGCGGACATAGCGGACATCGCCGCCGAGGCCGGCGAAGTCCTCCGAGAAGATGAGGCGCTGGCCGCGCGTCGGCCGGATTCCGTCGGTATTGTCGAACACCGCCGATACCCCGAGCAGCGAGGTGATTCGGCTGCCGATTTCGTCGCACAGGTAGCGGCCGGCCTTGAGCGGGTCGCACTCGGGTTCGCCGGGGCCGGTCCCGTCGAAGTCGGTGTAGAACGTGCTCTTGTCGAGGCTGATCTTGTCCTGGACCAGGCTGTAGCGGGTCGCGAAGCTGGTGAATTCGGTCACCGGGAAACCGAGCCGCAGACCGCCGCCGGTGCTGGCCTGCGAATAGGTCGTGTCGCGGTCGCCGTTCGAGTTGAAGTTGAAGCTGCGATAGTCGCGGCGATAGATGCTTCCGCCAAGCAGGATCGGCTTATCGAGGAAGTAGGGCTCGACGAAGCCCAGTTCGACCGACTTGGCATAGCGCGACCAGTTGACCGAGGCATTGAGCTCCTGCCCCTTGCCCATGAAATTGTTCTGGCTGACCGCCAGCTGGACGACGAATTTCTCGAGGCTCGAATAACCGCCCGAGAGCGCGAGCTGCCCGGTCGCTTTCTCCTCGACGTTGACGCCGAGCACGACGCGGTCGGGGGCGGAGCCTTCGCTCTGCTTGATCTCCAGCTTGTCCTGGAAGAAGCCGAGGCTCTGGATGCGGTCCTGGCTGCGCTTGACCTTGAGCGCATTGAACGCATCGCCCTCGTTGACCCGGAACTCGCGGCGGATGACCTTGTCGCGAGTCACCGTGTTGCCGGTGATGTCGATCCGCTCGACATAGACGCGCGGGGTTTCGCCGACCTTGAAGGTCAGATTCATCAGCCGTTTGTCGGCATCGCGTTCATAGGCCGGACTGATGTCCGCGAAGGCGTAGCCGAGGTTGCCGGCTTCCTCGTTGAGCTTGGTGACCGAATCCTCGACCGCCTTGGCGTTGAACCAGGCGCCGGGCCTCAGGCTGACGAGCGACTTGACCTTCGCCGCCGGGAAGTCGCGCAGGGCGCTGTCCGCCTCGATCGTTCCGAAGCGATAGCGCGGGCCTTCCTCGACCAAATAGGTGATCACGAAGTCCTTGCGGTCCGGGGTCAGCTCGGCGAGCGCCGAAACGACGCGGAAATCGGCATAGCCCTGGGTCAGGTAGAAGGCGCGCAGCTTCTGCTGGTCGGCCGCGAGGCGATCCGGGTCGTAGGTGTCGTTCGACTTGAGGAAGCTCAGCAGCCCGCCCGCCTCGCGCGAGTACATCTCCTTGACCAGGCGGTCGTCCTTGAACTGCTTGTTGCCGATGATGTTGATGCGCCGGATCTTGGCGAGGTCGCCTTCGTGGATTTCGAACACGACGTCGACGCGGTTCTGGTCGAGCTGGACGATCTTGGGCTCGACCCGAGCGGCAAAGCGGCCCTGGCGGCGATACAGCTCGAGGATCCGTTCGACGTCGGAGCGGACCGCCGAGCGGGTGAAGATCTGCCGCGGGGCGAGCTTGATCTCCGGCGTGATCTTGTCGTCCTTGAGCCGCTTGTTGCCCTCGAGGATGATGCGGTTGATGACCGGGTTCTCGCGGACGTTGATGACGATGTCGCCGGTGTCGGCGCCGGTGAACGTCACGTCGGCGAACAGCTGCGTCGCGTAGAGGTCCTTCAACGCCTGATCGAGCGTTCCGGCGGTATAGGTCTGCCCAGGCGTGAGGTTGGCGTACTGCCGAATCGTCTCAGGCTCGAGCCGCTGGTTGCCGCGCACCGCGATCGAGCGGATGGTCCGCGCCGCCGGAGCGGGGGTTTGCACAAGCGCAGGCGCCGGCTGGGCAGCGGGTTCCGCAGGCGGCGTCTGGGCATCCTGGGCGAGCGCGGGCGCGGCCCAGCCCCCGAGCATCGTTCCGACCAGGAGAACGGCGCCAGCACGCCGGTTGAACGTCGTCTTAGAAATCACGCATCCCGCCTTGTAATGAGATTCGGCTGCCCCTCAGCCCGGTCATGCCGCAGTGTAGCCCCTGCCCCAACCCTCCTAGCCAATCAAGCGTTCAAGCTGGTTCCATAGGCCCAGGTCGTTGCCCGTCGCCAAGAGCATTAGGGCCAGGATCAGCGCGATCCCTCCGCGCAACGTCCAATCGAGCGCCCTGGCGCTGACCGGCCGACGCCGGACGGCCTCGAAAAGATAGAAAAAGAGGTGTCCTCCATCCAGCGGCACGACTGGCAAGAGGTTGATGAATCCGAGATTAATTGAAAGCAGCGCAAGCAGCGCGATGAAATCTTCGGTGCCGAGCTTCGCTTGTTCCCCGGCCACCTTGGCGATCCTGATCGGTCCGCCGATTTCCTTGACCGATCGCCGGCCGGTGACGATCTGCCACACGCCCTCGATCATGCTCCGCGTGAGGAAAGCGGTCCGCTCGACCGCCACGGGGACGATCTTGTGGAACGGGACTGGTTCGAAGTGCCTCGGGGGGACGGGCAGGCCGAGCAGTCCAATACGGTAAGACTGGCCGTACCGATCCTTTATGATCTGCGTGCCGATATGGACGTTGAGATCGAACGTTCGCCCGGACCGCTCGATTTGGAGGCTGACGTCCTGATCCGGGTAAAGGCTCGCGAGCTGTGAAATCTCTTCGAAATTGGTCGTCGAACGGCCGGCGATCGCGAGGACTCTGTCGCCAACCTCCAGGCCCGCCTTCTCGGCCGCGCTGTGCGGGACCGTCCCGATGACGAGGTTCGGCGTCGACGGCGTTCCATAAAGCGCGATGAAACCGGCAATAATCGCAATCGCCAGCACGAAATTCGCGAGCGGTCCGGCGAGGACGATCAGGAAGCGTTGCCATACCGGCTTGAACTGAAAGGCGTGGGGACGGAGCTCCTCGGGGATATTGTCCGCGTCGTCGGGGGTGCTCGCCGGGCCCATGTCGCCGACGAACTTCACGTAGCCGCCAAGCGGCAGCCAGCCGACCTTCCACCGGGTCCCCTGCTTGTCGGTCCAGCCCACGAGCTCGCGGCCGAAGCCGATCGAGAAGACCTCCGCCGGCACCTTGAACCAGCGGCCGACCAGATAATGGCCGAGCTCGTGGAAGAAGACGAGCGGACCGAGCGCGCAGACGAACGCGACCAGGACCAGCCACAATGGCGGATGAGCGAGGGTCATTGGCAGACGGCCTGCATCGCGGATTCGACCTGAACCCGAGTGATACGGTCGATTTCGAGCACGTCGGCGATCGACCGGGGCGCCGCCGAGGTGTTCGCGTCGAGAGCGCGTTCGACCAGCGCGGCAATGTCGGTAAAGCCGATCTCACCGGCCAGGAAACGCCGGACTGCCACCTCATTCGCGGCATTGAGCACGATCGGCGCGGCGCCGCCGGCTTCGAGCGCTTCGCGCGCCAGCCGAAGCGCCGGAAAGCGCGTCAGATCAGCAGCTTCGAAGTCGAGCGTCGCAATGGCCGCGAGGTCGAGCCGCTGCGCCGGAGTGGCGATCCGTTCGGGCCAGGCGAGCGCATAAGCGATCGGAATGCGCATGTCCGGGCTGCCGAGCTGGGCGATCACCGAACCGTCGATGAACTCGACCAGCGAATGAACCACCGATTGCGGATGGATCACCACCTCGATCCGCTGCGCCGGCAGGCCGAACAGATAATGAGCTTCAATGAGCTCGAGGCCCTTGTTCATCATCGTCGCGGAATCGACCGAGATCTTGGCACCCATCGACCAATTGGGGTGGGCCACGGCCTCGGCGGGCGTGGCATTGCGGATTGCGTCCGCCGACGCGGTTCGGAAGGGCCCGCCGCTGGCGGTCAGGACGATCTTTGAAACGTCTTCCCTGCGACCGCACGCAAGGCATTGAAAAATTGCATTATGCTCGCTGTCGACGGGAAGCAGCGTCGCTCCGCTGCGGGCCGCGGCCCCGGTCATCAGCGCGCCCGCGGTGACCAGCGCTTCCTTGTTGGCAAGGGCGACCGTTCGCCCGGCCTCGACCGCCGCCATCACCGGCTTCAGCCCGGCGCAGCCGACGATCGCGGCGATGACCAGCTCCGCCTCGCCCGAGGCGGCTTCGAGCAGCGCCGCTTCGCCGGCCTCGGAGCGGCAGTCGGTGTCCGTCAGCCGCTCGCGCAGATCGGCCAACCGCGTCGGGTCGGAGACGACCGCGAGCCTCGCGCCGGTCCGGCGCGCGATGTCGGCCAGCGCCTCGCTGTTGGTCGCGGCGGTCACTGCGACCACCTCGAACCGCTCCAGATTGCGCTCAACGAGATCGAGCGTCGACGTGCCAACCGAGCCGGTCGCTCCGAGGATTGCGATCTTGCGTTTCACGCCATGCCCGATAGCTGGGCGAGCGCGGTTAGGACAGCGACCGGGACGAGCCCGTCGACCCGGTCGAGCAGGCCGCCATGGCCGGGCAGCCAGTGGCCGGAGTCCTTGACCCCCGCCTGGCGCTTGATCCAGCTTTCGAACAGGTCGCCGGCCTGGGCCGCTCCGGCCAAGACCGGAGCGAGGCCGAACAGCGCCGGGGAGAGGCTCCGGTCCATGACCCACGCGCCGCCGGCGATGGTCGCGACGATCAGCCCGCCGATCAGCCCCTCGACCGTCTTGCCGGGGCTGACCGACGGCGCGAGCTTGTGCCGGCCGACGGCGCGGCCGACGATATAGGCGCCGATGTCGGTCGCCCAGGTGACGATGAACGCCCACAGCAGGAGGTTCGGGAACTGATTGGCCGGCTCGATCAGCCGGATCCAGATCAGCGCGATCGCCGGGATCGCGGCATAGACGAAGCCCGCGACGGCCCAGTTCAGTCCCCAGTGCCGGGTCAGCTGGCGCCATTCCCACAGCATCGCGGTCGCAACCGCAGCAACCAGCAACGCGAAGAAATCGCGTCCTTCGTACGCCGCGGCGAGCGCGACTCCGATCATGATCGCTCCGGAGACGATTCGGACGAGGAGCTCGTTCAAGCGGTCAGCCTCGGCCGCCGAAGCGGCGCTGGCGCGCCGCGAACTGGCCGAGCGCCTCGGCGAAGCTCGCTTCATCGAAATCCGGCCACAGCAGATCGAGAAACAACAGTTCGGCGTAAGCCGCTTGCCACAAAAGGAAATTCGACAGCCGCACTTCCCCCGACGTGCGGATCAGCAGGTCGAGTTCGGGAAGGCCGTGCGTATCGAGTTCGGCGGCGATGCTGTCCTCGTCGATTGCGCCCGGCTCGATCTCGCCGGCCACGGCCTTCTCGCCCAGGGTGCGAGCCGCCGTCGCGATTTCCGCCCGCGAGCCGTAGTTGAGCGCGACGACCAGCGTGAGGCGGCTGTTCTCCCGGGTCCGTTCCACGGCCCGCTCGAGCTTTTCGACGAGTTCCGCACCGAAGGCCGAATAATCGCCGATCAGGCGCAGCTTGACGCCCTCGTCCATCAGCCGATTCAATTCGCGGTCGAGATAGAAGCGCATCAGCGCGGTGAGATCGCCGATCTCCTCGTCGCTGCGACGCCAGTTCTCGGAGGAAAAGGCGTAGAGCGTCAGTACCTCGACGCCATGGTCGGCCGCGGCCTGGAGCGCGCGCCTGACCGCTTCGGCCCCGGCGCGGTGGCCGGCGACCCGCGGCAGGCCGCGCCGCTCGGCCCAGCGGCCGTTCCCGTCCATGATGATGGCGACGTGACGAGGGACCGAGCTGCCCCCGGCAAGCCCCAGCACGCCCTCGGGCGCGACGGAGGTCACTTGCCGAGGATTTCCTTTTCCTTGGCGTGGCTGACGTCGTCGATCTCCTTGATCGTGTCGTCGGTCAGCTTCTGCACTTCATGCTCGAGCCGCTTGCGCTCGTCCTCGCTGATCTCGTGCTTCTTCTCGTCCTGCTTCAGATGATCCATGCCGTCGCGCCGCACGTTGCGCACGGCAATACGGGCTTTTTCAGCATATTGGCCGACGAGCTTGGCGAGCTCCTTGCGGCGCTCCTCGGTCAGCTCCGGAATCGGCAGCCGGATGATCTGGCCGTCGACGATCGGGTTGATTCCGAGGCCGGCGTTGCGAATCGCTTTCTCGACCGGCTGGACGTTGGACCGGTCCCACACCTGGACCGACAGCAGCCGCGCCTCCGGCGTCGACACCGTCGCGACCTGGTTGAGCGGCATGTTGCTGCCGTAGACCTCGACGTGGACCGGATCGAGCAGGGCGGTCGATGCGCGGCCGGTGCGTAGCCCGCCGAGATCGTGCTTCAGGACCTCGACCGCGCCGTGCATGCGGCGCCTGAGGTCGTCCGTGCGAACCGTGGTCGTCATGTGTTACTCCCCATTCTGCACGATCGTCGCTGTCCCACCGCCCTCGATCACTTGGGCGAGGTTTCCGGCCTGGCGGATGTTGAACACGACGATCGGAATATTGTTGTCGCGGCACAGCGCGACGGCAGCGGCGTCCATGACCTTGAGGTCGTCGGTCAGCACCTTGTTGAACGTGACTGTGTCGTAGCGCTCGGCGCTTGCCACCTTCTTCGGGTCGGCGGTGTAGACGCCGTCGACGCTGGTGCCCTTGAACAATGCGTCGCAGCCCATCTCCGCGGCGCGCAGCGCGGCCGCGGTGTCGGTGGTGAAGAACGGATTGCCCGTCCCCGCCGCAAACAGCACTATCCGGCCCTTCTCGAGGTGACGCAGCGCTCGGCGGCGGATGTAGGGCTCGCTGACGCTGGCCATCGGGATCGCCGACAGCACTCGAGTCTCGACCCCGATCTTCTCCAGCGCCATCTGCACGGCCAGCGCGTTCATCACCGTCGCCAGCATGCCCATATAGTCGGCCGTCGCGCGGTCGAAGCCCTTGGCGGCGGCGGCCATGCCGCGGAAAATATTGCCGCCCCCGACGACCAAGCACAGCTCGTGCCCCTGCCCCTTGGCGGCGGCGATCTCCCCGGCGAGGCCGGCCACGGCGTCGGGATCGATGCCGAAGTTGCCTGGACCCATCAGCGCCTCGCCCGAAAGCTTCAGCAGGATCCGGTTGAAGCGCGGGCGGGTCATTCGGCTCGGCGGTCCTTCACATGTAACAAGGGCGGCCACGCCTTTATGGCGCGGCCGCCCCATTGCCAACTGCTAAGCAGCCGTGATCAATTCAGGCGACGGCCTCAGGATTTTTTTTTACGCCCGACGCCGCCGCGACCTCCGCGGCGAAATCGTCGACCTTCTTCTCGATCCCCTCGCCGAGCTGAAAGCGGACGAAGCCCTTGAGCTCGATGCCCGTACCGGCGTCCTTCGCGGCGCCGGCGACAACCTCGGCGACCGGGGTCTTGCCGTCGATCACGAACAGCTGCGAGCTCAGCGCATTCTCCTTGCGGAACTTGGCCAGGCCCCCCTCGACCATCTTTTCGATGATGTTGTCGGGCTTGCCGCTTTCCCGCGCCTTTTCCATCGCGATCGAGCGCTCGCGCTCGACCAGCGCGGGGTCGAGTTCGTCGGCGGTCAGCGCGAGCGGATGGGCCGCCGCGACGTGCATCGCGATCTGCTTGCCGAGGCCCTGCAGGACGTCGGCCGGAGCCGCGCTCTCGAGCGCGACCAGAACGCCGATCTTGCCGAGACCCGGAGCGACCTGGTTGTGGACATAAGGGGCGATCGCGCCCTCGCTCACTTCGAGGGTCGCGGCGCGGCGCAGCGACTGATTCTCGCCGATCTTGGCGATATTGTCGGTCAGCTTCTCAGCGACGGTCCCGCCCTCGGGGTATTGAGCCGCGCCGAGCGCCTCGACGTCCGTGCCGTGCTCGAGCACGAGCGCGGCGACATTGCCGACGAACTGCTGGAAAATCTCATTCTTGGCGACGAAGTCGGTTTCCGAATTGACCTCGACCAGAGCGCCGCGCTGGCCCTCGACGGCGACTCCGACGAGGCCTTCGGACGCCGTGCGGCCGGCCTTCTTGGCGGCCGCCGACAGGCCCTTGGCGCGGAGCCAGTCGATCGCGGCCTCCATGTCGCCATGGGTCTCCGCCAGCGCCTTTTTGCAATCCATCATGCCGGCGCCGGTGCGCTCGCGCAGTTCCTTCACCATCGCGGCCGTGATCTCAGCCATGCTCTTATCCTTTGCACAAAAAGCCGTTCGCCCTGAGCCTGTCGAAGGGCTGCCTTGTTCTTCCAAAACTGAAGGACAGGGCTTCGACTTTGCTCAGCCCGAACGGAAGATGGGTATCCTCGCGTCAGGCTTCCAGCGCGACTTCGGCCGGCGGCTCGGCCATCGCGCCGATGTCCTCGCCCTTGGCCTGCGCCTCGCCGGTGCGGCCCTCGCCGACCGCCTGGGCGACCGCGTCGGTGTAGAGGCGGATCGCTCGGCTGGCGTCGTCGTTGCCCGGGACCGGGAAGGCGATGCCGCTCGGGTCGCTGTTCGAATCGAGGATCGCGACGACCGGGATGCCGAGCACGTTGGCTTCCTTGATCGCCAGCTCTTCCTTGTTGGTGTCGACCACGAACATGACGTCGGGCAGACCGCCCATGTCGCGGATCCCGCCGAGGCTCTTCTCGAGCTTGTCGCGCTCGCGGGTCAGCTGGAGGACCTCCTTCTTGGTCAGCCCCGCGGTGTCACCGCCGAGCTGCTCCTCGAGACTCTTGAGCCGCTTGATCGAGTTGGAGATGGTCTTCCAGTTGGTCAGCATGCCGCCGAGCCAGCGGTGGTTGACGAAATGCTGGCCGGAGGTCTGCGCCGCCTCGGCGATCGCGTCCTGCGCCTGGCGCTTGGTGCCGACGAACAGCACCTTGCCGCCGCGCGCGGTGGTCTGCTGGACGAAGTCGAGCGCGCGGGCGAACAAGGGCACGGTCTGCGACAGATCGATGATGTGGACGCCGTTGCGGTCGCCGAAGATGTATGGCTTCATCCGCGGGTTCCAGCGATGGGTCTGGTGGCCGAAATGCGCTCCGGCCTCGAGCAATTGCTGCATCGTGACGACCGTGGTCGCCATAGTCATTCTCCTTCCGGTTCTGCCTCGG
>JBJMUB010000042.1:0-33867 GCA_045811385.1 Sphingomicrobium sp. | reverse complement strand
CCGCGCTCTCGCTGATCGACTGCAGCAGAATGCGCCGGCGGTCGGGGTGGAGGTGCGGCAGGGCCGCGGCGGCGCAGAATGCTCCCGGCAGCCACGGCCGCGACGCTGCGCCGATCAGCCGCTCGTAGAGGAAGCGGTAAGCGGCGAAGTTCGGCAGACGGTCCTGGCCGAGGTCGAACGCCGAAATGGTGATGAGCATGCCCATAAACGGCTCGATCATGTCGAGGCCGCTATCGTCGGGAACCTGCAGCCGCAGATGATCGAGTTGCTTGTAAAGGCGCGCCTGGGCGCGGATCGAGGCGGCTTCGCCTTCATCGCGGGCCCAGCATTCGATCGGGTCGCGGCGGCCGTAAGCCACATCGAGCGACCGGCGGATGTAGCGCTGCGTAGCCTTAGGGAAGCTCGCAAACTCCTTCATCTCCGAGATCAGCATCGCGCCGCTTGCCGGCTGGCTGGTCCGCGTAATCATGTACCCGACTCCTTATGCCCGGGCGGGATCATGCGGCTTGGCTACTTGCGATATGGTTAACCACAATCCCACCGCTCGTTCAGATTGAATCAGAGGGGAGTCACCGCGTCTAGGTAAGAAATTGACGCGCTTCGTCAAAACTGTGGATTGTTGATTTATTGCAACGCCGCGGCTTTTTTGTGACGCTGCCGAAACCTATTCGTCGGGGAACCCGGACGACGGCACCGGCTCGTCTTTCTGGCCGGGCTGGCTGGACGCCGGCGGGTCGGATGCATCCATCGATTCGTCGCTGCCGACGTCGACCTTCGCATCCTGGTCGTCGGGATCGCGCTTGAGCTTGCGTTCGAGCTCGCGGGTCGGGTCGCGGGAGATGACCGGCGGCGGCGGTTCTTGCTTTTTGTCGTCGTTCACCCGAGCATCCTTCGGTGACAGTGCAACCGTGTAACGAGCGCCGCGACGCGCCGTTCCGAACGGCCGGGCCCGGCGGTTTCGACCGGCAGGCGGGATCGTTCGGCGAATGGGCAACGGGCGGTTTGCAAGACCGCCGCTTTGGGACAACACCAATACGATGCTCATGATGCCGCAATATGCGACGCGGACGCGCTTCAGCGACTGGCCGCTCGCGTTGAAATCGATCCTCGGATTCTGGCTGTTCTATGCGGTGACGGTCGTCGCCCGGGCGTTCCTCGGCACCGACCCGCTGACGATGCTCCAGAACAAGCTCATCGTCATTGGCCTCGGAATCATCCTCACCGGCCTGATTTACGTCGCGATCTCGGCGTTCGGAAGCGCGCGGAGCATTCGCCGCAAGGCGATTATCGCCGTCGTCGGATCGGTGATCGCTTCGGGCGCGATGGCGGCCACGCTGATGTTTACCGAGGATATGCTGCGCCAAAGCAAGGAGGAGTTCCGCTTCCAGGCACGAGAGGGTTTCAGCGTCGTCGAGAAGGGCCAGCAGATCCGGATCGAGCGAACCGCTCAGGAGCCTCTGGTCCTGACCTTTCCCCGGGTGAGCGACCTCGATGGCAACAAACGCTTGCGGCTGACGGCCGACGCGTCGGTCATCTGGCTGTTTTTCTTTCTCGCGTGGAGCGCCTTCTATCTCGCCACCGTCGTTCAGGAGGAAGCGCGCACGGCGGAGCGCCGCGCCGCGGAAGCCGAGAGCGCGGCGCAGTCGGCACAGGTCCGGGCCTTGCGATACCAGGTCAATCCGCACTTCCTGTTCAACACGCTCAATTCGCTGTCGTCGCTGATCATCGGCGGCCGCGCCGAGGAAGCGGAATCGATGGTCCTGAAACTGTCGACCTTCTTTCGGTCGAGCCTGACCCTCGACGCGACTGCGGACATCAGCCTCGCCGAGGAGATCGCGCTCCAGCGGCTCTACCTCGACATCGAGAAGGTCCGTTTCCCGCGCCGCCTGAAGGCGGAGATCGACATCCCGCCGGAGCTCGAAAATGCGCGGTTGCCGGCGCTGCTGCTGCAGCCGATCGTCGAGAACGCCATCAAGCATGCGGTGTCGCCGACACGCGACACGGTCACGCTCAGCATCATCGCGCGCGAAGCGGGACCCGGCCGGTTCACGATCGAGATCACCAACCAGGGCGGGCGTCCGGTCCAGGCGCGGAATGGCGAGATCGACGGGACCGGCGTCGGCATCGCCAACGTCTGCCAACGGCTGTCCGCGCGCTTCGGCTCGCTCGCCAAATGCGCCTATGGGCCGCGCGGCGATGGCGGGTATAGCGTCCTCCTGACCTTGCCGCTGGATCGATCGGATGTCTGATCAAGAGTTGCGGGTGCTCATTGCCGACGACGAGCCGCTTGCCGCAGAACGGCTCCAGCTGTTGCTCGCCAAGGTGGCGGGCATCGACCTCGTCGGCACCGCCACCGACGGCGACAGCACCGTGCGCATGGCCGAGGCGCTGACTCCCGACCTGCTGCTACTCGACATCGCCATGCCCGGACTCGACGGAATCGGCGTTGCCAAGGCGCTTGCCGAGGGCCATCCATCGCCGGCGGTGATCTTCATAACCGCCTTCGACCAGTTCGCGGTTGCCGCATTCGAGGTCGAAGCGGTCGATTATCTGATGAAGCCGGTCGAGCCGGCCCGGCTGCAACGCGCGCTCGACCGCGGACGCGACTATCTCGAACGGCGCGAGAGCAAGCCGGCGATCCGGCCCGCGGCCTCTCCGCACCTCCAGGAATTCTGGGCCTCGGACCTGACCGGCCTCGTGCGGATCGCCTCCCGCGACATCGATCGCGTATCCGCCGAGCGTGATTATATGCGCCTCCACGTCGCCCGCCGGAGCTGGCTGATCCATCACTCGATGGCCGCGCTCGAGGAAGGTTTGGACCCGGATCTGTTCGTCCGGCTCCATCGCTCGGCAATCGTCCGCAAGGATTTCATTTCCGGGTTCACGCGCAATCCCTCGGGCCGGTGGATCGCCCGGCTCGCCGACGGCAGCGAGCAGCCGGTTGGGCGGCTTTACTCGGACCGCGTCCGAAGCATCGCCGGCAGATAAAGAGAGGCCGCCGCACGCCTCGGGGAAGGCCTGCGGCGGTCACGCGTCACGATTCACGGCGCGGTCACGATCAGCGCAGTCGAGTCGAGCACCCGAACGGTACCGCGGCGTGCTGCGGCGACGGCCGCTTCGTAGGCCGGGCGGGAGCCGTCGATCGCGTCGCTGCGGCAGGCGTTGGTTGCCGTTGCGAGCGCCATCTCGCGGCTGTCTTCGATCTCGCAGACGACTCGCGCGCCGAACGCCATTCGACGTTGAAGGACGAGCCGGCCGTTGCTCGAAGCGAGGTTCAGATCGGCATATGATACGCGGTACGAATTGGCGGTGGCAGCCTGGCTGACGGTCGGTGCGACGACCGCCGATGCAGTCACGACTGCGGCGAGTGCCAAGAGGGGTTTCAACATCTCGCGTCTCCCTTTTGTGTGCGACGCGAGGCAGTCTGGGGATCCTTGAGGGGGATTTGCCCCGCGTCGCAGGATCGCAAATGCGCCCGGGAGCCAGCAAAATCGCGCTCGGCTCGACGGACACCGGGCCGGAGTCGGCGCGCCGACAAAGGCCGTTCGTTACGCGGCCAACCGACGAACGGTGGTCAGCTGGCGTTCAGCTTTCGGAGCCGGTTTCGGCTGATCGGTCGACCACCGCGGCCAGTGCGACGTCGAGCGTGACATTGCCGACGGTGCGGAAAATGTCGGGGATCATCTCGACCGCGACAAGCAGTCCGAGCGGAGCGATCGGCACCCCGAGCGCGAGCGCGATCGGGGCGATCGAGCTGATGAAGCTGACTTCGCCCGGCAGGCTGACGGCGCCATAGCTCATCACAGCCCCGACCGCGGTCGCGGCGATCATTTGGGCGAGCGTGGGCTCATAACCGAGCCAGTGCGCAACGTAGAACGCGACCGCCGTGTTCATCGCCGGGCCGGTGGCCCGGAACAAAGCGACGGCGATCGGCAGGCTGACGTCCGCGACTTGCTCGCGCACGCCGATCGCCCGAACCGCCGTCAGCATCGCCGGAAGCGACGCCAGCGACGAGCGGGTGGAGATGGCCACGGCCTGCGGCGCGATCAGCCCGCGGGTCAATTTGCCGGGCGCGATCCGGCCGGCGATGATCGCCAGCGGGTAGCCCAGGATGGTGACGACAATGCCGATCGCCGAAATCAGGACGACATAATGGCCGAGCCCGGCAAAAGCCGCGCCGCCCGCCGCTTCTCCCACCGTGAAGGCCAGCGCGAGGACGCCTAAGGGCGCGACCCATAGCACCCAGCCGATGATGACGAGCAAGGCGTCGCCCACCGCTTCGAACAGGCCGACGACCGAGCGCCGCCCCTCGGGGCCAATTCTGCCCAGGGCGAGCGCGAACAGCACGGCGAAGACGACCAGCGGCAGGATGTCGCCGTTGGTCGCCGCGGCAAACACATTATCCGGAACGATCCCCTTGAAGAAGTCGGCGATCCCCGGGAGCGGTGCCGACGATTTCTGCTCGACCCCGGCCAGCGCCGCCTGGAGCCCTGCGGCGGTTCCACGAGGCAGCGGAAAAAGCTGGGTCAGAACCACAATCGCGAGAGCGCCGAGCAGCGCCGAGATCGTGCAGACGATCACGATCCACAACACCGACCGCCCCGCGATTCGGCCGCCGAGCGCGGCCTCGGCGCTCTTCGCGATCCCGACCACGAGCAGTGCGATGACCAGCGGGATGACCGTCATCTTGAGGGCGTTGAGCCACAATGTTCCGACGAAACCGGCGACCGTGAGCAGGCCTTCTCGAAGGCCTTCGGCCAGATTGCCCGCCATCGCTCCGAGCGCCAGGCCGATCAGCAGCGCCGCCAGCGCCCAATAAGCGCGGAAGCTGCGGCCCGCGGTCTCGCCGGTCAACGCGGTTTCCGGAACTTGAAGACGAAGCGGTCGGTATTCCCGCGGATCTTCGGATCGAACACCAGCAGGCTGTGGTCGTCGGCGGGGTTGCGCAGCATGTCGCTGGTCGCGACGAGCTGGAAACCGGCCCGCTTGAAGTCGGCCTTGACGACGTCAGGGTCGATCCTGTGAAGGTTGTCCACCGTCGTCCTGGGTTCGTCGTTCGGGCTCGCAACGTGGTCGATAATGCCGACGATCCCGCCCGGCTTCATCGCGGCATAGATCGTCTTCAGCCATTCGTCGGGATCCATCCGCGGGATGCCGCGCTTGGCGTTCTCCCAATAGACGTCGTGGTAATCGAGATTGATCAGCATGAAGTCGTATTTGCCGGCGGGGATGTCGGGCGCTTCCATCGGGCTCATCCGCATCCACACGTTCGGCAGCTTCGCCTGGACCGCCTGATAGGTGTCGTAGGTCTTCTGAGTATAGAATTGCTTCGGCTGCCAGACGGTCACATGGCCCCGCGGCCCCACGGCGCGACCGGTGATCTCGGCCCAGTAGAAATTGCCGCCGAACGGGTCCGCGACCCGCATGCCGGGCCTGAGCCCGAGGAAGGTCAGCACTTGGCCCGGCTTGCGCGACTCATCCAACTTCACATTCTCCGGTGAACGATCCGGCGAAGCGACGGCTGCAGCGATCGTCGGCGACACCGCGACGCCTTTGGCGACGAGCGGCGCAGCGGTCAGTGTCAGCGAGACGGCAAGAATTTTGCTCAGGCGCATGCGGGTCCCCCTTGGAAAATCGCACTCGCTTTCTATTTCGCCGCGCGCTGCCGCGCCAGCGGTCATGCGAGTGGCGTTGATCATCGTTCATTTTTGGATAAATCTGGGGCACTTGGGGAGTAGCTTAAGGGGGATTCCGATGGCAACAATTGCCGCGCCCGCTCCGGACCGCAAAGCGGCCGAGCGCAAATTCTATTCACGGATGGCGATCCTGCTGGTGGTCGTCGTGTTCCTCGGCTTCGCGCCGAGCTTCTATCTCCGCGGAATCGTGCCGGAATATCCGCGGCCCAACCCGACGCTGCCTGCGGGCGTCATCTTCCACGGACTCGTGTTCACGTTATGGATGGCGCTGCTCGTCACACAGACCCAGCTCGTTTCGGCGCGCAGGGTCGAAACTCACATGAAGCTCGGCAAGGCGGCGATGCTGCTGGCGATCGCGCTGATCCCGGTGATGTATCTGACCGCCGTCTGGGCGGTGCCGCGGGAAAGCCACCCACCCTTCACCGACTCGCTCAACTGGACGGCGATCCCGCTGGCAGTGATCCCGGCGTTCACGTTCCTGATCTACGAGGCCTGGCGCCGCCGCAAGCAGGCGCAGTGGCACAAGCGATTGATGCTGGGCGCCACGATCATGTTCGCTGCTGGCCCCGGGTTGAGCCGGATCCCGCTCGCTCCGCCGACCTTCTGGGGCTTCACGATCCAGCTGCTGGCCGGAACGGCCCTGCTCTTCGCGCCGCTGTTCCTGTGGGACCGCCGAAGCGACGGCAAGGTGCACCCGGCGACCTGGACGGGATATGCCGTCGCCACCGCAGCTGCGGTCGTCCCGCTGGCGCTGATCTACACCAATAGCTGGGCCGCGATTGCCGCGAAGCTGCCCGGGGTGGCGGGCTAAGCTCAGCCGCGCTGCGCCGCGGCGGTCGGCCGGTCGACCGCCATCGCCGCGAGCAATTTCATGGCGTCGTGGGCCGACAGGGCGGCGCCCTCCTGCCAGGTCGGCTGATAGCTCAGATGCTCGCCGGCGAAGACGATCGGGCCCTCGGGCCTGAGCAGCTCGGCGTACATCGGGCCTCGTCCGCCGCCGCCGCCGCCCGGCCGAGGGTCGAAGTCCCGCCACAAAGCGCCGACGCCTTCGGAATAGGGCGTTAGCCCCCATGCGACCGTCACGCCCTTGCTGAGCTGCCGCGAGCGGCCGGGGTGTAGAGCTTCGACGGATTCGCGGCAGATTCGGAAGCGCTCCTCGTGGCTGAGCCCGGCGAAACGATCGGGGTTGTCCTGGTTGGTCCAGCCTGCGGCATAAGCGGCCACGAGCACGCCTTTCGCAGCGCCATAGCGGTCGGATGGGTAGATGACGTTTTCGTTGAGCTTCTCGGTCCAGGCGAGGCCGCCGTAGATGAAGTCGTCGCGCTCCCAGAAGCGGGGCGCCTCGAATCCGACCTTGACGCTGTGCAGGTAAGGCGCAGCGCCCGCGATCGCCGTTTTCTTGGCCGGAGAGAAATCGCTGGGAATCCGCGCCAGCACCGGAAGCGGGATCGTGCAGACGCAATAATCCGCTTCGGTCATCTGCTGGCCCGGACCATGTTCGATTCGGACTCGGCCGCCGACTCTCCGGATGGCGGAGATGACTGTGCGAAGCCGCACTCGCGGCTTGACGTGGTCGTAGATCGCATAAGCGATGCGATCCATGCCGCCGACCGGCTGGAGCATCGTCGCCTGCATGTCCCAAATGTGCTCGAACCCGTAGGGCAGCCCGATCGCACGCGACGGCAGCAGCTCGCGCAGGCTCTGCGGCGGGAGGTTAACCGGCGCCTGGTCGTAGCCTCCGCCTTCCACCGAATAGCCGGACGGACCCGCCGGCGTGTAGCGGCCCTGGTCGTTGAGCTGGCCGTAGAAAGCGAGGAACTGGCGGATCATCTCAAGCTCGCCCTTGGGCACGTCCTGGTCGAGCGCGTGGCGGTCGATGGCCTTGGCGAGCAGCTCGGACAGCTGGCCGCGCATGTCGTTGACCATGCGCCGTTCGGGCTGGACCCGGCCGCCGAAGTCCCAGCCGGCATTGCGGTTGACGTTGACGAACGTCTCGAGCTGGACGCCGAAGCGGCGGGCGTAGCCGAGGATGGCGCGGTGGGTGGACGGTATGCGCGCGGGTCCGGAATTGAAATAAAGGCCGGGTGCGAAGGTCGCGATCTGGTCCGGACGACCGGTCTGCGCGATTCGGTCACCCGCGCGGATGGTCCAGGAGCGACCGCCGATCCGGTCGCGCGCCTCCAGGACGGTGACCTTATAGCCCGCCTTCTGCAGCTCATAGGCCGAAATCAGGCCGGCGATTCCGGCGCCGAGGATCACGACCGAACGGCCGTTGCCGCTGCTGCCGGCAAGCGCGAAATTCTCCGCCCCGGCCGGCGTCGGAATCGCCAGCCCAAGCGCCTCCATCGCGAGATAAGCGGCGCCCGCACCGCCGACTGCCCCGACCTGCTCGAGCAACGCCCGCCGAGTGAGTGCCATATCGCTTTCCCCCTGTCGCGACTCGGCGCGAAGCCTGGTCGCTGAGCGGCAGACTGACAGCAATTCACGGCCTGTGCGCGGAAAATTCGACGGAGCGGCGGTATCGCACTGCCGCTTCACGCGTTGTTTTCACCGTACCCAACCACAGCGATGGGAGTCAGTAGGATGGAAGACCGCAAGGATGAGATTGCAACGCTGAACACGTTGATTGCCACATTGATCGACAGCGTCACCGGCTATGAGGACGCCGCTTCGAACAGCGAGCAGCACCGTTTCGCCGAGCTGTTCCGCGACCGAGCCAGGGAACGCCAGCAATGCGTCGAAGACCTGCGCTCCGAGGTTCGCCGGCTCGGCGGCAATCCCGAGGACGACGGTTCGTTCATGGGCAAGACCCATCAACGCTTCCTCGACCTCAAGGCGGCCGTTACCGGCCGCGACGACCAGGCGATCATCAACGAGGTCGAGCGCGGCGAAGATTATCTCAAGGAGAAGTTCGAGACCGCCCTCAACAGCGGTCACCTGAGCGGCGAATCCCGGGCCGCGGTCGAGCGCGCTTTCCAGTCGGTTCGCTCAGGCCACGACCAGATGAGCCAGCTGAAGCACGGGATGGAAGCCGACTAAAGCGTTCATCGACGCAACCCCCCGGGGAGTTCCGGGGCGGGGCGCGGGGCGACTCTCGAGGCCAGCGGAGCCGCCCCGCCTGCCGTCGGCTACAGCCCCATCAGCGCCAGCACCTCGCGGCGACTACGCTCGTCCTCACGGAAGGTGCCCATCATCCGGCTGGTGGTCATGACCACGCCCGGCGTGCTGACTCCGCGCGCCGTCATGCAGGCGTGCGTCGCCGCGATGACGACGGCGACCGCCTTGGGCTCGAGGTGCTGCCAAATGGTGTCCGCGACCTGGGCGGTCAGCCGCTCCTGAACCTGCAGCCGCCGCGCGAAGCCATGGAGAACCCGGGCGAGCTTGCTGATCCCGACGACCCTGTCGCGCGGCAGGTAAGCGATCGAGGCCTTGCCGATGATCGGCGCCATGTGGTGCTCGCAGTGCGACTGGAACGGGATGTCCTTGAGAAGGACGATTTCGTCGTATCCGCCGACTTCTTCGAACGTCCGGCTGAGATGAACCGACGGATCCTCCTCATAACCGCGGGCATATTCGCGCCACGCCCGGGCAACCCGCCGCGGCGTATCGAGCAGGCCTTCGCGGTTGGGATCGTCGCCGGCCCAGCGGATCAGAGTCCGGACCGCTTCGGCGACGTCCTTGGGGACTTTGCACGCCGGCGCGGGCTCGACGAGGTCGCCGTCCTCGGGGTCGGTGCGGTCATAAGGTGGGTTCATTCTTCGAGCTCCCGGGCGATATCGTCCGCAACTGCCGCCGCTTGCTCGCGGATGTCGGGCACGGCGATGATCTCCCAATAACGCGCCTTGGTCAGCGGACCCAACGCCCAGATGCCGTTTCCGGCCCGCGAGCGATCATCGACCTCCAGGCCGATATCCAGACGATCGATCCGCACAGCGCCCGAATCCAACATGTGCCGAAGCAGCGGATTGCGGGTTCGTGCCATCGCGTGAAGCGGCCCGGTGCAATTGATCACATACTCGAAGCGCTCGATCGAACCTTGGTCCGCGCCGCGGCGCCGGATTTCGACGTTCACCCTGTCCTCGCCGAGGCGCGCGGCGATCACCCGTCCGGCGAGGATTTCAAGGCGTCCGGTGGCGACCATCCGATGGATGGTTGCGGCCACCTCCGGCGCGATGCGATGGCGATGAACGTCCCACCAGGGTCGGGCATGGCGCATGAAACGCTGTTGCTGGTCGAGGTCGAACGCCTGCCACAGGGCGTGGCTGTGCGGCCGCAGGCCGTCAATCGCAGCGCGCCAGCCGACTTCGGCGGAACGGCGGCGCAGCCAGCGCCACAGCGCGCGAAGATTGCCGTGCGGTATGTCGTCGCGATCGATTGGAGAGGCTTCGATGTCCGCGTGAGCCCGCGGCACTTGCCCGCGCCGCGATAAAGCGACGATCCGCCCGTGATGACCGGCCGCATCGAGCGATTGCGCCAGGTCGACCATGGTCAGGCCGGTCCCGATCAGCAGCGCCGACCCGCCCGTCCCGACCAGCGCAGTCACCGCGGCCCTCGCGTCTTCGGTCCAAGGATTGTTGACATAGCGGTCGCCCACCGCGGCAAAAGCCGGAATCGGTTCGGGCTCCTGGTTGCCAGTGGCGAGCACCAGCGCGCGGGCGTTTAACGCTTTGCTGCGGTCGAGCTCGATCGACCACCCCCCCGCATTGCGTGTGGCGCTCATTGCGGTTGCATGATCGACGAGGATTTGTCCCGAGGCCGTCGACTGCTCGAGCATGTCGCGCAAATAGCGGCCGAACAGCCGCCGCGGCGCGAAGCCGGCGGGCTGGCCCCCTTCCGCCTCGAACCGCCGCGCGAAATGGTCGGAATCGCCGGCCATCGCGCTCATCCGGTCGGCGCGGACGTTGAGGAGGTGCGCGGGCTCGACAGTCGAATAAGCGATTCCGAGCCCGGCGCGGCCGCTGCCATCGATCAAGGCCGATCGGATTCCGCGACGCGCCAGTTGAAGGGCAAGCATGGTGCCCGACGCTCCGCCGCCGACAATCGCGACCGGGACGTCCCGGTCAGATTTCGTAGTCAGGCCAGCTCTCCGGGTTTTCGGCGTTCGCCTTGCGGCTCTGGATATGGTCGTAAATGCGCGTGACGGTCTTGCCCGCCGTCTCGGTAAACCAGCCGGGAACTGCGGCATGGACGATCGCGGCACAGCCAGCGCCGATCAGTTCGGCGCCGATCTTCACCGCGCCGGCACCATGACCTGCCCAGGTCATCCCGAGCGATCGTGGGTGATCGACGAAGAGACGCTGCACCGTTCCGCTATCCTCGGTTTGGGTCTGATTGATCGCCATGGTCCTGCTCACGTGAAATCGATGGCGACCCCGACAGGATTCGAACCTGTGGCCTACAGATTAGGAATCTGTCGCTCTATCCTGCTGAGCTACGGGGTCGGCCCGAGGCCCCGAATACGGATTCGGCGCCGTCCGATCAATTGACCTGGTTGGGCGGGACCACCGGCAGGGGCAGCGGAGCGACCGCGATCCCGTCGTCCATCAGGGATTTCGCGTCCTCCAAGGTCGCATTGCCGTGAACCTGGGCTTTCTCCATCTCGCCGCTGTGCATCGCCCGCGCGGTGTCGGCGAACTCATCGCCGACCCAGCGCGAATCCTTGAGCATCTCGGCCTGAAGCTCGGCGATCCTGCCGAGCGCGCCGGCGCCCGACTTGCGCGGAACGCGAGGCGCCATTGGCGCTTTCGCTACGCGCGACGAATCACAGAACGGGCACTGGACGAGGCCCGCCGCCTGCTGGGCCTCGAAGTCGGCGTTCGATTGAAACCAGGCTTCGAACGTCTCGCCGCCATCGCGGCACTGGAGGTCGAAGACGATCATTGGCCCACCACGTCAGGAATAGCGCGGCGGTGGTTAAGGGCCGGGATGCGCGAGCGCACCTCTGAGATTCGCGACAGGTCGATGTCGGCGAACCCGACCCCTTTCTCCTCGCCCATGTCGAGCAGGACATCGCCCCAGGGATCGACGACCAGCGAATGACCGAAGGTGTTGCGGCCGTCCTCATGATGCCCGACCTGGGCCGCGGCGACGACGAACAAGCCAGCCTCGATCGCACGCGCGCGAAGCAAGGTATGCCAGTGCGCCTTACCGGTCGGCACGGTGAAGGCGGCGGGAACCGTGATCACGTCGGCGTCCGCCTCGGCGATCCGCGCGAATAAGGTCGGAAACCTGAGATCGTAGCAAATGGTGAGGCCGAGCTTGCCGACCGGCGTGCCGTTGACGACCACTGACCGGTCGCCTGCCCGGTAGACCGCGGACTCGCGCCAGCTCTCGCCGGTCGGCAGATCGACGTCGAACAGATGGATCTTGTCGTAGCGCGCCTGCACGTTCCCGGCGCGGTCGATGACGAACCCGCGGTTGGCGACCTTGCCGTCGTCGACCAGTACTGCGAGCGAGCCGAGGTGAACCCAAATGTCATGCTCGCGTGCAGCGTCGCGGCATGCCGCCAGGACCCCATCTTGCTCTTCGGCCCGCAGGTTTCCCGACGCGCGCTGCGAGTCCCGGTCGAGCAAACCCGACATCTCGGGCGTGAACAGCATCGCCGCTGCGCCTCTTGCGGCCTCGCCGATGGCCTCAACCAGCGCCGCGCCGTTGGCCGCGGGATCGACGCCCGTATTCGACTGGAACAGCGCGATCCGGGTCATGCGGCGATCAGCTCGTCGAGCTTGCCGGCTCGTTCGAGAGCGACCAGGTCGTCGCAGCCGCCGACATGGATTCCGCCGATGAAGATTTGCGGCACCGTCGTCCGTCCGTTGGTCCGCTCGATCATTCGCTCACGCGCCTCGCCGCCGAAATCGACCGATATCTCCTGATAATCGACCTGTTTCCCTTCCAGCAGGTGCTTCGCGCGCCAGCAATAGGGGCAGAAGGTCTTGGTGTAGATTTCGACGAGGGGCACTACACAATCCTTTCCCGCCGACACTTAGGCAATGTGCCTAACGCATCAACTGTGAAGGTCTCACCACCCGCGCCCAGCTGACCAGCTCGACCCGGACGGCTCCGGCGCGCTTGAGCGCCCGGGCGCACGCTTCCGCGGTGCTTCCGGTGGTCAATACGTCGTCGACCAGGATGACGGTCTTGCCCGCAACCGCGCTCGAGTCGCGGACGCGGAAGGCGCCGGCGACCGTCTTTCGCCGCTGCAGCGGACTCATTCCCTTGAGCGGCGGCGTGGGCCGGATCCGGCGAAGCGCGGTCACGTCGGCCCGGATGCCCAGGCTTTTCGACAGCTCGCGGGCGACCAGCGCCGACTGGTTGAAGCCACGCCACCACAGCCGCCGGCGGTGGAGCGGAACCGGGACGAGCAAGCGTTCATCGTCATCGCGGCCGACCAGCGGCAGCATGTATCGCGCCATGGTTTTGGCGACGGCCACCTTGCGTCCGTATTTGAGCCGGATGGCGAGGCTCCGCGACAGTTCGTCATAGGCGACCGCAGCGCGGGTTCGGGCGATTCGCGGCGGGCGCGCGAGGCAGGCGGCGCAGGTATCGAGGTCGGTGCCGGCGAGCGCCGTGCCGCACATCGCGCAACCGCCTTCACCGAGGAACTCGACCTGCTTCCAACAGTCCGCGCAAAAGCTGTGAACGTCGGCGACGATCGCCCCGCAGCCGGCGCAACGCGGCGGAAGTGCGAAATCGAGGATCCCGCGCGCGGCGGCGGCGAACAGCCCGATGACCATCAGCAGCTTGTCGCTCGCATCCCTGCGTCGCACAAGCACCCGCGATGACGACCGACCTGTTCGACATGAGGCTGCGCGCGCTTCGCCGCGACCGCGCTTTCCGCACCGGCGTCGAGCTGTTCCTCTACGAGCGCGCCTTCGACGATTGCCTCGATCGCATCGGTCTCGTCCGCAGGCGATTTCGTGCGGCGCTCCTGATCGGTTCGCCCGATCCGGAGTGGCCGGCGCGCCTCGGCCAGTTCGCGGATTCGGTCGACGTTCGCGACCCCGGCCCATGCTTTGCCGCCGCCGGCGGCGGAACGCCGATCGTCGAGGACGAATTTCCTCCGGAGCCGGACCGGTTCGACCTCTGCCTCGCGCTCGGGTCGCTCGACACGGTCAACGCCCTTCCCCAGGCCCTGGCCCGCATTCGCGCCTCGCTCTCTGGCGACTCTCTCTTTCTCGGCGCCCTGTCGGGTGGGGACACGCTGCCGCAGCTGCGTTCGGCGATGCGCGCCGCCGACCAGGTCGAAACCGTCGCGGTCCCCCACGTCCATCCACGCGTCGAAGCATCGGCGCTAGCTCCGCTTCTCTCGGCGGCCGGCTTTGCCAATCCCGTAGTGGACGTCGACCGGGTTCAGGTCTCGTACGAGTCCTTCGCGCGGCTGGTGAAGGATTTGCGGGCGATGGGTGCGACCAATGTCCTGGCCCAGCGGTCGCGCCGACCGCTGTCCAGGGCCGCGCGCAAGGCCGCCGAAGCGGCGTTCTGCGCCCTTGGACAGGGACGCCGCACCGTCGAGACCTACGAAATCCTGCACTTTGCCGCCTGGACTCCGGCAAACGGATGACCGCCCGTTAACTCTGACCCGGTATGAGTTGTTAACCCGGTCCGGGATAAACCCGCCGCGTGGACGTGGACCAGAGGAGGGTGGCGTGATCGCTATCCGAAGGAACTTGCATAGGCTGCGCTCGGACAAGCGCGGCGCTACTGCCATCGAATACGGCTTGATCGCCGCGCTCATCGTCATTGCGATGATGGCCGGGCTTTCCAGCATGGGTGGCGGAGTCGGAGGGATGTGGACCAAGGTCAGCACGGCGGTGCAATCGACCTGAGGCGCGCTCGACTAAGCGCGCCGGCCGTACACCACCAGCTTAACCTTCTGACCCGGCACCAGCCTCGAGTTTGCAGCAAGACCGTTGAGCGAGAGGAACCGCTCGAGCCTGAAATCGCGGTACGCCGTCCGGTTTGCCAGCGACTGAACAGTGTCCCCCGGCCCCACCGTCTGCACATGGATGATTCGCGGCCGAATCGCGGCGGCCTCTGCCGGAGTGATCCGACGCAGCGAATTGACCATTCCGGCGAAGGGCTGGATTCCATAGCCGCCCGGCGTCAGCATCACGAAATAGTAAACGCGCTGAGCATCCCATTGATAGGCGAACACGGTCGCGTCGATCACTCCAGAGCTGGTGTTCACGCGGGTCGTGGTGAATGCCGCGGGCATCCCGTTCACGGTTGTGCGCTGCGGCGGCGGTATGGCGATCTGCATCTGTCCATCGGTCAATTGCCGGAAGGCGACGAGAATCGCCTGATCCAAGGTCCCCCGGCCGCCACGGAACTGCGCCTTTCCGGCGGAACCCGAAATCGTCACCGCGTCCGTGCCGTTCTGCATCCGATAGCCCTGGGGCACGGTGAACTGGATCCGGAGGTCCGGATGGGTGAAGCTCGCGCCTTCGATCACGCCCTGCGCCGGATCGTCGTCGACGTACAGGCCCTCGATCTGGCTCAGGAACAGGTCGCGATTGAGCATACCCGAGCCGAGACGGCCGGTCGCGCGCGCCTCGGCGAACGCGCGCTGCGCACGGTTCTCGCTCAACGGGTGAGTGCTGGCCCATTCCGGGGTCTGGCGGTTCGTGCGTCCCTGCACGCGGAACTGAAGGGCGGTCGACCGCGCGAGGGCGGCGAGGATGCCGGGCCCGCCGGCAGGATCGTATCCGGCCGCGACCAGATAGCGGGTGGCGAGCGCGTCAGCCTGATACTCCTGGTCGCGCGAAAAGCTCAGCGTCGCAAGTTGCGAGCGGGCCTGCGCCATCTCCGACGCCGCGCTGCCGATCGGACCGCCGAAAATGCCGCCGATTATCGCTCCGAGCACCCCCCAGACGTTGCTTCGCTGGGCATAAGCCTGGCGCGCCCGGGCGTGGTTGGCGGCGATATGCGCGACTTCGTGGCCGAGGGCGAAGCCGAGCTGCGATTCATTGTCCATGATGGTCAGCAGCTGGCGCGTCACGTAGACGTAGCCGCCCGGGACCGACATGGCATTCTCGACCGCCGAGTTGAGCGTCGTGAAATGCAGGCTTTGGCCGGGATTCGCGACTCCGGACATCGCACCGACCCGCCGGCCGATCGATTCGACGTAGCTGGAGCGCGGTCCCGTTTCTGCGCCGCCCATTTCCTCGACGATCGCGGCATGCTCGCGCTGGGCTTCGGCGACGTCGCGCGGATTAAGATATCGCGGACCCTGGGCAGCCGCGGGACTGAGCGCGACCGCGGCAGCGGCCAGCATCAGCATGGGCTTACGCATATGTGACTCTCCCATTCGCGCGAATATCGGCGACGCTTTTGAACGGGAGATGACTAGGCTGGTTCCGAAAGGCCGCTCAGCCGATGGCGAGGAACTTGGCGCGGCGCTGCGCCAGAAGCTCATCCGGCCCGAGTTCGCCGCAGCCGTCGAGCTCCTCGATCACCGCGCCCTTGAGCGCGCCAATGGCCGCCTCCGGGTCGCGGTGCGCTCCGCCGAGCGGTTCGGGGATAATGCGGTCGATCACTCCGAATGCCTGGAGATCGGCGGCGGTGATCTTCATCGCCTCGGCCGCTTCGGCGGCCTTGTCGCCGGTGCGCCACAGGATCGAGGCGCAGCCCTCGGGCGAAATTACCGAGTAGATCGCATGTTCGAACATCAGCACGCGATTGGCCGACGCAATTGCCACCGCGCCACCCGATCCGCCCTCGCCGACGACGGCGGCGACCATCGGCACCTTCAGGGCGAGGCATTGTTCGGTCGACCGGGCGATCGCTTCCGCCTGGCCGCGCTCTTCGGCCTGAACGCCCGGAAACGCACCCGGCGTATCGACCAGGCTCACCACCGGGATCCCGAACTGGTCGGCGAGCTGCATCAGTCGGATCGCCTTGCGATAGCCCTCCGGCTTGGCCATCCCGAAATTGTGCTTCAGGCGGGACGCGGTGTCGTCGCCCTTCTCGTGACCGATCAGCATGACCCGGCGCCCGTCGATCCGGGCCAGCCCGCCGATGATCGCCGGGTCGTCGGCGAAGGCCCGGTCGCCGGCAAGCGGGACGAAATCGTCGGCGATTCCGGCGACATAGTCCTTGAAATGCGGCCGTTCGGGATGACGTGCGACCTGCGCCTTCTGCCACGGCGTCAATTTGGCATAGGTATCGCGAAGCAGCTTGCTGGCCTTGGTCTCGAGCTTCGAAACCTCCGCCTCGATGTCGATATCCGCCGAGCTGTTGGCGGTCTCGCGAAGCTCGGCGACGCGGGTCTCCAGCTCGGCGATCGGCTTTTCAAAATCCAGATAGGTGAGCATTCGAGCGGGCGGGTAGGACGAACGCGGCTACGGCGTCAACGAGAACGCGTTGCCAGCGGGTGGCGCGAATTGACCAGTTCGACGAGCCGGGCGCTGTCGACGTGGGTGTAGATCTGGGTCGTCGCGATATCGGCATGACCGAGCAGCGACTGAAGCACCCGAAGGTCTGCTCCGCCTGAAAGCAGGTGCGTCGCGAAGGCATGCCGCAGGACGTGCGGGCTCACGCGTTCCGGCGAAAGGCCGGCGTCGGCCGCCATCTGCCGGACGATCTGGAACAGCCGCACCCGGCTGAGATGCGACTTGCCGCTCGGGAACAGCCACAGGCTCTTCGCCTCGACATGCTCGAGCCAGCGCTCGACCGCCGTTTCCGCGCGCGACGAGATCGGCACCAGGCGTTCCTTTGCTCCCTTGCCGCGGACGATCAGGAACGCTTGGCCCTTGCGCAGCGCGCCGCGCGGAAGCGTTACCAGTTCGCTGGCGCGAAGCCCCGAACCGTACAGCAATTCAAGCAGCGCGACGTTGCGCACCGGGATCGCCGCTCCGCTCGCCGCCCGATCCTCGGCCTGCTCGAACATCCTCGCGACCTCGTCCGCGTCGAGGATCCTCGGCAGCGGCCGCTCGAAGCGCGGCCGCGGCAGCGCTTCCGATGGGTCATCCTTGCGCAGTCCCTCGTCGACCAGGAAACCGTAGAAGCGGCGGAGCGCTGCCGATCGCCGCGCAACCGTCGCCGGCGAAAGTTCGCGCCATTGCTCGCCGAGCCGGCCGACCGCGGCGGCGTCCGCTGCGCCGACGGCGTTGCCGAGGGCCTCCGCCGCGCGTTCGAGATCGTTGCGATAAGCAGCGAGCGTATGCCTGGATGCTCCGGCTTCGGCTGCCAACATGTCGAGAAATCGGTCGACCAGGGCCTGATCGTCCGGAGTCACGTGCGGGACAAGGCCTCGGCGGCGATCATCCGGGCGGTGTAATCCTGCCGAGTTCGCATCAGACCCGCGACGATATGGTACATGTGAGCCCCTGGGATCCCCGCGAAATCGCGAGTCTGGAGACCGGTTCCCGCGAGCACCAGCACCGAGGCCGGCTGGCCGCGGCCGGCGGCGGCGTCGATCATCCGGGTCCAGACCGACTGGCGGCCGAATCCGAGACCGTTGCGGCGGCTGAGGCTCTGGGCCGCATCGACGCTGATCCTGCCGAGCCCCGCCAAGCCGGCCACCAGTAGTGCGCTCCGCACTTTGCCCGGGCTCTTGTCCCGGCCAATGAAGCTGTTGATCCGCGAGCCACTGAAGTCGAGGCCGCGCGGATCCGCCGAAGCAAGCGCGAGCATCGCCCAGCAGCGGTCGGCCGTATCGCCGTCCATGCTGCGGACCGACGCACCCCAGCGCTGCGCTGCGCGGTCATAGCCGGCAGCGAGCATCGCAGAAATCAGCTCGGGCGCGTCCTTCTCGAGGTCCGGATCAGGCTGAATTAACGCAGCGGCACGGCCGAGCAGCGCCCGCGTCGCCTCGCGCTGGAGCGGATCCTTCGCGCCGTCGAGCAGGCGGCGCATCGCGGCCAGCTTCACGTCCCGGTCCTTGCCGACGAACGCCTGGCGAATCTGCCAGGCGTCCGTGCCCGCCAGGTCGCTCGAATCCGTCGAATCGTAGATCGTCGAATAGAGATCGATCATCGACTGCGAGGAAAATACGCCGAGACCCGCCGCAATGCGGGCCGAGTCCAGTCGCTGATCGGCGGAAAGCAAGGGCGCCCGCGCCTGGAAGGCACGCAGCTGCGGCGACGCATCCTTGATCAGCCGGTCCGGCGGAACCATCCCGGTGGCGGCCGACAACCCGAAACGCCAGGCGGTCAGCCGGTCGACCGGGTCCCATTCGATCGTCACGGCGCGGCCGGTATCGGCGCCGGCGCCGACGACCTTTTCGGCGAGGGTGAGGTCGATGCCGCCGATCCGGCCGTGCCGCCGCGCATCGTCCACCTGCGCCGAGGCGCTTTCCGGCTCGCCCGATAGGGATGCGCACATCGCGCTGACCAGCGCCCGGATGCCCGGATCATATTTGCGGATTCCGGGCTGGAGCGGGCACAGCGCCGGAGGATCGGCATTGGCGAGCGCGCTTTGCACACCGACCTGCGTCAGCTTGGGCGTGAAGCGGTCGGAATCGACGTCGGCGACGAGCATCCGCGCGGCATCGGCTTCACCGAGGCGAAGCAGGAGCCACGCGCGTTCGGCGACCCAGTCGACCGGATTGACGGCGTTCGGCGCGCGGGCCTTGGCAAGCAGCGCGTTGCGGAGCGCGATATGCGCCCAGCGCGACGCAATCGGTGTGTCCATCCGCCGCATCAAACTCGACATGAAGGTGCCGTTGGCCGTGCCCCACGGATTGGGCCCGAGTCCGATTTCTACCGGGTCGAGGCGGCCGACGACCCACGGATCGCGCCTGGCATGGGCCGGATATTCCACCGGCGGCGGAGGCGGAGGAAGCTGTTCGAGGGTCAGTTCGGAGACGCTCGTGTCGCCCGCGCCCGTGCTCGATGGCAACGGAGTCGCCGGCGTCGGCGACACGACGTTCGACTGCACCGGAGCCGGTGCCGGCTGGATCGGTTGCGGCGGGCCGGGCTGTTGCGCCAGCACGGGCAGCGCCAGCGCCAGGGCGCATCCGGCGACGAGCAGCGGCTTAGTGCGCATTGCCCGGTGTCGGGACCTCGACTTCGATGGTCTTCGTCGGCTGCTTCCTGGGCACGGTCGAAAGGAACACGAGCGCGCCAATGGCCAGCACCAGCACAATGATGAGGAGGACAATTCTCGGCATGGGCGCGCTTTTGCCGAGCCGCGAAGGCGCTGTATAGCCCTTAGCGTGACAGATTTGGGTAAGCGCCTCGACCGGCCGGTGGTGCTGGTGGGGCTGATGGGCGTTGGCAAGTCGACCGTCGGACGCCGCCTCGCGCGGCGGCTCGGAGTGCCGTTCGTCGACAGCGATTCGGCGATCGAGGACGCGTCGGGCCTGTCGGCGGCCGAGGTCTACGAGCGATTCGGCGAGCGCGATTTCCGCGACGGCGAACGCCGCCTGGTTGCGCGCCTGGTCGAAGGGGAGATCCGAGTCATCGCCACCGGCGGCGGCGCCTATGTCGACCCGCGCACCCGCAAGCTGCTGAACGAGCGCGCGATTACGGTATGGCTCGACGCTCCGGTCGACGTGCTCACCGAGCGGACTTCCCGGCGCGACACTCGGCCGCTGCTCCGCAATCCGAATCCGAAGGCCACGCTGGAACGGCTCTCGGAGGAGCGCCGGCCGTCGTACGAAGAGGCCCATATCCACATCAAGAGCGGCAACGGGGCGCATCGCGACGTCGTCGAAGCGATCGTCCAGGCGCTCGACGAGCATCTCGGCGCGACGCGCTAGGCCGGCGTCGTTTCGCCTTCGTCGGGCAGCGCCCGGTTGGCGCCGAACGAAATGTCCGCTCCGGCATGGAGATCGCCGGTCTCGCCCTGGAGCTCGAGCCGCTCGCAGTCGCGCAGCCGATACTCGCGTTCGACGCGGTCGATCTCGTCGCGGTCGATCCCGCTTGCGCGCAGCGCGGCCCGGCCCATCGCCACCGCCCCCTCGAACATTTCGCGCTCGGCGAAGGCGAGATCGAGGCCGCGAAGCTCGATCAGATGCAGCCGGTCGTAGGCGCGGACCATGACCGAAGCTCGCGGAAAGGCCTGGACGACGGCTTCGATGGCGCCGCGATTCAGTTCGCCTGCCGCATTGTCTGCGCAGATCGCGATGATCCGGGCGGTTTCGGCGCCGGCGGTCCGCAACAGATCGAGCCGCAGCCCGTCGCCGTAATAGACCTTGATCCCGAACTCTCCGACCCGCTCGATCTGGCCGGGGCTTTTGTCGATGATCGTGACGCCGATGCCCTTGGCCTGCATCATCTGCGCCACGGTTTGGCCGAAGCGGCCGTAGCCGACGACGATCGCACTGGTCTCGGGCGACCTGTCCGGACCGTCGAGGCCCTCGCCGCCGCGTTCCTCGCGCCGTTCGAGCCAGTCGGTCAGACGCATGAGGAAGGGCGTTGCGATCATCGAAATCGTCACCACGGCAGTAAACAGCGACGCCGTCGGACGCAGGATGAGTCCCGCCGCGGTTGCCTGCGCGAACAGGACGAAGCCGAATTCGCCCGCCTGGCTCAGGAGCAGCCCGAGACGGAAGCTGCGCGCCCAGCTGCAGCTGAACATTCGGCTGAGCCCGGTGATCAGGACCGTCTTGGTCGCGATCACGGCGGCCGCGATTCCGATCACATAGAACGGACGCTCGGCGATGAGCTTGAGATCGAGCAGCATGCCGACCGAGAGGAAGAACAGGCCGAGCAGGATCGAGCGGAACGGTTCGACGTCGCTTTCGATCTCGTGACGGTAGGGCGATTCGGCGAGGACGACGCCGGCGACGAACGCCCCGAGCGCGGTCGATAGGCCGAGCCAGTGCATCAGCGCCGCCGAGCCGATCACCGTGAACAGGCCGGCGACGACGAACAGCTCACGCTCGCCGAGCCGGCCGATCAGCCGGAACAGCGGGTTGAGCAGGAAATGGCCGACAGCCACGAGACCGGCGGTCGCCAGCAACGTATAGAGCGCCATCGTCCACCCGGCGGGCACGGTCGGATCGGGCGCGACCCGCGACATCGCCGCGATGATCGTGATCAAGGGAACGATCGACAGGTCCTGGAACAGCAGGATCGAAAACGCGCGCTCGCCTTGTTCGGTGTTGAGTTCATTCTCCGAGCGCAGCCACGGCAGCACCTGGGCGGTGGACGACAGGCCAAGCGGGAGGCCGACCGCGATCGCCGCCTGCAGCGACAGGCCGAGACCGAAATGCAACAGGGCGCTGACCGCCAGGCCGCACAGGACGACCTGCGCCAGCCCGAGGCCGAAGATATCGCGGCGCAGCCGCCACAGCCGCCGCGGCTCGAGCTCGAGCCCGACGATGAACAGCAGCAAGGCGATGCCGATTTCCGACACCCGAAGGACGGCTTCCGGATCGCGGAACAGGTCGAGCAGCGACGGTCCAATCAGCGCTCCGGCGACGATATAGCCGAGGGTTGCTCCGAGCCCGGCCCGGCGGAACGTCGTGACGAACACCAGGGCGACACCGAGCATGATCGCGCCGCTCTCGAGGATCGCGCTGGTGGCCTGAGCCGCGTCGGCCGCGTTGGTCACCGAGCGGAGTCCAGCGCCGCGAGGAGCGCCCGGAAAGGAAGCAGGATGGCGCCATGGCGGGACACGCGCGAACGCGCCGGAGCAAGCGCGCTCAGTCCCCAGCCGGGCTCCGCGTCACTGCCGCCAAGCCAATCGCCAAGCGCGTCGAGCGCCTGCTCGACGTCGTCGCGAGTCCGGCCGATCGCGCCGCGCTCGAGCAGCGCTGCCGACGCCTGGCCGAAGGCGCAGGCGTGCACCCGTTGCGACAGCGCGGCGACCCGCCCGGCGTTGTCGAGTTCGACCGACATGCCGATCCGGCTGCCGCAGGTCGGCGAACGAAGCTCCGCGCGGCCATCCTCACGCTCCAGCTCGCGCGGTTCGCCGAGCGAGGCCGCCAGCCGCAGGATTTCAGTCGTGTAGAGCGGGGCGTTCATTCCTTGCGCCAAGTGGTACCGCCGGGTCCGTCTTCCAAGACGATCCCCGCGGCCTTGAGCTCCTCGCGGATCCGGTCCGCCGTCCCGAAGTCGCGGGCGTTCTTGGCCTCGTTCCGCTCGGCGATGCGCGCTTCAATCTCAGCCTCGTCCGCACCGCCTTTGAACCATTGATCAGCCGAAATCTCGAGCAGGCCGAGCAACGCAGCACTGGCCTTCACCACCTCCGGATCGTCCAGCGCGATCAGCCGGGTCAGCGCGAGCGGCGTGTTGAGATCGTCGCGGAGCGCTTCGACGACCCCTTCGTCCGGCTCGCCCGGCTCGGCGTCGCCGACCGTCCGGTACAGGCGGTCGAGATTGGTCCTGGCCTGCGCGACTACCTCGTCGGTCCAGCTCAGCGGTTGGCGATAATGCGCCGACAGCAGCGCCAGCCGCAGGGTCTCGCCGCGATGGCCCTGCTCGAGCAGCTCCGCCGGAGTGACGATGTTGCCGAGGCTCTTCGACATTTTCTCCGAGCCCATGTCGACGAAGCCGTTGTGCACCCAGTAGCGCGCAAGCGGCACTCCCGAGTGGGCGCAGCGGCTCTGGGCGATCTCATTCTCGTGGTGCGGGAAGATAAGGTCGAGCCCGCCACCGTGGATGTCGATCGTCTCGCCGAGATGACGCTCGATCATCGCCGAGCATTCGACGTGCCAGCCGGGGCGGCCGCGGCCCCACGGCGAGTTCCAGCCGACAACGCCCTCGTGGCTCGGCTTCCACAGGACGAAGTCGGCCGGATCGCGCTTGTAGGGCGCGACCTCGACCCGGGCGCCGGCGATCATCGCATCGCGATCGCGGCGCGACAGCTCGCCATAGTCGCTCCACGACGGGACGCTGAACAGCACGTGGCCCTGCGCTTCATAGGCATGGCCCTGCCCGACCAGCCGCTCGATCATCGCCACCATCGGCGCGATTTCCTGGGTCGCGTGGGGTGCGATCGTCGGCGGGCGCACTCCGAGCGCGCCCATGTCCTCGAGGTAGAGGCGCTCGTAACGCTCGGTGATGACGCTCGGATCGACGCCTTCCGCGGCGGCCGCGGCGATGATCTTGTCGTCGACGTCGGTCACGTTGCGGGCATAGACCAGGCTGTCGGCGCCGAATTCGTGCCGGATCAGCCGCGCCAGCGTGTCGAACACCACCGCCGGGCGCGCATTGCCGATGTGCGCCCGGCCGTAGACCGTCGGTCCGCACACATACATGGTGATGCGCTTCGGATTCTGCGGAACGAACGCCCGTTTTTCCCGGGTCATGGTGTCGTGGAGGCGGATCATAACTCCTCCCAATCCTCCCCGGTACGGGGAGGGGGACCGCGACGCGAAGTGTGGTGGTGGTGGGGGCCCACAGTAGAGACCTGCAAATTCGGTGGGCCCCCTCCACCATCCTTCGGATGGTCCCCCTCCCCGTTCCGGGGAGGATCCCGCCGCCGAGCCTCGACCCAATCGACGATCGCTCGGCCGCTGGCCATCAGCAGCGGATAGGTCCGCGACTTGCGCATCCAGTCCGGACGCTCGGCCTGGGCGCCGTAGACCATGTCGGTGGCGAGGTTGGCGAGGAGGAAGAACAGGGTCACCGCGAGCAGACCCTTGAGCATTCCGAAGCCGCCGCCGAGCACCCGATCGAACGGGCCGAGCACCGCATGGCGCCGGGTCCGACCGCCGAGCGACCGAGCGACCAGCTTGACCAGCAGGAAGCTCGGGACGAACAGGATCGCGAACGCCAGGACCGCGGCCGCGGCCGAGCTCGTCCCGACCGTGCCGATCAGTCCGCCGCACAATTGCGCATGGAACAGCTTCAGCATCGCGATCGCGACCACCCAGGCGAGCAGCGAGATAACCTCGTGGACGAAGCCGCGCACGAAGCCGACGGCAGCGCCACCGATCAGCAGCAGGAAGACGAAGACGTCGAGTGCGGTCATCAAGCGGCGCTAGCAACCTCTTTTGGTCATTGCGAGCCACCAGCGGATCAGTCATTCACGGCCCATGTCGGGGGACGCGGATCTGCTCTTCATCATCGGCAGCGGCGACGAAGCCGACCAAATCGCCGAAAAAGGCTCGCGCCTCATCCTGTCGGGCGCCAGCGACCTCACCAAATTGCTGATTCCGCCCGAGCCGCATCACCGGCTGCACCTCACGCGCAACTACTTCCGCCAGGGGCGGCAGGCGGACCTCACCGGCTATCGCGTGCTGCTCAACCTGATCACCGAGCCCGAAGCCAACGCCAAGGTGCTCGAGAACCTCCGCAAGGTCCTGCGCGGCGTGTCCGGCCGAGTGATCAACAAGCCCGAGGCCGTGCTGCGGACGACCCGCGACCAGGTCGCCCGGCTGCTGTCCGGCATCCCCGGGCTGATCGTCCCCAAGACCGCGCGTTTGAACGGCGCCAAGCCGGCAATCGCCGCCGCCGCGATCGCCAAGGCCGGAGTCACGCCGCCGCTAATCCTGCGCAAGGTCGGCACGCACAGCGGCAAGATCGTCGGCCGCTTCGACTCCGTTGGCGATGCCGTCGCGGCGCTGACCCCGGGCGATCATGTCGCGACGCAGTTCGTCGATTTCGCCGGCGCCGACGGCCTTTACCGCAAGTATCGCGCCTTCTTCATCGGCGAGCGCATCGTGCTTCGGCACATGCTCGTGTCGGACCATTGGAACGTCCACGCCAAGGACCGGGGGCGGTTCATGGCCGAGCATCCGGGCGTCGTCGCGGAGGAACGCGCTCTGCTGGAAAGCGCGGACCCATTCCCGCCGGTTGTGCGGAGGGTGCTCGAGCGCGTCCGCGAGCGCATGCCGCTCGACTTCTTCGGCATGGACTACGGCGTCGCTCAGGACGGCAAAGTCGTGCTGTTCGAGGCGAATGCAACGATGAGCTTCTTCCCCTTCTCGCCCGATCCGCAGTTCGAATATCTGAAGCATTGCTTCCCGCCGGCGCAGGCCGCGTTCCGCGAATTGCTCGGGCTGTCGCCGCAGGTCCCGCGGATGGCGCGGATCAAACTCAGCGCCTGATGTTCGACACATATTCGGAAATTTTCGCCAAGCGCGGCGCGGCCTACCAGCAGGCGATGGCCGAATGCCCGGACGCGCGCGAGGCGGAGTTCCGCGCGGTGCTGGAGCCGCTCGCCGGCCGAACAGGCCTGCTGTGCGACCTGCCCTCGGGCGGCGGCTATCTCGCCCGACGCCTGCCAGAAGGATGGCGCTATGTCGGAGTCGACCCGTCGGACGATTTCGTCAGCGCGTGCCGGGCCGGGGTGGAGTGCATTAAAGCGCCGATCACCGCCGTGCCCCTGGCGGACGGCTCGGTCGATGCGATCGTCAGCCTCGCCGCGCTCCACCACGAACCCGACCTCCCCGCCGTGTTCCGCGAGATGCGTCGCCTGCTGAAGCCCAGCGGCCGAGCGGTCATCGCCGACGCCCAGGCCGGCACGCCGGTCGCCACCTTCCTCAACGGCTTCGTCGACGAGCATAACCCAATGGGCCACGCCGGGATCTTCCTCGGCGAACGCACTACCGGCCAGATCGAGGCGGCCGGGTTCAAGATCGCCGAGGACGCGGTCGTCGCCATGCCGTGGCGGTTCCACAATATGCAGGACGCGGGAGCCTTCTGCCGCTTGTTGTTCTCGATGCCCAACCTCGAGGCCACGCAAGTCGCTGGCGCCATGGACCGCGAACTCGGCTTCGACACAATCGACGGCCGCTTTCATCTGCGCTGGGCGCTCCGGCGCATCGTCGCCGACGCGGCGTAGGAGCTAACGCCCTAAAATCTGATCGACCAGCTCGCGCAAATTGCCGAATTCAGCCAGGCCCAGACCGTCCCCGCCTTTTACGCCCTTCGGGGCCCACGCCGTTTCGAAGCCGAGCTTGGCCGATTCTTTCAGGCGCAATCCGGCGTGCGCGACCGGGCGGATTTCGCCTGAGAGCGCTATCTCGCCGAGGACCACCGCTTCGCTTGGCACCGGCTTTTCCGACAGCGCCGACACCAGCGCCGCGGCGACCGCCAAATCCGCGGCGGGGTCGCTGAGGCGGTAGCCGCCGGCGACGTTGAGATAGACTTCGGCGGTGGCGAAGCTGAGGCCGCAGCGCGCCTCCAGCACCGCGAGGACCATCGCCAGCCGGCCGCTGTCCCACCCGACCGCCGCGCGGCGCGGGGTCGCCCCGCTGGCCAGCCGCACGGTCAACGCCTGGATCTCGACCAGCACCGGCCGCGAGCCCTCGATCGCCGGGAAGACGCTGGTGCCGCTGACCGGCTCGCCGCGGTGGGTCAGGAACAAGGCCGACGGGTTGGGCACCTCGCTCAGACCCTCCGTCTCCATCGCGAACACGCCAATCTCGTCGGTGCCGCCGAAGCGGTTCTTCATCGCGCGGAGGATGCGATACTGGTGGCTGCGCTCGCCTTCGAAGCTCAGCACGGTGTCGACCATATGTTCGAGCACGCGCGGGCCGGCGATGGTGCCGTCCTTGGTGACGTGGCCGACCAGCACGACCGCGGTGCCGCGCTCCTTGGCGAAGCGCACCAGCTCCTGCGCCGAGGCGCGGACCTGGCTGACCGTGCCGGGCGCGCCGTCCATCAGGTCCGAATGCATGGTCTGGATCGAGTCGACGACCAGCAGGGCGGGCGGCTCGTCGGTGACCGTAGTCAGGATGTCGCGGACGGAGGTCGCCGCCGCCAGCCGCACCGGCGCTCCGCCAAGGCCGAGCCGGACCGCGCGCAGCCGCACCTGCTCGGCCGATTCCTCGCCGGAAACGTAGACGACGCGATGATCCTCGCTGGCCAGCCGAGCCGCGACCTGCAGCAGCAGGGTCGACTTGCCGATGCCCGGATCGCCGCCGACCAGCAGCGCCGAGCCGGCGACGATGCCGCCGCCGATCGCCCGGTCGAACTCGGCGATTCCGCTCGGCAGGCGCTCGGGCAGCGCCGCCGGAGTCTCCAGACCGATCAGCGGAATCACTCGCCCGCCGCCCTGGAGGTTGTGCTTGGCGGCGAAGATGCTCGACACCTCGGCCGCTTCCTGGACGAGCGTGTTCCACTCGGCGCAGTCGGCGCACTGCCCCTGCCACCGGTGCGACACCGACCCGCAAGCCTGGCAGACGTAGCGCGCTTTGACCTTGGCCACCTTCATTCCTCCCCGGAACGGGGAGGGGGACCATGAGCCGCAGGCGAATGGTGGAGGGGGCCCACGGACGAAGCGGCGCGGCTGAGGTGGGTCCCCTCCACCGCTGCGCTTCGCTTGCGGTTCCCCTCCCCGTTCCGGGGAGGATTTGGTGCGCTCGTCATCGCCGCGTTGTACAAGAACAAACAGCGAACGTGAAGCGCTAAAACACCGCTTCGGCCTTGCCGCCCATCATCTGCTGGCGGACCAGCGGGATCGGGGGACCGCCGTAGCTCAGGAACTGGTCGTGGAACGCTTTCCACGCTTTCTCGCCGCCGCGGCTTGCCGACCAGTCGTCCCTGAGCTTGCGGATCATCAGCTTGCCCATCGTGTAGTTGAGATAGGCCGGGTCGTAGGTCCCGCGCGCGGCCTGCTGCTTGGCATTGCCCGGATCCTGGTAGCATTGGTTGCGGAACAGATCGTAGCTCTGCTGCTGGGTCATCGAGCCGGTGTGCATTCCGATCGCCGACAGGAAGCGGCAATCGCGCAGCAGCGCGTTCGAGAGCTGGCCGATCACGACCTCGTCGCCGCCGCCGCCGACGCCCTTCACGCGCATCATCTCCTCGCCGTAATGGGCCCAGCCTTCGGCGAAGGCGTAGCCGACGAACACCCGGCCGAAGATGTCCTTCGAGCGGTTGGCGTGGAGGAAGTTGAGGAAGTGGCCGGGCCACACCTCATGGACCGAGGTGAACAACAGGTCCGACTTGCCGGGGATGAATGCCTCCTGCTCGGCCTTGGGCCAGGTCGGATCGGGCGGCGCGATATAATAGACCGACGGCAGCCCCTTTTCGTACGGCCCGGGGATGTTGATGTAGGCGGCGTTCTGGCGGTTGTACGGCGGCGCTTCCTCGACCTTCGCTTCTTCCGGGCCCGGGATCGAGACGATGTCGTGGTCGATGAGGAACTGCTTCAACATCGGCAGTTGCCGCCGTGCTTCGGCGACGGGTCCGCCGGCCGGCTTGTCGGCGTTCATCTTGAGCATACAGGCTGCGATGGTCTGGCCCGGCGCGTAGCGCGAGCAGGCCTCGCCGAGCAGCTTCTGGTTCGCGGCGAGGTCGGCGCGGCCGATCTGCTCGAGGGTTTCGACTGGGGTGGTCACCATCTCGGTGTCCGCCAGCATCCGCTGAAACTTCGCCTTGCCCAGGGCGAAATTGGGCTTGGCCGCCGAGCGCTGGTTTTCGACCCAGGCGACCGTATCCTGCATCGCCTTCACGGCATTGTCGGTCGCGGCCTTGAGCGCCTGCTGGTCCTCGGGCGTGCCGACGCCCTTCCACGCCGCGGTGCCGTCGCCCGGATAATAAGAAACGAACCCGCCGAAGGCGTTCTTGGCATAATCGACGAAGCTGGTCGCCATCGGCGTTTTGATGTTGGCGCGCATCTGCTCGACGGCGCGCGGCACATTCTGGAGGAATTTGATGTAGGATTTCAGCCGTTGCTCCTTCGGAGCATAGGGCACGGTGATATAGACCGAGGGGTCGACGAAACCGAGATAAGCGGCCGGGTTGTTGTGCAACTGGTCGGCGCCGGCAGGGTCGATCCAGAACAGCTGCCCCTTCGCCACCGCGATCAGATAATCGCGCTGATAGCGCTGCTCGGGCGTCAGTTTGTCGTCGGTGAAACCCTGCGCATCCGCGATCGCTTGTTTCAGCCGATCGACCTCGGCGGTCATCGCCTGCGGCGACAAGTCGGCGATCTGGCCGTCATATTCGTGGCGGCCCTGCTGAACCGCGAAACCGGGATTGGACTTGAATGTCGCCTCGATGAAATTGTTGACGAAGCCCGGCCAGTCCTTGGCCTGGGCGGTTTGCGACGCCGTATTGTTCTCCGGCGCGGTGGCGACCTTGCAGCCGGAAACTGCCAGCGCGGCCATCGCCGACGCAATCAAAAGTGCTCGCATCCCTCTCTCCTCTCGGGGGCGGGTGCCTAGGGCGCGCCCGCCGCAACGGCAAGCCGCCATCGGCGAACCGACGAGCGGTTGCCGCCCGGAATTCGCCCCGCTAGGCGCGCCGGGTGAGCCTGCTCCCCGAACCGCTCAGAATCCCGGCATTCCGCTACTTCTGGCTCGCGCGGCTGACCACGACCATCGGCCAGATGGCGATGGTCATCGTCATCGGCTGGCAGGTTTACGACATCGCGCGCGAGACGATGGGCCTCAAGGAAGCCGCGCTTCGCCTCGGGATCATCGGCGTCGTCCAATTCGTGCCCTTGTTCCTGCTGACCCTGGTCACCGGCTGGACGGCGGACCGGCTCGACCGACGGTGGATCGCGCGCGCGGCGCTCGCGCTCGAACTCGGCTGTGCCATCGCTCTGGCGTTGTTCGCCTGGACGCAGACGACGACGCTGCTCGCGCTCTACACCGTCGCCGCGCTTTTGGGCGTTGCGCGGGCCTTCGCCGGTCCTGCCCTGCAGGCCCTCGCCCCGAACCTCGTTCCGCGCGAGATCCTGCCCCGAGCGATCGCATTGTCGTCGATCGCCTGGCAGAGCGGTGCCATCGCCGGCCCGGCCATCGGCGGCTATCTCTACGCCGCCGCGCCCTTCGCCCCTTACGCGGCCAGCGCACTCCTGTTCGCTGTCGCGATCATCGGATTGCTGTGCATCGGACCGGTCGCCCGAACCGAAATCGATCGTGACCGTCATCCATGGAAGCAGATGGTCGACGGCTTGCGTTATGTCCGGCGCAACCGCCTCGTGCTCGGAGCGATCAGCCTGGACCTGTTCGCGGTACTGCTCGGCGGAGCGACCGCGATGCTTCCGGTGTTCGCCCGCGACGTTCTGCATGCCGGGCCCGAAGGCCTCGGCCATCTCCGCGCGGCGCCCGCGGTGGGTGCGACGCTGACCGCCGCCTTCTTCTCGGTTCGTCCGCTGAAGCACAACGTCGGCGCCAAGATGCTTGCCGCGGTCGGCGTGTTCGGCGCCGCGACGATCGTCTTCGGTATCTCGCGCTCGATGCCGCTGTCGCTCGCCTGCCTCGCCGTGCTCGGCGCCGCCGACATGTTCTCTGTCTATGTCCGCCAGTCGCTGATCCAGCTCTACACCCCCGACGAGATGCGCGGCCGGGTCGGCGCGGTGTCGTCGCTGTTCATCTCGGCCTCGAACGAGCTCGGCGAAGCAGAATCCGGCTTCCTCGGCGCCCTCATCGGCCCGGTGACGTCGGTCATCGCCGGCGGGTTCGGCGCGATTGCCGTCGTGCTGCTGTGGAGTTGGTGGTTCCCCGAGCTGCGGCTTGCAAAAAGCTTCGACGCGCCCGATTTGCGCCGCACTGAGGCACCCTTGGAGGAGAGCCTGGAATGAAGGCCGCGAATATCCTCGAAACCATTGGCAACACGCCGCACGTCCGGATCAACCGACTTTTCGGCGACAAGGCCGAGGTGTGGATCAAGCAGGAGCGGGTCAATCCGGGCGGGTCGATCAAGGACCGAATCGCTTTATCGATGGTCGAGGACGCCGAGCGCAGCGGCAAGCTGAAGCCCGGCGGAGTGATCGTCGAGCCGACCTCCGGCAACACCGGAATCGGCCTGGCCATGGTCGCTGCGATCAAGGGCTATCGCCTGATCCTGGTGATGCCCGACAGCATGAGCGTCGAGCGCCGCCGGCTGATGCTCGCTTACGGCGCCGAGTTCGAGCTTACTCCGCGCGAGAAGGGCATGAAGGGCTCGATCGCCCGGGCGCAGGAAATCATCGATTCCACGCCGGGATCATGGATGCCGCAACAGTTCGAGAATCCAGCCAACCTCGAAGTCCATCGCCGGACGACGGCGCAGGAGATTCTGCGCGATTTCGGCGATGCGCCGCCCGATGCGCTGATCACCGGTGTCGGAACGGGCGGCCACATCACGGCGTGTGCCGAAGTTCTCAAGCAGGCGTGGCCCAACCTCAAGGCCTTCGCAGTCGAACCGACGCTGTCCGCCGTGCTGTCGGGCGGTGACCCCGGTCCCCATCCGATCCAGGGCATTGGGGCCGGTTTCATTCCCGCGATCATGAACCCGGCGGTGCTCGACGGAGTCATCCAGGTCACGCCGGAAGCGGCCAAGGACATGGCCCGGCGAGCAGCTCGTGAGGAGGGCATGCTGGTCGGCATCTCGTCCGGCGCGACGCTTGCGGCGATCGAACAGAAATTGCCGGAACTAGGCGAAAGTTCGCGGGTGCTCGGCTTCAACTACGACACCGGCGAACGCTACCTTTCCGTGGCCGATTTCCTGCCCGAGCAGACTGACTAACGGAGCGGTAACCGCCTTTCTTGGCCGGCCCGTTAATTGATTCCGGTTTAACTTGCGCGCGTGAACAGCGCTCCTGCGCATGCGCGCGTGGAGCCAAGCGTGGGGTCAAATGCGTCGGTCGCGATTCGCCAGTGCCATTGAAGTCAACGATCCCGCGGCCCAACGGGCGTCGATCCGCGAAGCCTTGTGGTTCGACGTGCACAATCCGGAGACCAGCGAAGAGTCGCTTGCCGACTGGCGCGTCGCCGGGCTCGACCAGATCGCGCTGTTGCTCGGCTTCACTCACCTGCTGATTACCGCGGCCTATCTCGCGCTTTCACCGAAGCTGCAGTTCTGCGCGTGCCTCGACAACCCGCTGATCCCGTCGCTGCTGACGCTTGTTATTGACGCAGCCGCGGCGACTGCGCTGTTTCTCCGGCCGCGATTCAATTTCTCGCCGCACACCGTGGTCAGGGGACTTTGCGGCTATCTCGCGGCGACCGGCTTGTTGTGGACCTGGTTCGGGCATGCGGTCGCCGACGACGCCTTTGTCGTACCGATTTCGGCGGCCCAGATCGTGATGTGCGCGGGCATCACCATGGGTGCGATCGTGTCGATCAATTCACCCGCGATGGCGCTGGTCAACGGGATTGTCTCGTCCATCTCCGCCATTTTCCTCGCCAACTCCCAGCTGGTTCCGATCGGAGTCGAAATCATCGGGCTGGTGCTCGTCGCGTACAGCGTCGCCGGGACCCGCAAAATCCTGGTCGCCGGCCGAACGCGGCTGCAGCTCGACGCCCTGGCGCGCAAGGCCCTGCGATTCATCGACGAGTTCGAGAACAGCGGGCGCGGCTGGTTCTGGGAAACCAACGCCGAAGGCACGCTGTCCTACGTTTCCAGACAGCTCGCCGACGACTTTCAGTGCGAGCCGGAAGAGCTGCTCGGCCGCCAGTTCACCGACCTGCTGTCGGTCGATACCGACGGCTCGGGCATCGTCGAGGAACGCAAGACGCTCGGCTTCCACCTATCCGCGCGCTTCCCATTCTCCGACGTGGTAGTCCGTCCGGCGAGCGACCAGGACGTCCATTGGTCGCTGTCCGGCAATCCGATCTTCGACGAGCGCGGCCGCTTCCTCGGCTTCCGCGGAATCGGCACCGACCTCACCGAGCAGCGCCGCTCCGAGCAGGAGATTTCGCGGCTTGCCCGGTTCGATTCGCTGACCTCGCTGCCCAACCGGGCGATGATGCGCCAGACGCTCGACGAAGCGCTTCGCAACGCGACCCACCGCCAGCGCGGCTGCAGCATGTTCCTGATCGACCTCGACCGGTTCAAGAACGTCAACGACACGCTCGGCCACCCGGTCGGCGACGCGCTTCTGCGCGAGGTCGCCGACCGGCTGACCTTGGTCATGGGCAATCATGGCCAGGTCGGGCGCCTCGGCGGAGATGAGTTCCAGGCGGTGCTTCCCGGCGCGGTCGACATTGGGCTCCTCGAATCCCTCGCTCGAACCTTGATCGAGCAAGTCTCGCGTCCTTACATGATCGAGGGCAACAAGGTGACGATCGGCGCTTCGGTCGGCATTGCCATTGGCGATCCGGGTCGGGCCAGCGCCGACGCTCTCGTCCGCAACGCCGACCTCGCGCTTTACGCCGCCAAGGGCGCCGGCCGCGGCAAGCACCGCATCTACGAGCCCTCGATGCACAGCGACGCGGCCGAGCGCCAGCTGCTCGAGAATGACCTTCGCCAGGCGATCGAGCGCGGCGAGCTGTCGGTCCATTATCAGCCCATCGTCCGCACCGCGGAGGAGGAAGTCTCCGGCTTCGAATCCCTCGTCCGCTGGGAGCATCCGGCGCGCGGGGCCATCTCGCCGGCGAAGTTCATCCCACTGGCCG
>JBJMUB010000041.1:0-2599 GCA_045811385.1 Sphingomicrobium sp. | reverse complement strand
GCCGACCTTGTTGACGATGCGCTGGGCGATCTGGAACAGATGCTCCTCGTCGCGGAACTGGATCTTGGCCAGCTCCAGCTTGCCCTTGCGCTCGACGAAGCACTGGTCGGGGCCGTTGACCATGATGTCGCTGATCGCCGGATCGGCGAGCAGTTCCTCGAGCGGGCCGAGGCCGAGCAATTCGTCGACCAGCACCTTCTCGAGCGCGAACTGCTCGCGGCGGTTGAGGTTGATCTTGAGCTCGGTCAGCACCTCGCCGATGATCGGCCGGAATTCCTCGGCCAGCTCGTCTTTCGAGAGGGTCGCGGCGGCTTCGGGATCGACTCGCTCGAGCAGGCGCGGAAGCACCTGTTCCTTGATCCGGTGGACCGAGGCCTCGAAGCCTTCCGATTTGCTGCTGCCCTGCTCGCCGCTGGCGTTCTGGCGCGCGGTCAGCTTGTCCATCGCGCCCATCGGCGTGAGGCCGGTATCCGAAGGCGGAGCGTCGGCCGGCGGAGTCAGCTCGTCGAGCGGCGGGAACTGATCGCCGCCCTCGGGTTCCTGGGGGATCGCCTGGGCCTTGCCGGGGCCGCCCTTCATCGGCTTGGCGACGCCGAAACTCGGCCGTCCGCCGCCGCCCATGCCACCACGCTTGCCGAATGCGCTCATGCCACCCTGTTCCGTTCGCAGTTACCGCGGAAATCGGGTGTGTGATTACGGGCTAAACTTTTAGAAAAGCCTAACTGCGTTAATCCTCCCCGAGACAGGGAGGGGGACCGCCGAGCGCAGCTCGGTGGTGGAGGGGGTATGGTGCAGGTCTCGGACGCCGCTCCGTCAGGCCTGCGGCCTGCCACCTCCCCGCAAGACGGGGAGGAGCTTAGGCGCCCGCGCTCTCCGCCAGCACGGTAAGGCCGCGCTCGCTGACTTCGGCGAAGCCGCCGGTGACGGGAATGCGCTCGGGCTGCGCGCTCTGGCTGCGGTAGACCGCGACTTCGCCGTCGCGGAGCGTGGTCATGTAGGGCGCGTGGCCGGCCATGATCCCGGATTCGCCCTCGGTGCCGGGGACGACGACCATGTAGACGTCGTCGCTCATCACCAGGCGGTCGGGGGTGACCAGCTCGAAATGCAGATCGGCCATCAGTCCTTGCCTTCAATCTTCGCGTCGAACGCGCGCGTCGCCGCCTCGAACTTGTCGCGGCAGCCGGGGTTGCAGAAGCCGACGACCTCGCCCCGGTAGAGCGTCAGGCTGTCCGCGCTGACCGGGTCGCCGGACCACGGGCAGTGGGTGTTGACGCAGTCTTCTAGGCGTAAATCGGTCATTCTGTTCCTTCCTCCTCTCCCCTTCAGGGGAGAGGCCGGGAGAGGGGGCTACATCGGTCCCCTCTCCCTTCGCCGCTTCGCGGCTCTTCCCTCTCCCCTAAAGGGGCGAGGGTTTTAAGCCTCCTGCGCCAGTTTCTCGGCCTTGGCGACCGCTTCCTCGATCCCGCCGACCATGTAGAAGGCGCTTTCGGGGAGGTGGTCGTACTCGCCGCTGACCACCGCCTTGAACGAGCGGACGGTGTCTTCGACCTGGACGAACTTGCCGGGAATGCCGGTGAACACCTCGGCGACGTGGAACGGCTGCGACAGGAAACGCTGGATCTTGCGGGCGCGGCCGACCACCAGCTTATCCTCTTCCGACAGCTCGTCCATACCGAGGATGGCGATGATGTCCTGCAGGCTCTTGTAGCGCTGCAGGGTTTCCTGGACGGCGCGGGCCGTCTCGTAATGCTCCTGCCCGACGACCGCGGGGGTGAGCACTCGGCTGGTCGAATCGAGCGGGTCGACCGCCGGGTAGATGCCGAGCTCCGAGATCGCGCGGCTCAGCGTGGTCGTCGCGTCGAGGTGGGCGAACGAGGTAGCCGGCGCGGGGTCGGTCAGGTCGTCGGCCGGAACGTAGATCGCCTGGACCGAGGTGATCGAGCCCTTGGTGGTGGAGGTGATCCGCTCCTGCAGCGTGCCCATGTCGGTGGCGAGGGTCGGCTGGTAGCCCACCGCGGACGGAATCCGGCCGAGCAAAGCCGACACTTCCGAGCCGGCCTGGGTGAAGCGGAAGATGTTGTCGACGAAGAACAGAACGTCCTGGCCTTCGACGTCGCGGAAATATTCGGCCTGGGCGAGACCCGAGAGAGCGACCCGGGCGCGGGCGCCGGGCGGCTCGTTCATCTGGCCGAACACCAACGCCACCTTGGAGCCCTCGGGGGTCGGGTTGCCGTCCTTGTCCTTGGCGATGACTCCGGCGTCGAGGAACTCGTGATAGAGGTCGTTGCCTTCGCGGGTCCGCTCGCCGACGCCGGCGAACACGCTGACTCCGCCGTGGCCCTTGGCGATGTTGTTGATGAGTTCCTGGATGAGCACTGTCTTGCCGACTCCGGCGCCGCCGAACAGGCCGATCTTGCCGCCCTTGGCGTAGGGCGCGAGGAGGTCGATGACCTTGATCCCGGTGACCAGGATCGAGGCTTCGGTCGACTGGTCGACGAAGGCCGGGGCCTCGGCGTGGATCGGCGCCGAAAGGTCGCTGCCGATCGGGCCGCGGTCGTCGATCGGCTCGCCGATGACGTTCATGATCCGGCCCAGCGTC